>CAMKSZ010000128.1 GCA_946415525.1 uncultured Prevotellaceae bacterium | reverse complement strand
TAAAAAACTCCCAAACTCCTTAAAAAAAACTCCCAAACCAATCGAAACTTGAACAAAATAATAAAGAAAAAGCCATGATCAAATGCTTAGCCATCGACGACGAGCCCCTTGCACTGAGGCAGTTGTCCACCTATATCAGTAAAATCCCATTTTTGGAACTCATCGGCAGTTGCGAGAGCGCAGCCGAAGCGCGCCGAATCATGGAGGAGGAGATAATCGATGCCATCTTCATCGACATCAACATGCCCGACCTCAGCGGCATGGACTTTGTGAAATCGCTCTCGGCTCCCCCGCTCGTCGTGTTCACCACCGCCTACTCCGAGTATGCCATCGATGGTTTCAAGGTAGATGCCGTCGATTATCTGCTCAAGCCCTTCGGACTCGACGACATGCGCCGTGCCGCCAACAAGTTGAAAGCGCGTCACGACCTGATGACAGCCGCCCAGACCGCCACTGCCAAGGAGGAAGGAAAGGCCAAAGAGGAGGAAGGCGACAGCAACACCCTTTTCTTGAAGACCGAGCACCGCGTAGTACGCGTCGATATCGACAATATCCAGTATATCGAGGGGATGAGCGAATACCTGCGCATCCACTTCGCCGATGACACCCGCCCTCTAACCGTACTATTGAGCATGAAAAAGATAGAGGAGCGGCTTCCACGCAATAGTTTCATGCGCATCCACCGCTCCTATATCATCAACATCAAGAAAATTCAGGAAGTGAATAAAAACCGCGTCATCATGGACGCAGACACCTACCTGCCTATCGGAGACCTCTACCGCGAGACTTTCAACGCCTATCTGAGCAGTAAGTTCTTGGGCAAGTAGGCTTCCGCCTTAAAACTTCACCTTGTACGACAGTCCGATGCTATGGCGGTTGGGCTCGCCGTCGCTACTATTGTCCACATGCTGGTAACGATAGTAGAGGCTCACCACGTTTTTCTTGTTGATGCGCCATTCGGAGCCCACGGCATAGCGGATTTTCTCCAAGTTCCACGCGTTGAAGGCTTCCACGCTCACGAAGGGCGTCATGGGGATGTACCTGATTTTGTATTCCGCCATCAACCGGCTGCGCAGGATGTTCTTTCCCTTGCCGCGATAGACATGCTCCTCGCCATCCCACTCTTCGTCGTAATAACTGTATCGCTGGTCGACGGTCTGCTCGGGACGATAGGTGTATTGCCACCTTTCACGCAACGACAATTCGAGGTCGCCAAACTTGTGGCTGCCTGTCAGCGAGACGTTGAACCTATGGCGCGAGCCCCAATACTCTCCCCGCTTTTTCGGGTCGCCAACATTGACGATGCCTTTCTTCACCTTGCCGTCGCCCTCCTCGTAATAGGAAATTTTCTCGTTGTTGTCGTAGAGATAGGTGTAGCCTGCCGACACCTTCAGCCAAGGCAACAGTTTATAGCCCGCCTGAAAGCCGCCCGACCAGCGGTCTATGCTCTTCACGTCATCGCGGGTACGCATCTCTGCCTCCAAGCCCACCGAAAATTTCTTGCTGATTTTCTTTTCGGCTTCCAAGGAGAGGATGGTGCCGAAATCGTCTTGGGCGAATCCTGCTGTGGCCGTCATCGCCAATGCCATCAAACAAAAAAACTTTTTCATCGTCGTCATTTCCTTGTGGTTTTTATTCTGCAAATTCCGATTGGCGAATCTTCACCTTGTTGTCAACCGAGTTGCCGGCACCCTTGCCTTTGTAATACACCTTTAGCACGGCCATGTCGCGCAACATGTCAATGCCACCCACTTCCACATACCTGATATCCAGTCCGGTGCGGGTCCTTAGGTCTTCGATAAGTTCGGCACGCCGCTCAGGTTTGATGAGTTCGATACGGTCATATTGAATGAGTTTGCAAGGCACCACCTTGAGCGACTTCTCGCAGCACCATACACAGACGATGATAAGCACGTTGGTGAGCAGGAGTTCGAAGATGGGCATGGTCGAGGCAAGGGCATTGACCACCGAAAGGCAGAGAACGATGAAGAGATAGGTCATCTCGCGCACAGGCATGGCGTCGGTGCGGTAACGCATGATGCTGAAGATGCCGAACATGCCGATGCCCACGCCGATGCCGGTCTTGCCTTTCATGTCCTCGAGCACGAAAATCATGAAGAAGACGATGAAGAAGATGGCGACGCCGATGAGCATGAATGTGAAGAAGAAGTCGCGGCGCTTGCTCTTGGGGAAATAGAGCAAATCGACAATCACCCAGTTGGTGGCCAAGCAGATGGCGAACCTGATAAGCATCAGCAAGTAATCGTACGACACGAGATTGGTTAGTATTTCCATGATGTTGTATTGATTTGATAATTGATGGACTATGTGAATTCTAAATGGCGCTCTCCATGATTTTGCGCACGTCGATGAGTTTTGGCTTGAAGCGGTTGACCTGCAGTTGGTCGTTGGTGAGCGCCGACCCCATGCAGTATTTGCTGAACCCATGAGGGAACACCCTCAATTTTCGCAGCATCTCAAGTACGGGGGAGTAGCACAATCCGTCGCGCTTCAGTTCGACGATGACGAGCGGTGCCATTTTCCTGTCGATGCCTGTCACAAGGTTGTGGAACTCCAGGTTGGTGTCGATGGTGAGCCGCTCGGTGCGTGCCTTGTTGACCAGCGTGATGCGGTCGAAACTGTTTTGTATGGCAGGCATGAGCGTGTCGGGGGCATAGCCAAGGTGGGTATCGAGGAAAGCGAGTTTCTCATTGTCGGCGAGGTCCATGTCTTCCACCGCCATCCTTTTCTTCTTCGTCCGCCCGTGGTTGTTTTTCGTCTTCACCTCCATAAACTGCAAATTGGAGATGACGTAAGTGCGGAAGCGCAGTTTCTGCCTGCCCGCATGGCCATGCTGGTGGGTGTAGTACATGTCGTAGTCGCGGGTGTCGAAGTAGGTGGTGCTGTATTTCAAGTTGCGCTCACCGTCAATCTCTTGCGCCATGTATTCATCGACAGCCATGGCGAGCAACTGCTCAAGCACCGGTTGAGTGGTGACGAACTTGGTGTCGATGCGGTTCATCAGCCTGATGCCGCTCATCTGCTCCAGGGTGATGCTGTCGAATCTGCTGAGTAATTCTTCCATCGTCTGTCGGTGGGTATTGTTCTACATTGTTTTTGTTCTTCCGGAAAGCGGTGCCGTAGCGTTGCCTTCCACTTAGTAAACGCAAAGATACTGCTAAAATTATGCCGTATAAAAGGATAATCAGCCAACAGGCCGTTTTTTTCAGCAAAAAGCCGACAGCAGGAGTCATTGTTTTGGCTCCGGCTGCCGGCAAAGGCGTGTAGGCACCGTCTTTTATCCGACGTTGCCCACCCTAACCAAATATTCGGCTATCTGCACGGCATTGAGCGCGGCGCCCTTGCGGATTTGGTCGCCACTAAGCCAGAAAGTGAGGCCACACTCCTCGGCAAGGTCCTTGCGCACACGACCCACGTAGATGTCGTCGCGACCGGCTGTGTCGAGCGGCATGGGATAAACCAACTGGGAAGGGTCGTCGCAAAGCGTGCAGCCAGGGGCGGCGGCGATGGCGGCTTGTGCCTCTTCCACGGAGATGGGGGCCTCGGTCTCTATCCACACACTCTCGGAGTGGGAGCGGAGCGACGACACCCTGACACAGGTGGCGGAGCACCGCACGTCGGAGTGCATGATCTTGCGTGTCTCGTTAAACATCTTCATCTCCTCTTTCGTGTAGCCGTTGGGCTGGAAGACGTCGATTTGGGGGATAACGTTGTAGGCCAACTGGTGAGGGAACTTCTTCACTGTGACGGGGCGGCCCTCCACTATTTCGCGGTATTGCTGTTCCAGTTCGGCCATGGCGGCAGCACCTGCGCCACTGGCACTCTGGTAACTCGACACGCGGATGCGCTTGATGTGCGACAACTGCTCCAACGGTTGCAACACCACCACCATCATGATGGTAGTGCAGTTGGGGTTGGCGATGATGCCACGGGGCCTTACCAAGGCGTCGGCGGCATTGCACTCGGGCACTACCAAGGGCACGTCGTCGTCCATGCGGAAGGCACTCGAGTTGTCAATCATCACGGCACCGTATTTTGTGATGGTGTCGGCAAATTCCTTGGAAGTGCCGGCACCTGCCGACGTGAAGGCGATGTCAACGCCCTTGAAGTCGTCGTTGTGTTGGAGCAAGCGCACCTCATACTCCTTGCCCTTGAACTCATACTTGCTGCCTGCGCTGCGTGTCGAACCAAACAGCACCAGGTCATCGATGGGGAAATCACGCTCGGCGAGCACACGGAGGAACTCCTGTCCGACGGCACCACTTGCACCTACAATCGCTACTTTCATCTTTTCTTTGCTAATTATTTGTTCTTATTTGGCGGCCGATGAATGCCCGCACGGACGGCTGTGGCTCTCATCTGACCCTAATTGGTTGCAAAATTACAACATTTCGGACGAATCGTTGCAAAAAAGGGTGTTTTTTTGCCAATTAATTGCTTTTTTGCCGCTGCGCTGCGAAATTACTCCATGTCGGCACAAAAAATGAACAAGTTCATTTTGTTCTGCACTCGATTTTTCGTAATTTTGCCGCGTAAAAGTGAAAACCACCTCGGCGAGCATCGCCGAAGCACCCTACCTGAGCAGAGAAAATACATGCACGACCTATCTCGATACTTTCCCATCGCCGACCCGACGCTAATCTTCTTCGTCGTGCTGTGCATCATCCTCATCGCTCCCATCATCATGGGTAAACTACGCATCCCCCATATCATCGGCATGGTGCTGGCAGGCGTGCTTATCGGCGAATATGGACTGAACATCCTCCAACGCGACGACTCTTTCGAACTCTTCGGCAAGGTGGGCATGTACTACATCATGTTCCTTGCCGGACTGGAGATGGACTTGGAAAGCATGCGGAAGTCGAAAAACCATTTCCTCATCTTCGGACTGCTCACCGCCATCGTGCCTTTCGTCATCACCTATGTCCTTTCGACATGGGTACTCGGCTACTCGCGCATCGCCTCGCTCCTGTTAGGTTGCATCATGGCATCGAACACCCTCGTGGCCTACCCCATCATCGGGCGCTACGGCTTGCAACAGCACCCCGCCTCCGCACTGAGCGTAGGATCCACAATGATTGCCCTCTTCCTCTCGCTCACTGTCATCGCTGCCATTGCCGCCACTTTCTCGGGCAGTGGCGGATGGCTTTTCTGGGCATACTTCACGCTCAAAATAGTGGTTTTCTGCGCCATCCTCTTCTTCTCCCTCCCCCGCATGACACGATGGTTTCTCCACCGCTATTCCGATGCCGTGATGCAGTTCATCTTCGTCATGGCCGCCATGTTCTTCAGCGCGGCATTGGCAGAAGCCGTCGGTCTCGAAGGCATCTTAGGGGCTTTCCTCAGTGGACTTATCCTCAACCGCTACATCCCGAGGCTCTCGCCACTCATGGGGCGCATCGAGTTCATCGGCAACGCCTTGTTCATCCCCTATTTCCTTATCGGCGTGGGCATGCTCATCAACGTGCGGCTCCTCTTCCACGGCGGCGAGATTATTTGGGTGGTGCTCTTCATGGTCTTCGTAGGTACTTTCGGCAAGGCACTCGCCGCCTACTTGGCCTGCATCCACTTCCGTCTGCCGCTCTCGTCGGGACACCTCATGTGCGGACTCACCACGGCCCATGCCGCCGGCGCCATCGCCATGGTGATGGTGGGCATGCGCTTGGAAACGGCACCCGGACAACACCTTGTCGATGACAACATGCTCAACGGCGTGGTCATCATGATTCTCTTTACCTGCATCATCAGCAGCATCATCACCGAACGTGCCGCCAAGCACATCGTGCTGCACGACCACAGCGACCAGCACAACGAGAAAGACCAAGACGACGAGAAAATACTGCTGCCGGTGAAATATCCCGAACTGGCTGAGGGCTTGCTCAACGTCGCCATCATGATGCGCAACACCAAACTCAACCGTGGATTTGTGGCCCTCAACATCGTCTATGACGACCAGAACCGCCAGGAGAACCAAGAGAAAGGACGCCGACTGCTCGACGACTTGGTGAAAGCAGCCAGCGCAGCCGACGTACGGTTGCAGACGCAGGTGCGTGTGGCCGCCAACATCGCCAACGGCATCAAGCACGCTTTCAAGGAGTATGACGCCTCGGAAATCATCATGGGGCTGCACATCCACAAGGAAATCTCGCCCAAGTTCTGGGGCGAGTTCGCGCAAAGCCTTTACAACGGGCTCAACCGCCAGATTATCTTCGTAAGGTTGAAACAACCACTCAACACCCTGCGTTGCATAAGGGTGGCTGTACCCTCACGGGCGGAGTTTGAATACGGATTCCAACGGTGGCTCGAAAGGCTCCTCCGCATGGCTGAAAACCTCGACTGCCGCATCGTGTTCAACGCACGGAAAGACTGCAACGACCTCATCCGCGCCTATATGAACCAGTTGCACAGCAGCGTGCGTGGGGAATTTGAGACAATGGAACATTGGAACGAACTGCCTCACCTTGCCGCCAAGACCAACGACGACCACCTGATGGTGTTCGTCACCTCGCGCAAAGGCAACATTTCCTATAAGACGGCATTCGAGAAACTCCCCAAGGAGATTGAGCAGTTCTATGCCCAAAAGAGCCTCATGATTGTCTTCCCCGACCAATACGGCGACCTCATGGACGCCATGACCTTCGCCGAGTCGCAGCACCAAGAGGAGCAGAGCGCCTATAAAGCCATCGCCAACTGGCTGCACTCGCTGCACCATCGCCTCCTACCAAAGGCGAAGGCGAACAAAAACACTTAGCCAACCCATCCATTATGATAGACATCAAGAACATCACCAAGAGTTTCGGACCACTGCAAGTGCTCAAGGGCATCGACCTGCACATCGACAAGGGCGAGGTGGTGAGCATCGTGGGCCCCAGCGGTGCCGGGAAAACCACCCTGCTCCAAATCATCGGCACGCTCGACCATCCCGACAGCGGTACCGTCATCATCGACGGCACCGACGTGCATGCCCTCTCCACCAACCAACTCTCCGACTACCGCAACCGCCACATCGGCTTCGTCTTCCAGTTCCACCAACTGCTGCCGGAATTCTCCGCCATCGAGAATGTCATGATACCTGCGTTCATTGCTGGCAAATCGACCGCTGCCGCCAAGGCACGGGCCACCGAACTGTTGGAGTTCATGGGCCTGGCCGACCGCGCCCACCACAAGCCCAACCAACTGTCGGGCGGCGAAAAGCAACGGGTGGCAGTAGCAAGGGCTTTGGTCAACGAACCGTCTGTAATCCTGGCAGACGAACCCTCGGGCAGCCTCGACTCCCAAAACAAAGCCGAACTGCACCAACTCTTCTTCGACCTGCGCGACCGCTATGGCATGACCTTCATTATCGTCACCCACGACGAGACGTTGGCTGCCATCACCGACCGCACCATTCACCTGAAGGACGGTCAGATTGTCGATCAAGACGACAGCACCTCCACCCCATCATCCACCCCCAACCCACAGACGACATGACCAACGACACAACCAACGACAACGACTTAAAAGTGAAACTGGGCGACTACAACAGGCTCAGCATCGTGAAAGAAGTAGATTTCGGCCTCTACCTCGACGGCGGCGACGAAGGAGAAATCCTGCTACCTTCCAGGTACGTGCCCAAAGGGGCGAAAACTGGCGACGAACTCAACGTGTTCGTCTATCTCGACCAGGACGAGCGCATCATCGCCACGACGGAACACCCTCGGGTGAAAGTGGGTGAGTTTGGCTTCCTCCGCGTGGCATGGGTCAACCAATATGGTGCCTTTCTCGACTGGGGACTGATGAAAGACCTCTTTTGCCCTTTCAGCGAACAGAAGAAGAAAATGGAAATCGGCAGTTGGCATGTCGTCCACGTCCACATCGACGAGGAGAGTTACCGCATCGTGGCATCCGCCAAGGTGGAGCATTTCCTCAACAAACAGCCCGCGGACTACGGGCACAACGACGCCGTGGACCTGCTCGTCTGGCAACAAACAGACATTGGTTTCAAGGTAATCATCGACAACGCCTACCAAGGGTTGGTCTATAGCAACCGCATTTTTCGCGACGTGCATGTCGGCGACCGCCTTCGTGGCTACATCGACCAAGTGCGCCCCGACGGCAAAATCGACGTCATGCTGCAGCCTTCTGGTCGGCAAAGCACCATCGATTTCGTCGATACGCTGACCGACTATCTCTTGGCCCACGGTGGCCGTTGTCCCTATGGCGACAAGACTGACCCGGAGGTCATCAAGCAAGTGTTCGGCGTGAGCAAGAAAACATTCAAACGCGCCATAGGCGACCTATACCGCAAGCACATCATCGTCATCGGCGACGACGGCATACAACTCACCAAAGCGCATCCATAGAGTATTGACATTTATAAGGTTCACGCATGTGATTCTACCCTAATGTAGCCAAATTGTTAAAAACTTGAATTTTTTTTCATTTTTCTTTGCGGATAGAGAAAAATAGTCCTATTTTTGCGGCACGAAACACCCCGCCCCTATATGGCAGCAACATCGCCCTCTATAAGAGTTAATGCCATATCTATCCGACAGAGGGCATAAAAGGGCATCCCTCTCGGGATGCCCCAATTTTTTTATAAAGACGACAAAGGACAACGACAAGCCATTTCAACCTATAGATGGGGACTGGCGCTAATGGCAGCATCTCGGGAAAGAAAGCAAAAACTTCGTCATTTGCTTTGCTTTCCGCTCGGTTTGCACTACCTTTGCAAAAGAATTGCAATTCACTACAATATGATTTACTTTTTCAAGACACCGACAGAGAGTATCATCGCCACGGAAGCGGCACAACAATTGGACAAAGATGAAATTGGTCGCCTGCAATGGCTGTATGGCGACGCCGAACTCATCGAAGCAGAGACACTTGACGGCTATTACGTAGGCCCGCGCCGCGAGATGGTCACCCCCTGGAGCACCAATGCTGTGGAGATTACCCAAAACATGAACATCCGAGGCATCCGCCGCATTGAGGAATACTTCCCCGTTGACAATGAAGACGCCGACCACGACCCCATGCTCCAACGCATGTACAAAGGCCTCGACCAGCGCATCTTCACCGTCAACCACCAGCCCGAACCTATCCGCCAGGTAGATGACCTGGAGCAGTACAACGAGCAGGAAGGCCTCGCCCTCTCACCCGAGGAGATAGAATACCTGCACCAAGTGTCGGCACAGTTGGGCCGCCCCCTCACCGACTCCGAGGTGTTCGGCTTCGCACAGATCAACTCCGAGCATTGCCGTCACAAAATCTTCGGCGGCACCTTCATCATCGACGGCGTGGAGAAAGAGTCCTCGCTCTTCGCCCTCATCAAGAAAACCACACAAGAAAACCCCAATAAGATACTCTCCGCCTACAAAGACAACGTCGCCTTCGCACAAGGTCCTGTGGTGGAGCAGTTTGCCCCCCACGACCAATCGACCTCCGACTATTTTGAGGTGAAGGAAGTGGAGAGCGTCATCTCGCTGAAAGCCGAGACCCACAACTTCCCCACGACAGTGGAGCCCTTCAA
>CAMKSZ010000127.1 GCA_946415525.1 uncultured Prevotellaceae bacterium | reverse complement strand
CATTGGCTCGACATGAAAGAACAAAGAGGAACAACACCAATTCAAGTCATACACCTAAAAGTGAGACGCCACGTCGTGGCGTCTCAACTTAGCAGTATCATCCATATTAGACATCAAGGAGT
The DNA here is from genome assembly GCA_946415525.1 of uncultured Prevotellaceae bacterium. Classification (GTDB taxonomy): domain Bacteria; phylum Bacteroidota; class Bacteroidia; order Bacteroidales; family Bacteroidaceae; genus Prevotella. Next base: position 9,422 of record CAMKSZ010000127.1, on the reverse strand, counting down.
GCCCTATCTAACCATCTCCTTCCTACCGTTTCTAATATAGATGCCATGGGAAGGAGTGTTTATCCTGCGGCCTTGCATGTCATAGACTTTGCCATCGGAAGGAAGAACCGAACCTGTTTCGTGGTGTGGAGTGTCGATTCCTACAGGCACTTTGTCGCCCAAGCGCAACAAGACGACGCCATGACTGGGCACCTTGACCGTCACCATGCCCGAAACGTTGCCAATGTCCTTTTTCTGCCAAATGTCATAGGCAGGCACCGTCTCTTCAGTTCCATAGCCCAACTCCGTGAGGTCGAAGGAGAACGGCTCATTCACCGCCACATAGAACATAAACTCCATTGTGGTGCCATTAGCAGAGGTATTGTCGGTATCGCAACTGGAGTCATAGCCGCAGAGAGCCTTGAATGTCTTGAAGTTATGCCCCTCCGGCAAGTTGTAAACCAACGTGCATTGCGCATTCATTCCGAGACCGGTGGCATACGACTGTCCATCGACGCGCAGTGTGCCCCCCTCCACGTTTTTGTTTATATGCAACGTTCCCCATTCCGAGGAATAGGACGCTGCTGTGAGAGAGGTAAGCGATGTCTCGTTGCCGTCAGCATCGACGAGCACGGGGTTGACCATGTCGGCACGGTCGTAGGCGAAGCCGTCGCCATAATTGCTCACTACGATTTTCAACTGTTCGGCACCCGTCACGTCGCATGACATTTCAGCCGACCTCTTTCCCGTGCGAGAAATCAACCCCGAACGAGCGACGGCATCGTCCTGCTCTGTGGTGAGCGGATTGCAGTCGAATACCATGAAACGGATACTGGTGGTAGAGCCAGTCTGTCCGATGCCGGAGTCGTCGGCAGCCGCCATCGCCTTGAAACGCGCCACGTCCATGTCGGCCGGTATCTCGAAGAAGATGGCCGCATTGGCATCGGTGGAGAAGCCACGGTCGTAGGTCGTGCCCATCACTTTCATCTTGCCGCCGTTGTCCACGTTTTTATTCTCATAGACACGGTTGAAATAAGAGTTGGTGTAAACCCGTTTTTGATAAGTGCCCGTCAATTCCACCTCACTGCCGTCACGCAACACGAGTGTGGGGTTGATCCAGTCGCCATGGTCGTAGTTGTAGTTGTCGCCACCGTCATCCACCACGAGCACCAGCGTCTTGCTTCCTTCCGGCCATTCGATATCCACATCGACGGCATGCCCGTCGGTGGTATATGCCACCGTTTCCGACTTGTAGAGCGCCTTTCCCCCTACCACCCAACGAGTGTTGTCACGCTGGAAGAGCGCCAGGTATCGGTTGCCCGTCTCAGGGTCGGTGGAAGTCCAAGCCACGCGCCCGTTGTCCTCGTCTGCCATCACCTGATGTGCATCCACGGCATATTTGTGCATACGGTGATATTCCTCGTTAGTGAGCAACGAGAGAGTGAAATCGTCGTTCTTCGTCATCTCTCCACCAAAGAAGAGAGGCGAGTGGCAAATGCCCCAGAGCGACATCATCGTGAGTTGTTCATTCCTTGTGAGGTTGGTCCACCGCCCCTTGTCGGCAGAGGCATAACCTGGGTCGGCTATGGTCATGGCTATCTGTCCAAGAGGCAGCATGTCGCAGTCGGCAAAATTACCCGGCCTTGTGTACCGGCTCCATTCATTCGCCTCGTTGAACACCGCGTCCACGGCGCTCCAGTTATCCCAGAGGTCATCCATCATTCGCCACATGTTGGCATTGGCCAAGCACTCTTCGGCATAAGTATATTGTGTCTTGCCCGGGCTGAGCGAGAGCACGATGGGTCGTCCGGTCTGGTCGATGGCGCGGCGAATCATGTGTATCTCGTCGGTGTAGAACGGTCGGGAGAGGTCGTCAATCTTGAGGAAATCGACCCCCCACTCGGCATAGAGGTCCATGATGCTGTTGTAATACAGTTGTCCTGCCTCGTTGTTGCGGACGAGCAGGTTGTCCTTCAGCCATGTACAGGGCGAAGTGGTGCCGTTGTACACCTGGCTCCACGGTGTACTTTCGCTGCCTTTCAAACGGTAGTTGCCTTTGACCACCGCCTGAGGTACGCCGCGCATGATGTGTATGCCCAGTTTGAGTCCCATGCCATGGAGTTTGTCCGCCAAAGCCTTGAATCCCATGTTCCTGCCATCTACCATGCACGAGGGGAAGCGTGTGGGTGAAGGCAGATAGCGTCCGTATTCGTCGAGCACATAATCTTGCGTTCCCCGCTGGTTGTAGTTGCCGCCACCCAGCGAAGGATGATTGCAATACCATCGGATATCGATGACCACATACTCCCATCCGTGCCTGACGAGGTCGTTGTCCACCAGGTATTGTGCGTTTTGCAGCACCTCCTTCTCGGTGACGGATGAGTAGTAGCAGTCCCAAGAATTCCACCCCATAGGTGGTGTCATCGCCCATGTACGGAAAGTGGCCATGTCGTCCTGGGCGTGGGTGGTGAATGGCAGGCACGCACACAGGCATGCCGTGATAAGTAAAAGTGCTTTTTTCATGTATTAAGAGTTTAGTAGTTGAATTATATATGCAAACTTAACACTTTTTATTGAGATTTCCAAAGATTTTGCATAAAAGTGACAACTATTTTATTACAAGACATAGAGCGGCTATGCCAACAAATGGCGCGTCTTCATTTCGATATACTTGTTGATGACATCGACGGAGAGGCGTCCAGGCTGTGTGAGCAGACTATAAATACCGTTCTGTTTGAGCGTGCTCACCATCAGCCTCCGCTCATAGACCAGTTTTTCGCCGATGACATGCTGGTAGTATTCCTCGCCACCATGCGACGGTGTGGCGATGTAGTCCGCCAACTCCACATCCTCGAAGAACACGACGAGCAAGCGGTGACGCTGGTTGAGCAATCGCAGGTAGGGCAACTGCCGAGTCAAGCAACTGAAGTCGGTGAAATTGGTGTAGAGCACCATGAAACTGCGGCGCCCCACCAAACGATTGATACCAGGCGGGAGGACGGAATAGTCGGACTCACCAAAGGTGGTTTGTTCGGCATAGAGACATTCGAGGATGCGCTGCATCTGCAAGGCATTGCGGCCGGCAGGAACAAAAGCCCCCATCTTGTCGGCAAAGGTGATAATCCCCGCCTTGTCCTGTTTGTTGACGGCAACGTAGGAGAGCACGAGCGCTGCATTGATGGCATAGTCGAGGAAAGTCATGCCTTGAAACGACTGTTGCATAAGCCTTCCCTTGTCGATGAGCGAGAACACCTGTTGCGCCCTCTCGTCTTCATAGACGTTCACCATCAGGTGAGTGCGGCGGGCACTGGCCTTCCAGTTGATGGTGCGATAGTCGTCACCTTTCACATAGTCGCGTATCTGTTCAAATTCCGTATTGTTGCCCGCACGGCGCACCCGTTTGATGCCAATCTCAGAGAGGTTGTCGGTTGCCGCCATGAGTTCGTAGCGCCTGAGCATGAGGAAAGAAGGATAAACCTTTACATCCGCCAATTCGCCACACTTGAAACGCCGCTCCACACATCCAACGGCCGTGGAGGCATAGACCAGCACACGGCCAAAGGAATACACCCCCCGCATGGTGGGTCGCACGCGATAGTCAACTTGTCGGGAAGCATTTGCAGACAAGCGCGTTTTCAGGGAGAAATCGCGTTTCTGCAACTGTGGCGGCAACTCATCGACCACGGTGAGGCCGAGCGAGAAGGGAGAGCGATTGACGAGCAGGATGTCCACCGTGTTGTCATCGCCTAAGGACCATCGCTCCGCACACTTCCGTTCCGCCGACACATTAGCGAGGGTGTAGAGAGCCAAGGCGTCGAGAGCAAGCACCACCGCCAACAGCACCAAGAGGCACTGCCCCACCACAAACAGTGGAGCCAGCAGCACCCCCGATGCCAGCACAATGGCGACGGCCGCCATCAAGATATAGAACCTACGCGTGAGAAACATCCGCTTGCCGTATTATTTGGGCACCTCTACCTGATCGACCAGTTGGTCAACCAGTCTGGCAGCATTGTAACCCTCCATTTCAGCCTCGGCGGTGAGCACCAATCGGTGCTGCAACACTGCCGGTGCCACCGCCTTGATGTCGTCGGGCGTGACGAAGTCGCGCCCTTGCAACAGGGCGTATGCCTTCGATGCCCGCAGCAAGGCGACAGCGGCACGGGGCGACGCCCCGAGAAACACCGCCTTGCTGGAACGGGTGAGTTGCACCACCTCGACAATGTAGCGCAAGAGGCTCTCGTCAACCACCACCTGCGACAGCAAAGAGCGGTATTGCAGCAGTTCGTCCTTGGTGAGCAACGGCTGCACCTGTTCGAGGAGCGTGATGCGGGCATTCTCATGATGCCGCTTGAGGATGAGCATCTCATTGTCGGGCGAGGGATAACCCATGGTGATTTTCATCAAGAAACGGTCGAGTTGAGCCTCGGGCAACTTGTAGGTGCCTTCCTGTTCCACAGGGTTCTGCGTGGCCACGACGGTGAAGAGGTCGCCAAGGGGATAGGTGGTGCCATCGACGGTGGCCTGGCGCTCCTCCATCACCTCGAAAAGGGCGGCCTGTGTCTTCGCCGGCGCACGGTTGATCTCGTCGACGAGGACTATTTCGGAGAAAATCGGCCCTCTGTGAAATTCAAACTCAGACTCCTTCATGTTGAACACCGAAGTGCCGAGCACATCAGAAGGCATGAGGTCAGGAGTAAACTGCAAGCGGCTGAAACGAGCGTCGATGAGTTTTGCCATCAGCCTCGCCAACAGTGTCTTTGCCACTCCCGGCACGCCTTCGAGCAGCACATGCCCGTCGGCGAGTACCGCCGTGAGCAACAAGTCGACGGCCTTGTCTTGACCGACAACCACGGTACCTATCTGATGCCGTACCAGCAGCATTTTCGAAGAAAACGCCGTCAGTTCAAGTCGTTGTTGAATGATTTCTTCCATAGAATGGTGTTTATAGTCGTTTGATGATTTTGTTGATTTGGTCAATGCAGTCGAAGAGTTGTCTCTCGCTGACGTTTCCGTTATCGACACAGTCCCTCACCTTCGTGAGCGTCGCCCTGACCTGTTCCTCGTCGATGCCGGTCTTCTGTGCCAGCAGTCGGATGTTGGCATCCTCATTCTCCTGGTCGTCGATGTCAAGCAAGAGATTGCGGCGCAGTTCTTCGGCGAAATAGGTGTATTTTTTGCGCAAAAGGTCGAGATGGTCGTGACGACGGTAATAGATGGTGCCGAGCAGACGGACAAACTCCAAGTTGCGGTTGGCAGGCCGCTCCACCACGGGAATGCGACGTTGTCGGCGCCGTGCAGTGAAGGCCATGAAGAGCAAGACGACGGCCAACAAGGTGTAGATGGCCCATCTCAGCGGAGGCCGCTCAAGCAGTACGTAGAGGACGGAACTGTCGGTGATCTCATCCTCCGAATTGGAGTGGGTATAGAATTTATCGATGGGCATCCTCACCACAGGCAAGTCGGACACCTGCGCCAACTGGAAATGGAGGAATTGTGTCAATTGCTTGTCGAGCACACCATAATTGGTGAAGAGCAATGGCGTACTGACCAAATGCACCTCACCTTTCCCCACCTTCATCTTGGCAGAAACCACCATCGATGACATTCTTTGTTCGCTATTTCTCTTCATTCTGTTTGGCACGACCATCCAACAAGTGGGCTTGAATCCCTTGCCCACCTTGAGGTGGTTGGTAGCCAAAGGGACATCGACCCTCACGCGACAACGGTTGCTCCAATAAAATGTGTCGGGAACGATTATGCCTTGAAGACAAGCCTTCAGGTAATCGACGGAAAAGTAGTAAGGACTATTGTCCTCGAAGGAGAACCGCGCCCAAGGTATGCCGATATCACTCTGCAAATAGGAATTGCAGCAAACCAACATGAGTTTATTGCCTTTGCGCACGAAACTGTCGAGCCGCTCGACGGTCTGCAAGGTGGAATTGAAATACTCGCCAACAAGAAGCAATGTCCTGCGCTCCTGTGAAGCAAAAAACTCGTCGGGACTTTCCTCGGAATAGGTGTAGCCAGAAGGAATGGTGGCCGAGGCCATCTTGTCGAACAGTTGGCAACCAAATGGATTGTCGTCGTCGTGGGCGAAGGAATAGGACCAATTATATGTCCTCTCGGCCGACGACATCCACCAGAAAAAGAGCAGTATCACCAATAAGGCCACAACGACGCCCACGACATCCTTTCTCATGCTTCACCTCCTTTCAGCACACGGGCCTGCCAGACACACATCGCTTCGTAGTCGCTTCGGTCGGCGGCAAAGTCCCCATAACGCACCCGCAGGAAAAGGTTTGTCATCCGAAGAAAGTCGGTGTCGGCCAATTCGGCAGCATATTCCGAGGGTGTCTTGTAGATGCGCCATGCGATGCGCCCCGACTCATCAAGAGAACGGAGCGTGCTGAGGTAAATCAGTCGCACCAATCGGGCATGGTCTCCCTTCCGCAATGCCTCGTCCAACTCACTGTCGTAGTCAATCTCATAGACATTTTCGGCATCGTTCTCCACAGTGTGGCGATTGAAATGAAACGACATCATCCCACTACGATACGCCCAATAGGCCATCAAGGCAAGCAACAGCACACCGAAAATGGCATAGACCACCCATGGCAAGGACGAGAAGAAATCGACAAGTCCGCTAAAAAAGGAGTCGGACTCGCTGAAAGTCACAAATTCCTCGTCATTTATATTATCCGGAGCCACGGTGTCGCGAAAGAGCGACTCCTTGTAGTTGTGCCCATGGAAGAGGCGCGCCGCAAGAGAATCGTTGAGCATGACGGAGGAAGTATCGACGACAGACATGGCAGTGACTTTACAGGTTTTCAAATCTTTCGATGTCACTCTCTAACGAGGCTTCGTCAACCCACTCCGACGCAGAGCCATATTGGAAAGCCAAGGCCAAAAGCAGCATTGAGAAAAGCATGCAAAAGGCCATGGTGACAATCATGTAATAGGTGTAAGAAAAGAGCAAGCCCATTGGTGAGGTACTGGAAACAGTAAAGGAAAAGACATCCCCAGCCGAAGATATCAACTTGAAAGGCATCGCCAATGCCATCAGCATCAAGAAGCCGAACATCAAGGAGAAGAATAACACGCCCACCAACTGAAAGAAAGACCTGAAAGAAAGTCTCACCGACTTGGCTATCGACGACAAGAATCCCTGCCGCTCAATCATGTAAACTGGTGGCAAAAGGGACAGGAAAAACCATAGTAGTAAACCAAGGACACCTCCTATGGCAAAGAAGAAAAACGTAAGTACGAAGAACAAAACCAACCAGCACACACGCAAGGCATTCCGCCGGATATAGGGCAGCATCCTATTCATCGAAAAACCGTCGATGTCATCACCATGTTCAGCATAGGCATCGAGCAGGGAATAGACCATCAAGTGCGACAGCAACAAGAAGAGGAGAAATATTACGATGACACCCCCTATTAAACCGATGCTCGACTTGTCCAAAAAATGGTCAATAGCCTCAAAGTTATTCATGAGGCCATAAAACGCAATCACGGTAAAAAAGCACAATGGCATAAAAAGCCACAACGTCATCCTGAACCACACGCTGCGGCAGGAGCGCATGAAATCGAAGGTGGTCTCAAGACACTGCGAGATCGACCTGTCGGCATAGAGTGATATTTTACTTCCGCTGTGAGGCATCGCGATGTCGCTTGATGGGCAATAAGACATAATAGAAAACGACAAACGCCGCCGACGTGAAGATGACCATCAGGCGGAAACCGTCGCCAATATTGGTGAAACGGGTGAAGAACCCCTCGATAAAACCAGCCAAGACAAAGATGGGAGTGGTGGACAGCAGCACCTTGGCACTGTGGCGCGCCGCCATGAGAAACGACTCCATGCGGCTATAGGTGCCAGGAAACAGCCATCCGTTGCCCAATGTGATGCCCGCCCCACCGGCGATGACGATGGCAGAAAGTTCGAGGGTGCCGTGAAGCATGATGGCGAGGATGGACTCCACAAAGAGTCCTCTCACCACAAAGAAGGTGATGAATGCGCCCACCATGACGCCATTGTTGAGCAGATAGTAGCAAGTGCCGAAACAGGTAAATATCCCCATGATGTAAACGATGAACGACACCAGGATGTTGTTGATGGTGATACCCAGAAAACTACCTACCTGCGAACCCATCGAGTAAACCGCCATGGGGTTTCCCGCCGCGATATTGTCGAGCGTCATGTCCACATAATAATCGCCGAGGATGAAGCGGGGAAATTCGGGGTCTGCCAACGTAGAGACGGCGCCCACCAAGCAACAACCAAGGAAGAAGACAAGGGAGATGAGCAATCCGTTGCGTGCCTCATAGACGGCAAGCGGAATATCGTGCGTCCAATACCTGACAATCTGCGACCACGGCGTGTGCTTGTGCCGGTAGAGGTCGCGGTGCAGTCCGAGAGCGAGGTCGTTGAGATAAGAGGTGATGGATGAGTCGGGGTATTGCGTTTGTGCGAAAGCAAGGTCGGAGGTAACTTCGTTGTAAGCCTTTACCACGTCGTCGGGCGTGGCAAACACAGTGTCGCCCACCATGTTCTCCATCTCCTTCCATTTTTCAAGACGACGCCTGATAAAGACAGTTTCCTTCATACACTTCGTTTTTTTCACCGTTGTGGTTGCAAAAGTAAAAAACATTCTCTATATTTGCAAGCGAAAAGCAAGAATTTCATGGCACAGACCAGTATCATCACCGGACAATACGTATGCATTCGCCAGAAGGCGGCCACCGTGGTGCAGCGCTTCTTCGCATGGGTCATCGACATTGTCTTCCTCGGCATCGCCACCTTTATCGGCTTACTGTTTGTAGGCATATCTGCAGCCTCCCATTCGGAGTCTTTCTCCTTTTTGGTGGGAACCATTGTCTTTTTGCTTCTCCTCCTCTACCCGCTACTCATGGAAATCTACAACAACGGACAGACCATCGGCAAGGCACTGATAGGCATCAAAGTGACCTCACTCGACGGTTCCAAACCCTCGAAGACCGCCCTCGCATTAAGATGGTTGCTCTATCTTGTAGATTTCTTCATGGGCATCGGACTGGTGTTCGTCATTTTCTCTAAAAACTGCCAGCGCATCGGCGACTTAGCCGCCGGCACCGCCGTAGTGAGTTCCTCGAGGGGAAGTCGCCCGTATCTGCTCAATTCCTATAAATACATCACCGACAACTACGTGCCCACCTATCCCGAAGCCGCCTCGCTGAGCATGCGCCAAGTGGAGGTGATAGGACACTTGATCTATGCCGAAAATTCCCACCGCGACCGCCTTATTGCCCAATTGGCAAAAAAGTTGGAGCAGCATCTCGGCATCAGGGCCAAGGAAAGCGACAACGAGCGATTTCTCAATACTATTTACAATGATTTCCAGTATTATGCCACAATGGTGATATGAGCATCACCTGAGAAGGATAAGGGCTTTAAGGAC
>CAMKSZ010000126.1 GCA_946415525.1 uncultured Prevotellaceae bacterium | reverse complement strand
CCTATTTGGCATGGATGTTTGAGAACTGCTTTCCCAACACATTGGAAACCACCGTGCACTATCGTAAGACAGCGGATGGTGACGACGATACCTTCGTCTATACCGGCGACATCCATGCCATGTGGCTCCGCGACTCGGGAGCACAAGTCTGGCCCTACGTTCGCTTCGCCAACCAAGACCCGGAGTTGGCTCACATGCTTCGCGGTGTCATCTTGCGGCAGTTCCGTTGTCTCAACATCGACCCCTACGCCAATGCGTTCAACGACGGTCCCACAGGCGGGGAATGGCAAAGCGACATCACCGACATGAAGCCCGAACTCCATGAGCGCAAATACGAGATAGACTCCCATTGCTATGTCATCCGCCTTGCCTATGAATATTGGCGTGTGACAGGCGATGCCACCATCTTTGGCGACGAATGGTTGCAAGCCATCAAGGGCACCCTGAAGACATTCCGCGAGCAACAGCGCAAGGACGGGTCAGGTCCCTATCAATTCAAGCGCCGCACCGACCGTGCCTTCGACACAGTCGGTTGGGATGGTTGGGGTCATCCCGTCCGCCCCATAGGCTTGATTGTCTCCGTATTCCGCCCAAGCGACGATGCCACCGTTTTCCCCTTCCTCATCCCCTCCAATTTCATGGCTGTCACATCGCTTCGCAAGGCATCCGAAATCTTGGCAGAAGCCAACCACAATACGAAATTGGCACAAGAATGCGAGCAATTGGCCAACGAGGTGGAATCCGCCCTTCGCCAATACGCCATTGTCGATCATCCGAAGTATGGCAAGATTTACGCCTTTGAAGTTGACGGTTACGGCAGCCATCTCTTGATGGACGACGCCAACGTACCTTCGCTCTTGGCCATGGGCTATTTGGGCGATGTCCCCCTTGACGACCCCATCTATCAGAATACCCGTCGTTTTGTGTGGAGTTTAGACAATCCAAGTTTTTTCCGTGGTCGTGCCGGCGAAGGCATTGGCGGTCCCCACATAGGTTACGACATGGTATGGCCCATGTCGATTATGATGCGCGCCTTTACCAGTCAAGACGACGATGAAATCAGCCAATGTCTGCAGATGCTCGTCAACACCGACAACCATACCGGCTTTATCCATGAATCGTTCAACAAGGACGATGCCTCCCACTACACGCGCCCCTGGTTTGCTTGGCAGAACACTCTTTTCGGAGAGTTAATCCTCAAACTCATCGACGACGGTAAGTTGGACTTGCTCAAGAAAGTTGGGCGAAAGTAAAGTTTGGGAGTTCAGGAGTTTAGAAAATGGTGAAGGATTGGCTCTCCAACGCAAAAAACAAAACCTATAAAGTATTAATTATCAATACTTTATAGGTTTTATTATACAATACTATCATTGTCTCAACACTTTCTCACACAAGGAGCCAGCAGCACCATTCACCCTGACCATATAAAGTCCATGCTGAATGGTAGAAGTATCGACTATGGCCATATTCTTTGACTCTCCATGCATGACGAGACGTCCGGAAACATTGTACACCTGCCAAGAAAACAGTTTGTTGTCGGGACTATCGATTCGCCAATAGCCACCATCATCGACACGATGAACGAAGTAAGACGTGTTTTTGTCGCCCATATTCTCAGAAATCCCCGCTTCGCTTCCAAATAACGGAGCCTCAGCCTCAGTAGAAGGACGCATGCCCTGCACCTGTGGCCAGCCATCAGTCCCCCATGTAATCTTATCAAGGTAAACCACACGTCCTGCATCCACATTGGAAGATTGGTAGCCATGGTAAAGCATCCAAGTCTGTCCGGCATCGTCGGTAACGAATTCAGAGCAATGTCCAGGTCCATAGACCTCTGGACTTCTATTGAGCAATGGCGAGAAATGATCGCTGATGGCACTCCTTCCGTTTCTATCCACATAAGGTCCAAACAAGTTTTGCGAGCGAGCGACCACCAATCTATAGGTGCTATTTGCCCCTTCGCAGCAAGTCCCTGCCGACCCTACGAGATAGAAATAGTTTTTGTGCTTCACAATCATCGTTCCTTCTATTAGCCCGCCCGCGATTTTCTGTGGAGTAGCCCCCTCTTTTATAGCGAGTCCGTCATCGGTGAGTTGCACGCCATAGATATCGTGGAACGACCCCCAGAACAAGTAATTGCATGAATCAACCCTTATGAAGAAAGGGTCGATGCAGTTTTCTATCCCCACTTCGCTTGAGATAAAGAGTTTGTGCGCATCGTGGAATCCACCATTGGGTCTGTCGCTCACCGCCACTCCGATGCCACACTCCCACGTTTTGCCCCACTCCGACTTGGAATAATAGAGTACATATTGTCCGTCGATGTAATTGATGTCGGGTGCCCAAATTCCCCCTTTGGGGACAAAGTCCATGGGGCGTGTGGCATCGGTGAACGCCGTTCCAGCATATCTCCATGTTACCAAGTCTTTCGACCTATAGATAGGCACATTGTGCGTGTCCTCTGTAGCATAAAGATAGAAGAAGCCGTCCTCCGCCTTGATGACCGTTGGATCAGGCATGCTCCATTTGATGACAGGGTTGTAATATGTAGCCGCCCCGTCTCCGGCATAGGCACTCGAAAGAATGCCTATCGCCAGACAAGAAGCCAATAAATATTTCATCCCGTTAAGATTCATAATCATGATTAGTTGGCAGGTTCAAACTTGGTCCACATATCATTTGCAAGAAGACAGAGCGTAAGCGTATATCTTCCGCTAACAGAAGGCACCCACTTCAGGTCGCCGCCATCATCCTGGAAGCGATACATGGGCAATTCGTGATTGGTGAGCGGGTCGGCATTTTCAAAAGGAGCGTAGAAGAACTGGTCACCCCAACCGTTGCCAAGTCCGATTTTGAATTCACCACCAGCCGTGAAGTCACCCGTCCAAGCATAAAGGTACGGTTCCCTTGCCGACCCCACCATTTCGAGGCGTCCTGACGAAGTGTTGGTGTTCCACCCCACAGAGCATCCATTGCCACAAATCCAGATAAGGCCCGGCGTTGGCAGTTGCACGATATTGAGCACCCGGCAGTCGTTGAAGCCAGTATTGGTATCTACGATAATGGTACGCGTACCCGCCGTCTCGTTTCTAAATTCATTGACCGTCCCCTCCACCACGTAGTTGAGTTGCTCACCTCCAGCGGAACCATAGGCAGGATAAGGTTCCGAAGTAGTGGTGAAATGGAAGTTGCAAGGCACCATATTGAGCGAAATCTCATAGATGCCAGTTCCTAATTGCCTTTGTTCAAGTCGATGTGACGAAACGTTACCGGCATCATCCGTGATGACCATGTAGAGGTAAACCGGATATTTCTCATAGCCCGTAACAACGAGTTCAACAGTCGATACTTCCGGTTTGACATATCTTGTCTCATTGTGTACATTGCAGAGCACTTGCGCCGTCACTTTCACCGGTGTGCCCGGCATAGCCCATTTCGCCACCATGGAATTGAGTTGGTCGTGTGTGAGCGTTAGCGAGCGATTGGTCCCAGCGTCGATATATTCGGACTTGTTATCAGCCATTGCAGACGGATAGAGACACACTTTATAAGTAATCACATCGGCACTCGAGATAGGGCTTGTGGCAGCATCCCATGTGAAGGTGACCGCCTCTTGGTCGGCAATACCCTTATTGAGCACCACCGACTCTACCGAACTTTTGAGGTGCATCTCGTCGGGGTAGGACTCAAGTTTGAAAAATTCAGGGTCCTCGTTACACGAAGCGAACGCCATCAGGCATATCGCGCCAACAAAATAATGCAAGTATTTCATAAGTCTAAAGTCTTTACTACTATCAATTATTTTTCCTCTCCTTTATCCACCACCCAGAACGGTGCTTCACGCAAATTGGGGTTTTTCTCATACTCATCGATGTAGATAGGCATCCAATAGTATTGCCTCTTCCACACGCGTGTCTGATAGACCGTACGCTTGAAGAATTCCTGTTGGGTGCGCCCTTGGAAATTCATTCCGTAGTCGTCGCCACACATCTCAGGCAAGTTTTCTGCATCCTTCCATCTTCTGATGTCATACCAGCGGTTGTTCTCACAGCAGAGTTCGACACGGCGCTCGGCACGCACCACCCTTCTCACATCCGCTTGAGTGTTATCCACATGAATGTAGTCTTCGTCGGTGACAGGCACCTGATCCAATGTATATTTCCTCACGCCAGCACGTTCGCGAATGCGGTTGACATACTCCAATGCCGTAGCCCTTGCCTCTCCGTTGTCGTAAGCCTCATTCACAGCCTCGGCATAGTCGAGGTAGGTGAAAGCCAACCTATAGGTGAATCCCTGGCGGTCGGTGACAGACCCAGTAAGGTAATTGTCGAGCACATTCAGACCCTTACGCACCAAATATCCGTTTTGAGGCGCGTCATGCGGCGAGGAAGTCTGCACATTGTCACGTCCGCCATTGAAGAAATTATATTTCCTGTTACCCACGGCGAGCCATGCCCCATGGAACGACACAGCATTGTAGAATCGTGGTTCACGGTTGCAATACATATTGTAGGTACCACGCGAGGTGACCTCGCCCGAAACGCCCGTTCCAAACTCCCAAGAAGTGACATCAGAACGGTTGTCAACAACGGTGGAGAAACCCTCCTCAACATACCCCGAGTTGGAGTCGGTGATGGGCAGTCCGTTCTTGGTGAAGAAAGCATCGACCAGTCCTTGGTAAACACCCAGTCCGTTGCCACCGCCGTATTCCCTCACCGACACGGTGCGCAGGAAGGTGTCGCGGTAACTGTTGCCTTTGGTCACAGGGAACGTAATCTCGTGGTTGCCCTCGCTCCATCTTTTGATGTGCACGTTATAAGTGGAAAGGAACGGGTCTATCCCACCCTGCGGTCCAGCCTCGGTATAGAGAGCATATCCAGCCTTCTCAGCCTCTTCGATACAAAGTTTGCAAGCCTCAACCGCCTTCACCCATTTTTGTGCGTCGTAGGAAGCATTGAAGATTTGCTCCCCCTTATCGTTTTTATAGTCCACATACCATGGGTTTCCGTTGACCAACGGACTGGCAGCAAAGAGCAGCATTCGCGAGCGTACGGTAAGCGCCATGATGCGGTTGATACGTCCATATTTGGCAGGGTCGTCGTAAACGGCAGGGAGTGCCATGGCAGCCTCATACATTTGTTTGTCGCAATAATCGACCACATCGTCGAATTTCGACTGTCCCACCATGAGGTCAGAGAGTTCAAAATCCGTAGGTGCTATGTAGTCAGGCTTGAAAGGAATGCCCCCATAGTTCTCTGCCATCTGCCACCAAGCGTAAGCACAGAGAAACTTCACCTCGTTTTTCATATTATCAATCTCCGACTGAGGGAGGTCGTGGTCGGGCATGGCCTTCACCATATTGTTGAAGATATATCCATGACGGATGTATCTTGGCATCATGTGCCAGAGATTTCCGCCCCATGTAGAGTTGATTGTCCACTGACCAAGGATTTTGGGTATCACACCGCCCCAGTCCCATTGCTGCCATCTTGCAGAAGGAGTGATATCATCAGCAAACACCTCATAGCCATCGGCAGTGAGCGCCCACTTGTCGGGATTATGGATGATATTATAGACGTAACTCAACCAAGAATAGACCTTATCCCTGTTCTCGAAGACCATTTCGGTGGTCAGTTCCGTATCAGGCTCCTTGTCGAGATAGTCGGAGCAAGACTGTGTGAGAGGCATGGCCATCATGGCAGCCACCACAAAAATATAGGTTTTTATCTTTTTCATCATTGTCCTAAATGCTAAACGTTTGCACATAATTAAAAGTTCACGTCCAATCCGAACATCACGGAGCGGTTCATGGGATAGCGGAGGCCATCGTTGGTTCCCAACTCAGGATCCCAAAGTTTGAAAGAAGAGAGACAGAAGAGGTTGTTTCCGCTGACGAAGACCCTGCAACTCTTCACATAAATTTTCTCAAACCATGACTTCGGGAAAGTGTATCCCACCTCAATGGTTTTGCATCTCAGGAAACTCATGTCCTTTTTCCACCAAGTAGAACGTCTGTAGTTATTGACGTTGGGGCCATAACTGAGTCTCGGCCAGAAAGCATTTGGATCTTTATTGGAGTCAGTCCATCTGTCATCAATATTCTTCGCATAGGCATTACCCTCGGTGGTGGTACCGCCACCGGGCAAGAAATAAGGCTGTCCACCAATGACGCGATACAGGTCGCCCGCCCCCTGGAAGAAGAAGTTGAAGTCGATATTCTTGTAATTCACCACGCCACCGAATCCATACACTATTCTCGGGTCTTCAGTTCCTCCGATATAGCCTTCGTCTTCTTCGGTGATGACCCCATCATGATTGACGTCGATATATTTGACGTCGCCGGGATGCAGCGTCACTGCACCGACACCCTCTTGCGAGGGGATGCCCTCCTTGAGAGTTCCATCAGCATTGAAATCACTATCGATGAAAAGCCTTTCAGCGGTGAGTCCCCAAAGTTCGTTCATCGACCTTCCAGTCTGAGAACGATGTGTGCCTTTGAGCACTTCCGGCTCATCCTTTTCGAGCACCTTGTTCTTGGCGTAGGTGAAGTTGCCATAAGCAGAAGTAAACCAATTCTTGTTCCACTGCTTGTGCACGTTGAGCGTCATCTCCACACCATGGTTGGTCACCTTTCCGAAGTTCGCCCATGGCGAAGTGACAAAACCGCTCTGTGTGGGAATGATAGTACGCTGCATGAAGATATCCTTGCGGTCTTCCTTGAAAATGTCGAAATTGAAGTCGATCATGTTCCACAATCCAAGTTCAAAACCAAGGTTCTTCTTGGTCACGGTTTCCCAAGTCAGGTTGTCAACACCGATGTCACCCTCGGTAATACCACTGTAACTGCGCTGTCCTGTTGTTCCCCAAGAATAACCCTCCTGGTCGGTATAGAGCGTACCGAGATAAGCGAACCTCCTGCCGCCGATATTGTCGTCGCCCGCCAAACCAATACTTGCACGGAACTTGATTTTGTGGAAAATAGGCTTGATTTTCTCCATGAAAGGTTCCTCGCTTAGCAGCCATCCGACGGCGAACGACGGGAAGAATCCGAAACGCTTGCCCTTGGCAAAATTCTCCGACCCATTGTAGCCAAAGTTGAACTCCGCCACATATCTGTTGTCGTAGGTGCCAGAGAGTCGTCCTGCGATACCCTGCTTTCGATAGTCCTGTATGCTACCATCGTCGTAAGCCTGTTGGTTGTAGAGCACGATGGCATCGACATCCATTTTTCCGAAGCGCCTATTATACATCAAATCAGCCTCGAAATAGACGTTCGTATTACCATATTCTCCATTGTTGAAACTGCCCATCGACTCGTCGCCCGTCTCAAATTGCGTGTAGATAAGGTTTCCCTCCTCGTCGCGCCCAGTGGCAGGGAATACTGTGCCAGGGTTTGCCGTACGTCCACGAGAACTTCTGTTCCAGCGGTCGAAACTGAACAATGCCTTCGCCTTCAGTCCCGGTGTAACCATCTTCAGGTCTTGTTCCACGCTAAAGAGCGTCTGCAGTTTCGACGACGTGATGAAGTCGTAACCCTGTTGGGTGACGGTACGCCAGGGGTTTGCCCTATTTGAAATCACCGGGATGGCACCATCGCTGTATCTTGCAGGATGCACGAAAGGAAGTGTACGGAAAGCCTCTCCGAATGCCCCATCGGTGTTGCACCTCTGCTTCTTGAATCGGTTGAGGTAGCCACCGATGTTCACCCTAAGCATCGTCGTCTTAGTGACATCCATGTCGATGTTGGTGCGCAAGTTGAACTGCTGGTTGTTGGTCGCATTATCGAAAATAAGGCTTTTGTCCTGTTCCAAGATGCCCGTTTCCTTGAAATACGACGCCACGATGGAATATCTGAGGAAGTCGGAACCGCCACTGATATCAAGATTGCCCCTTGTAGTGTAGGCATAATCCTTGGTGATGGCATCCACCCAGTTGACATCAGGATAGAGGTCAGGGTCGTAGCCCGAACGTGTGCGGTCGATTTGCAATTGTGTAAAAGGCAGTGCTATGCCATCCTGCTGTGCCAATTGGTTGAGGAGGGTCATATAGTCGGGAGCGCTCAGGAACTCCGGCATTTTCGTAGGCTCATTGATGGAATGCTCGACATGGAATCTCACCTGTGGAGCCCCGATTTTGCCCCTTTTTGTAGTGATGACGATGACGCCGTTGGCACCCCTGACACCATACATAGCCGAAGCCGATGCATCTTTCAAGATGGAGAACGACTCAATTTCCGCCACATCGACATTATTCAAGTCGCGCGCCACACCATCGATAAGAATAAGAGGATTGTTGCTACCCGAGAAAGTGGAAATACCGCGAATCCAGAAATTGGAGTCGTCATATCCCGGTTCGCCCGAACGCTGAATGCCAATCACGCCACTCAGTTTACCAGCCAAATTGTTGGACAAGGTACGTGTAGTGCCAAACTTGAGTTCGGTAGGATTGATGGTCTCGATGGAGCCGATGATCGATGCTTTTTTCTGGCTGCTGTAACCAGTGACCACCACCTCGTTGAATTCTGTGGCCTCCTCTTCGAGCATCACATTGAGCAGTTTAGCGCCGTTCACCTTCACCTGCGTCTTCTTGTAACCCACATAGGAAAACTCGAGGACGGCATTGTTTTGAGCCGGCACGTCGATGTGGAACATGCCATCGATATCAGTGATGGCAAGATTGCTCGTGCCCACCGCGGAGATGGTGACACCCACCAGGGGTTCTTTCGCCTGGTCGGTAACAAGTCCCGTTACTTGTGTCATCTTCACTCCCTTCTGAACCTGTGCGACCGACGGTGTGATGAACGGTTCGGCCACCATCATTGTCAGCGAGCACAACATGGTAGTGCCCGCCGGAAGCCATGAACGGCAAAATTTGAATAATTGTTTTTTCATCATATCAGTAATGTTTGACTTTATTCGATTTGCTTGCAAAATTAGTCGATATCTTCTCACGCGCATAATATAATGATGTTTGTATAAGCGGAAAATGATAATACAAAATAGGAACATATTGTCATTCAGCCACTTATAAAAAACACACCCTATATCAGTGTATAACCGAAATATAGGGTGTGCAATGCTTTTTAGCGCAAGAAATCAACTGTTCGTCGGGGAGAATATAGTTCCCACAAGGAAGCCACCGTCCATCCTGGAGCAAAAATGTCGTTGTAGAATCCCTTCCCATTTTTACCATAATCCCAGTGCGTATGCTGCACCACTTCCGGGTTGAATCCCGGCACCCCTATGCCACACAAACGTTGTTCTGTGGGCAACAGTTGGCAAAGAGAGGAGTGTATGACATCTGCCATTTGGCAGAACCTTCTCTCCCCTGTTGTTTCAGCCAGCCATTTGACAATGTGATGCAATTCGAAGACAAATACATCTACGTGGTTGTTCTCCACCGACACATTGCTCCATCCACGGCTTTTGAAGTTGAGGTCACCGAGCATCTGCCCTGGCGCGAACGGCACATCCCAAAGATAATGCCAAGAAAGGGCGAAATAAGCCGCCTGCTTGCAAAGAGCCACATAATGGTCGCGCACCTTCCCTTT
>CAMKSZ010000125.1 GCA_946415525.1 uncultured Prevotellaceae bacterium | reverse complement strand
CATATGGAACTCCTTTGCAAAGATTTTACGGTCCAAAATGGTAAAAACATTCATAATATAGGTGGTAAACTGTTTACAAAATCCATCTCTTTGGCATTATATAAAGGAACGAAAACAATTTTATAGAGAATGCAAATGGAAGATTTACAAAGATTCTTAACGGCTCAGAGCGGTAAAACCATTTATGGCAATACCCTGTACGAGCAAGCCTTGAAAGAAAACCAAGAAGGAAAACTTGGGTTTGAATGTTGGATAAGATATGTATATCCTCAACTAAAAGGATTGGGAAAAAGTAAAGTGACCGAATTTTATGGTCTTAATGGCCGTGGGGAAGCAGAAGAATACATAAATCATCCTGTTTTGAGGGAAAGATTGATTCGTGCAAGCCAGGTCTTATTAGACCTTGATAAACCCATTTATGAAATTTTTAGTCATTTGGGAATATTGAAGATTCGTGCGTGCATGCGCTTGTTTGCCTCTGTTTCCGACATTCCCATCTTCAAACAAGTCATAGAAAAATACAAGTGGTAAACTGTTTACAAAATCCATCCCTTTGGCATTATATAGCAGCCTCTCATTGTCCCAAGAATGGAAATAAAATCATAAAAAAGATTAATCACTAATCTTGCACCTCTTTTTCCCGTATATTTGTAGCCAATAAAACAACCTGTTAACTTTTTATTATGATAGTAATCAAAAACAAGAGAACCAAGACAGAGAACATCCTCAAGAAATATCCCGATGCCGAGATTTTCGACGTGACCAGCAAAGGGGAGTATAAAAGACTTTCCCCATTTTATCCTCATGGAGGAATACCCGTGCCGTTTTCGGGGACGGTGACTTCCGCCAGTGTGGAGGGCATCTGGCAGGGACTCAAAGTCTTTGAAAGCGAAGGGATAGACTTCAGTTGTTTTTCCAACCGCACGATGAAAGACCTCAAGCGCACAGTCCGCACCCATGGCCATTGCCTTGGTCATCAGAAAGGATTGGGCTCCAGGCAACTCCTTGGATACATCGAGGCAAGAAAGGAGATTTATGTTCCTTCCTACTATTGGATGCTTGAGCACAAGTGCCAAAGGGAAATCCAGCATTTCATCGACCTTCTCCGTGCAGGAAAGACCATCGTCTTCCTTGACTATGACACCAATGGCGATATCGAGGACCCCAGCAAACCTCTTTCCCATGCCTCTTTGATCAAGCGGTATATTGAATCTCATATGTAAATCAGACACTATCCGCATCACGTGACAAATACAAAATTATTGGAACAAGAGAATCTTACCCACCTCTCTGCCCCCCTTTCTGACAAGTAATAGCCCCTTTTCCTGTCTTTGTCAGAAATACGTTTTGCTGTCATAAGCCTTTCTGAAAGAAATCACAAAATTCCATTGCACGTCCACAAAGCGGCCTTATCTTTGCAACAGAAAAAACAAAGACAGGCCCGCCTGTCGTAGTAAGAATCAAAGAAAAAAATAATAACAATAAAAAATATACGACAATGAAAACGATGGAATTGACCCCGATGACAGTTGCCCAGTTCGACCAATCGACAATGACAACTAAAGTGCAAAGTTTCAAGACGGCTGCAAAGAAATTCTTCAAGGCAGTCTATAGGATTCTCGTGGTGACCAGCCCAGTTTATCCGCAGTATGTCGAAAGTTTGCAAAAGAAATCATAGAAAGAAGTAGCCATTTTTTCCCTCCGTGACATCCAGCCTCCGAGTTCAGGCATGATGTAAATTTGTTTCATATAATAAGCCCGGCAGCAGTCTCATGGTACTGTTGTCGGGCTGTTTCGTTTTGTCCTTAATCGTTGTTATTTCAGTTTGAACTTCACCTTCTTCTGGATATCGCCGGCAGAGAATCCTATCAGGGCCTCGAAATCGCCGGGCTCAGCCGTCCACTGTTGTGTGCGGTCGTCGAAGAAAGAGAGGGCGTCGCGCCCGATGGTCAACTTGACGTCACGGTGCTCTCCAGGAGATAAAAACACTTTTTGGAATGCTTTCAGTTCCTTTTCCGGACGAGGCAGGGAGCATTTCTTGTCGGCGACGTAGAGTTGCACGGTGGTGGCGCCAGCCACGGCACCCGTGTTTTCAACACCGACGGTGATGGTGAGGGAGTCATTGGCGGTGATGGCGGTGTTGCTGGCGGTGGCGCCATCGATGCGGAAAGAGGTGTACGACAGGCCGTGGCCGAAGGGGAAGAGCGGTCGGATGTGCCGACGGTCCGCCCAA
Source organism: uncultured Prevotellaceae bacterium (assembly GCA_946415525.1). Lineage (GTDB taxonomy): Bacteria > Bacteroidota > Bacteroidia > Bacteroidales > Bacteroidaceae > Prevotella. Next base: position 7,359 of record CAMKSZ010000125.1, on the reverse strand, counting down.
CGGTAACCCACAAAAATGTCTTCCTTGTATTCCTCGTCGATGATGCGCTCGTCGGTGCGCCATGTGCCCGGGTACGACCCTGTGGCATGGGCGCCGCAGTCGTCGAGTTTCACAGGCCATGTGAACGGCAGTTTCCCGCTCGGACATGTCTCTCCTGTGAGTACGTCGGCCAGTGCGAGCCCCGCCTCAGACCCCAGGAACCATCCTTGTATCACTGCGGGGACGCGGTCTATCCAAGGCATGGCGAAGGGGTTGCCCGAGATGCCCACAAAGATGAGGTTTTTGTTGACGGCGGCAAGGGCCTCGACGAGGTCGTCCTGGGCGTAGGGCAGGCCGTAGGTCTTGCGGTCGTGCCCCTCGCAGTCTTGGTGGTCGCTCTTGTTCAGTCCACCGAAGACGATGACATAGTCGGCATTGCGCGCCATCCCCACTGCCTCGGCGATGAGTTCTGCGGGTTGGCGTGTGTCGGCGAGGCTTTGTCCGGTGGTCACGCCGTTATAGACCCCTGTGGTGTCGCCCACATAGCCGCGAGCGTATTTCACCTGCGAGCCCAATCGCTCCAAGAGACCTTGCAGCGGCGATATCTCATGTTGGGCTTTCAACGACGACGAACCGCCGCCCACCGTCATCATCTTGATGGCGTTCTCGCCCACCACAAGCACCCTTGAGTTGTTGTGCATCGGCAGCACTCCGCGGTCGTTCTTCAGGAGAACTATGCCCTCTCGTGCCACCTCCCGTGCCACCTGGTAGTGCTCGTCGGAGCACAGCGAGCCATAAGGCCGCTGGCGGTTCATGTTGGTGCGCATCATCAGCCGCAGCACTCTCCGCACTTTCTCGTCAAGTTCGCGGGTGGTGAGTTTCCCCTCGTCGATGAGTTGACGGTAGGGGCGAGCCAGATAGTAGGAGTCGTAGGCGTTGGAGGTTCCCCAAGAAAGACCGTCGGTCCAGGTGCCAAACTCCAGGTCGAGTCCGTTGTTCACCGCTTCGAGGGTGTTGTGTGTGCCGCCCCAGTCGCTGATTACCACGCCGTCGAAGCCCCACTCCTGTTTCAGAATCTTGTTGAGCAAAGTCTCGTTGTGGCAGTTGTGCTGGTTCTTGTAGAGGTTGTAGGCACCCATGATGGCCCATGCGCCACCCTCGGTGACAGCCGCCTTGAAGGCCGGCAGGTAGATTTCGCGCAGGGCGCGGTCGCTGACGATGACGTTCACCTGATGGCGGTATTCCTCGTCGTTGTTGAGCGCATAGTGCTTCACGCAAGCCGCCACGCCTTTCGACTGCAAGCCCTGTATGTAGGGCACCACCATGCGAGAGGCGAGCCATGGGTCTTCGCCCATGTATTCGAAGTTGCGTCCGTTGAGCGGTGTGCGGAAGATGTTCACGCCCGGTCCCAGCATCACGTTCTTGTTGCGGTAGAGGGCTTCCTCGCCGAGACTCTCGCCGTAAGCCCTTGCCATGCGTGGGTTCCACGTGGCGGCAAGGCAGGTGAGTGCCGGAAAGGCCACGCACGAGTCGTTGGTTTGTCCTGCCTGCTCCCACTCGTCCCACAGCACGTCGGGGCGAACGCCGTGGGGACCGTCATCTGTCCAGAGGTCGGGGAAACCGAGTCGTTTCACGCCCGCCGAAGAGAATTTCGACTGTGCGTGGATGACGGCAATCTTCTCGTCGAGGGTCATGCGTGCGAGGGCGTCGTTCACCCTTGTCTCGATGTCCTTCGTCTCGTCGAGGTAGATGCGCTGGGCGGGGGCCTGTGCATGCAGGCCCATTGCCAGCGGCAGGAAGAAGATGGATAGCAGTACAGTTCTCATTTCTTATGGAACACTCTTACATAGTCCACCTCCATGGTGACGGGCAGCGCGCTCTCGTCAATGCCGCCGGCACCGCCCCAGGTGCCTCCCCATGCGAGGTTGAGAATGACGTAAAACTCCTTGGCAAACGGCCATGTCTGTTTGTTGCCGGCACCGTCGTTGTCGAAGTGCAGCAGCGGATTGCCATCGACATAGGTCTGGATGTAGTTCTCCGTCCACTCCAAAGCATATACGTGGAAGTCGCTCTCGGCACCGGCTGTGAGCCGCTCAGCCGTCTTCTGTGTGCCCTTGGTGTGGTTGTAACTGTAACAGTGAATCGACGACGAGGTGTAGTCGGGATGGTTGCCGACTTCCTCCATGATGTCGATTTCGCCGCAGGTGGGCCAGCCGTCGCTCTCATCGACGGGCATCATCCAGAAGGCGGGCCAGGTGCCGCTGCCCTTGGGCAGTTTGATCTTGGCTTCCACCCATCCGTATTTCCATCCTTTCTTCTTGTTGGCATAGAGGCGAGCGGAGTAGATTTTGCCGTCCACTTTCTTGCAGTTGATTTTCAGCGTACCGTTGCTCACCTCGGTGACGCCATTGCCGTTCACATAGGCTTGCTTCTCGCTGTTCACCCATCCGGCGTCTTTCACCTCATAGGTCCAGTCGGAACCCAAGGAGATGCCGGTGAACTCGTCATACCAGTCTATCTCATAGCCTTCGGGAACATTCATCGAGGGGTCGGGAGCGGGTTTGGGGATGCCCGGCTGACGGACGGCAATCACCTGTCGGGTGTTGCCCACTTTCACCGTCACAGTGCCTTCGCGGTCGTCGTAGGTGCCGTTCTCTGCCACCTTCACGGAGAGTGTCCCCGTCTTTCCCATCGAATTCGTGGGGGTGAGCGTCATCCAGTCGGCGCTGGCGTATGCCATCCATTCCCTGTTGGCCGTGACGGTGACTGTCTGCTCGCCGCCGTTGGCGATGAAATTAAGTTCTGTGGGCGAGCAGGAAACCTCCCCCGCAGGGTTGGCACTTCCCACTTCATCGTCGCCGCAGGCGGCGAAAGCCGCCATGCAGGCGAATAATAAACTGTATATCATTGACTTTTTCATTGCACTATTTCTTTTCGAGATAAATCTTGCTTAATGTCACTTCGGTATTGCTGGGATTGCCGCCGAAGTCGAAGAAGAGGCTGATTTGGGGCATGTCGGCAGGGCATTCCTTCGCCTTGAACTTCACCACGTTGTCTTCGTAGGCAGCGAGGTCCACGCGCTCGGCAAAGAAGAAGTTGTTGTCGTCTCCCGTCTGGGTGAGTTTCACCGTGACGCCCTTGAGATCGACATTGGGAGTCATCACGCAGCAGAAGTCATATTGCTCGCCAGCCTTGGCAGAGAGGTCGGTGCGGAAGGCCATCTGTGCCTGCCACTGGTCGGTAGTGGCTTGCGGCAGTTGCAGGGTGTAGGTGTCGCCGTTGTGGGTGAGCGACGGGTCGGGCAACTGGCTCCATCCCGGTGCGTAGTAGAAGAACATCTCGCAGTCGGTGGCATCGACGCTCTTCCATAGGTTGTTGGCCGAGTTGTAGTCCCAGTCGATGGTGTTGTCGCCGCCCGGGGTGTCGCCCGTGTTGTCTTGCGGCTGTCCGGCGCCGTCGTCGCAGTCATGCTCCTTGAACACGATGTCGCGCACGGTGATGTCGGTGCCAGCCTGGTTGCCGCCGAAGTCGAACACAATCTTCACGTTGGCCATGTCCTTGCCTTGGAAGTTGCTATAGTAGTACACATAGTCCTCGTAGGCCTTCAGTTGCACCACCTCGTCGAAATAGAACAGTCCGTCGTCGGTCTCCTCACAAATCTTCAATGTGACGTTGTTGTGGTCCTTCGTCGATGTGAGGACGCACGAGAAGTCATAGTTGGTGGCAGCGTTGGTGGTCATGTCGGTGTGGAAGAAATACTGGCACTGCCACTTGTCGGTGGTGGCTTCGGGCAGCGAGAGGGTGAAGGCACTGCCGTCGATGGTCTGCACGGGGTCGGCAATCTGGTTCCATCCCGGGGCGTACCAATAGGTGTTGCTGTATTGGGCGGTGCGGAACATGTTGCAGGCATGGTCGTAGTTGTAGCCATTGAACTCCTTCGTGGGCAGGTGGGTGCCGTCGTCGCAACCGTGCTCCTTGAATACGATGTCGCGCACGGTGATGTCGGTGCCGGCTTGGTTGCCGCCGAAGTCGAACACAATCTTCACGCTGGCGAGGTCGAGTCCTGGCATGTCGGCCTTGTAGAACACGTAGTCTTCGTAGGCTTTCAGTTGCACCACCTCGTCGAAATAGAGTTTGCCGTCGTCGGTCTCCTCACAGATCTTTATCGTGACGTTGTTGTGGTCCTTGGTGGCGGAGAGCACGCACGAGAAGTCGTAGTTGGTGGCAGAGTTGGAGGTCATGTCGGTGTGGAAGAAGTACTGGCACTGCCACTTGTCGGTGGTGGCTTCGGGCAGGGCGAGGGTGAAGGCGCTGCCATCGACAGTCTGCACGGGGTCGGCAATCTGGTTCCATCCCGGGGCATACCAATAGGTGTTGGTGTAGTGGGCGGTGCGGAACATGTTGCAGTCGCTGTCGTACTTGAAGCCCTTGAATTCCTCTGTCGGGGCTGCCTTTTCTGTGACGAGGATGAAGTGCCATGCGATGGAGCCGTTGTCGTAGATGAGTTCCATGTGCTTGGGCTTCAGATCGACAATCTTGAACTTGGGCGCCTTCCACTGGTCGTCGTTGGCGATGTAGGGGAAGCGGGTGTTGGCAGGCAGTACGAGGAAGACGTCGTTGCCTTCGACGGTGAAGTCGTAGGTGGTCGTCTGTACATCAACGGGGACCATGACGTCCTCTGTGGCGGTGCCGCCATTGGTCTCAGGGAAGGCTTTCGTCTCTTTGTTCACGTACATGGTGCCTCCCTCGCCCGGGTCGTAGGTGTAGCCGCGGGAAGGCGTGAAGGTGACCACGTCGTCGTAAACACCGTTGTTGGCCTTGTCGTTGGGCGCAGCCGACCAATATTCGGTGCCGTCGGTGCCCGATGGGCCGCAACTCATGTGCCCGGCTTCGGCACTGGCGATGTACCACTGCTTGCCTTCGGCTTCGGTGCCTGCCAGACGGGTGACGAAGCCCGAGAAATCGACGATGGAGTTGTTGAAGTGGAAGGTTTTCTCACCCATGCCGTCGCTGATGCCGTTGCGGTTGCCCACTCTGTATTGCACGGTATAGTCGCCTGAGGCGGCATAGATTTTGGTGAAGGGGTTGCGGGTGGAGTAGGTCTTCCCGTCGATGATCCACACTGGGTATTGCGCCTTGTTGTTGAGCGTCAACTTCACCTGGTTGATTTCCTGGTCCAACTCCATGGTGATGTCGGCCTCGGAGGCGAGAGGCATGCCGTTGGGGTCGAGTCCGGCATAGTCGTCGGGCGAGCATGCGACGAGGACAAGACCGGCCATCAGGAAACTTCCGATATGTTTGGCTATATTTTTCATAATCATCATCCGTTTAATAGTTGTTTTGCGTTAATGTGCCTTGTGCGGCATCGATTTCGTTCTGCGGGATGGGCAGGTATTTCTTGTTCTCTGACCAGCGGTTGGTGCGGTAGCCATATTGGTCGGGCACGAGCACGCTGGCGGCACGTCCGGTGCGGACGAGGTCCCAGTAGCGCTTTCCTTCGCCAACGAACTCGAGTGCGCGCTCGTTCAGGATGTTGTCCTCGGTGGCGACAAGGTTGTCGGCAAGTCCGGCGCGGTGGTGCACGCGGTTGAGGTAGTCGGAGGCCTTGGCGGCGTCGCCGTTGGTCTTGAGGATTAGTTCGGCGGCGTTGAGCAGCGTTTCGGAGAAGCGGTAGATGCGCAGGTTGTTGTTCCAGTTGAGGTCGCCGTCGGCAATCTGGTCCTTGTTGTCGCCGGTGTGAGCGACATATTTCTCAAGGAAGAAGCCGGTGTCCTGGTAGCGTGGGTTGTAACTGCCCACGGCGGCGGCGTTCCAGCAGGTGGCGTTGCGGCGGGTGTCTTTCTCGTCGTACATGTCGTAGGTCTCCTTCCTGACAGGTGCGAAGCCCCAGCCATTGTCGTGGCCGTCGGTGCCGTCGGCCCAGCCGTTGGGACTGATGAGGCGTGGGAGCACGGTGCCGCCGGCGTTGAGCGGACTGCCCCAAGAGCGGTAGGCGCCGTCGTCCTTGTAGTTGATTTCCCACACCGATTCGGTGCCCCATTCGCCGCTCTCCTTGAAGATGCTGGCGTAGTCTTCAGCCAAGGCGTAGTAGCCGCTGGCGATGATTTCCTCCATGAACTGCAATGCTTTGGGGAAGCGGCTCTGGTCGTTTTGGTACATGACGATTTCTGCGTAGAGCATATAGGCCATGGCCTTGGTGACGCGGCCGTAGTTGTCCGACGTTGCCTTCATGGGGAGGGCGTTGAGGTCGATGGCGCCTTCAAGGTCGGCGATCATCTTGGCATACACCTCGTCGGCCTTGATTTGGTCGGCCAGATAGGGAGCGTTGAGATTGACCTCATAATAGGGGATGTTGCCCCAGAATTTCCACAGCCAAGTGTAGTAGAACACGCGAAGCACACGGGCCTGTGCCTCATAGGAGGCGGCGGCTTTCTTCGTGATGTTGTTGCCAGCCCACCCGATGTAGGTGAGGACGTCGTTGGAGCGCTTCACGCCACTGTAGGCGGCTTCCCACAACCACCACATGCAGTTGTTGGGCAGTGCCTCGTAGTTCATCATCAGGTGCCAGAACTGGTTGTCGGTCTTGTCGGCGCCTCCCACCCAGATTTGGTCGGCCATGATGTCGCTCATGATGTTGACAGGGTTGTATTGGGTATGTGGCCCAGCCCCCCAGTCGGTCCACTCGAGCGGGTCGTAGGCGGCGACGACGGCCTCCTGCAGATGTTCGTCATTGGTGAAGTAGGTGTCGATGAAGTCCTGCGTAGGCGATTCCACCTCGAGGAAACTTTCCTTACAACTGGTGGCGAGCACGGCGGCGGCCATCAGGGCAATGTATGTGAATTTTATCTTTTTCATGATGATGGTCATTGAATGTTAGAATGCGATGTTGAAGCCCAAGGTCCATGTGCGCGCCTGTGGGTAAACGCCGTAGTCGATGCCGAGCGAGGTGGCAGAGGAGGAGATTTCGGGGTCGAATCCATGATACTTGGTGAAGGTGAGCAGGTTTTCGGCTGCCACATACACCCTGAGGTTGGAGACGAAGAACTTCTTCGTGAGGAATTGCGGGATGGTGTATCCCAACTGTATGTTTTTCAGGCGCATGTAACTGCCGTCGTAAACATACAGGTCGCTCGACTGCCAGTTCTGGCTGTCGCCAAGGGCGAAGCGGGGGATGCGGGTGCTGGTGCCCTCGCCAGTCCATCGCTCGAGCATCCATGAGGGCAGGTTGACGGTGGAGATGTCGGTGCGGCGGGTGGCGTCGAAGACGTCGTTGCCGATGGTGCCCTGGAGCATCATGCTCAGGTCGAAGCCTTTCCAACTGGCTGTGAGGTTGAGGCCGAAGGTCCAGTCGGGCATGCCGTTGCCGATGTCGGTGCGGTC
>CAMKSZ010000124.1 GCA_946415525.1 uncultured Prevotellaceae bacterium | reverse complement strand
CGACCTCCAGGTTATGAGCCTGGCGAGCTACCAACTGCTCCACTCCGCGATGTTTGATTTTGCGAGTGCAAAGGTAGTGATTTTACGCGAAACAACCAAATAATTTCTCCTTTTTTTCTTGATTTTAAAATTTTTACGCATATTATTTTACAAAATTGCTTATATCATGTATCTTTTCTCGGTTTGCTGCTGTATTTGATTTTTAATCGTAGGATTTTTTTTGGTGTAAAATTTTGCTATTATGAAATAAATGACTAATTTTGCACACACCATAGGGTATGTGCAAAAACTGGAGAGAAATATGTCAATATCTAAGACCAGACAATTGCTTGTAGATGTTGCGAGACAACTTTTCGCTAAAAAAGGTCTTGAGAACACTACCATGAACGATATAGCAGTCGCTTCCAAAAAAGGGAGGCGGACACTATATACCTATTTTAAAAGTAAAGAGGATATTTATTCAGCCGTCATTGCTTCCGAACTTGAGAGGCTATCAGACAAATTGGACGAGGTAGCCGCAAAGAAGATACAGCCCCAAGATAAGATTATTGAACTCATCTATACTCACCTTAATATGATTAAGGAAACCGTAGTAAGAAATGGCAACCTAAGAGCAGAGTTTTTTAGGAACATTTGGACGGTGGAGAAAATAAGAAAGAATTTCGACGAAGACGAGATTGAACTTTTCCGTAAGGTGTATGCAGAGGGAAAAGCCGAGGGTGAGTTTGATATCGATAACGTGGAATTGGTGGCCGACATCACCCATTATTGCATCAAGGGTCTTGAAGTGCCATACATCTATGGCAGATTGGGACACGGATTGACAGAGGAAAGCAGCAAGCCCTTGGTTGCCAAAGTGGTATATGGCGCTTTGGGCAAAAGTTTGAACAAATAGTGCTTACCCTTTTATGTATAATCAATCATTTCTAACAGATATTCAATATGGAATTACTTAAAGGAAAGACCGCGCTAATTACGGGTGCGGCACGTGGCATTGGAAAAGCCATTGCCCTGAAGTTTGCTGCAGAAGGAGCCAATATCGCATTCACTGACTTGGTGATTGACGAGAATGGCAAGAATACAGAGAACGAGATTGCTGCTCTTGGCGTCAATGCAAAGGGATATGCGAGCAATGCAGCGGATTTCGCACAGACAGAAGAAGTGGTGAAGCAAATCCATAAAGACTTTGGACGTATCGACATCCTTGTCAATAATGCAGGCATCACCAAGGACGGTCTGATGTTGAGAATGACAGAAGCCCAATGGGATGCCGTCATCAATGTTAATCTTAAATCCGCCTTCAACTTCATCCATGCTTGCACTCCTATCATGATGAGGCAAAAATGTGGCTCCATCATCAACATGTCGTCGGTGGTTGGAGTTCATGGCAATGCCGCACAATGTAATTATGCAGCGTCCAAAGCAGGTCTTATTGCTCTTGCCAAGAGTATCGGACAAGAAATGGGCAGTCGCGGTATTCGTGCCAATGCCATTGCACCTGGTTTTATCGACACTGCAATGACTCAGGCTCTCCCCGAGGAAATTAGGAAAGAGTGGATTAACAAGATTCCACTTCGCCGTGGAGGTACTGTTGAAGACATCGCCAACGTGGCTACATTCCTTGCCAGCGACATGTCGTCGTATGTGACCGGTCAGGTGATACAGGTAGATGGTGGAATGAACATGTAAGACCATTGTCCGAATGACTGTATTATACGAAGACAATCACATTATCGTCGTATCGAAAGAAAGTGGAGAGATTGTCCAAGGTGACAAAACCGGTGACCGGCCACTCTCCGATACAGTTAAGGATTATATAAAGATGAAGCACGACAAACCGGGAAATGTCTTTCTCGGTGTCGTGCATCGTCTTGACCGTCCCGTGAGTGGGGTGGTGATTTTTGCCAAGACGTCCAAGGCTTTGTCACGCCTAAACACGATGTTTCAAGAGGGAAAAATACACAAGACATATTGGGCCATAGTCCAAGGTCGTCCAAAATTGGCTGAAGATACTTTGTCTGGATGGTTGACAAGAAATGAGCAGCAAAACAAAAGTTACATGCACCCTCGGGAAGTGCCCAATTCCAAAAAGGCTGTACTTGCCTATAGACTGTTGTCGTCATCAGAAAGATACAGCCTTCTACAAGTCAACCTCTTTACAGGCAGGCATCATCAAATTCGTTGTCAATTGTCATCAATAGGTTGTCCTATCAAGGGTGATTTGAAATATGGGGCTCGTCGTTCCAACCCAGATGGAAGCATTTCCTTGCATGCTCGTAGTGTGGAATTCGTCCATCCGGTTTCTCACCAAATAATAAAGATTGAAGCCCCTATCCCCAATGACAATTTGTGGCACGACCTAACCTTAAATCTATAAAAAGAACGCCATCATGAATTTTATCGCCGAAAATTCATGATTATTGCCAAAAAATTGCTTACTTTGCAAGCAGATAATCTCATTTTTCGTCCTCAAGGTCGAGAAGGGGAGATGTAAATAGATTGAAGATGAAAAAGGTAATGAAATGGGCGTCCATTTTACTCCTTACGCCTATTTTGTTGTTTTTGCTGCTTGTATTTCTTCTTTATCTGCCTCCATTTCAAAATTGGGCGGTAAAGAAGGTTGCTGCGTATGCCTCTGACCAAACGGGAATGGATATTTCTGTCGGCCATGTATCGCTTCGATTTCCATTAGACTTGACTTTGGATGAAGTTAAGGTTATTAAAGACAATGACTCCATTCCTGGCTTGAGGGACACCATTGCCAACGTAGGAAAAGTATTTGTGGACATTCAATTACGTCCGTTGGTTGACAAAAAGGTTGAAATAGATGCCATGGGTTTAGAGAATTTGAAATTGAATACCGATGGCCTGATTGATGATATTCGTGTCAAAGGCAATGTTGAAAAACTTGACCTTGAGTGCCATGGTGTCGATCTTAAGGAATCCTTGGCCAATGTGAATGTTGCTAAACTCGACAGTGCATGTTTGGAGATTTGCCTGGCAGACACAGTCCCTCCAGACACAACAGAGTCCACTAACAATTGGATTGTCAAGGTAGAAAAGTTGCAACTCGCCCGAACGCGCCTTTCGGTCCACCTTCCAGGCGATACCCTCCAAATGAAGGGATATTTTTCCAGTTTGAATGCAGAGGGCGGAAACATAGACTTTGCAAAAAGCGAATACAAGATTTCAAAAATTGATATTGAAGGCAGCAATCTTCAATACGACAACCGCTTTGCATCTTCAGTACCAGGCCTTGATACAAATCATCTGGATGCCCAAGAAATCCAAATGGGGGTGGACTCCTTGTCGTATAGTTCTGATGGATTGAAATTGGCCTTGCGCTCATGTTCTTTTAAGGAAAAGAGCGGTTTGCAAATTGATGAGTTAAGAGGTCATGTCTCACTCGATTCTGTGTCTTTGCACTTGCCTGACGCCTACCTGAAAACACCAGATTCAAAATTGGCTACCAGCATTAACCTTGACTTAAACACATTTGACACAAGTAATCCTGGAAAACTCAATGCAGACATAGACTGCTATTTGGGCAAACAGGACATAATGCGTTTTTTGGGCGATATGCCTGGCGATTTTGTGCGTAAATGGCCAAATCAGCCCCTTGCCATCAAAGGAAAGGCTCGCGGAAACATGAGCCGACTTGATTTCAACGGATTACATGTCTCTTTGCCCACTGCATTTCAGTTGAGGGGCGATGGGTATGTAGCCCAACTCAACGACTTCGACCATTTAAAAGCCGATGTTAATTTGAAAGGTTCCACATCCGACTTGGATTTTGTGACATCACTGCTCGATAAATCTGTGACCGACAAAGTGAGAATACCCAAAGGTATTTCCATTGATGGCAAATTCAAGGCCAACGGCCACAAATACGGCGCTGACTTTATGGCAGAAGAGGGTGGGGGAAAGATAAAAGCGGCCATCGCCTACGACACCGACTTGACCAAATATTCAGCCACAGTGGACGCCGATCGTTTCCCTCTTCAGGATTTTCTGCCCGGCATGGGGCTTAGCCCTTTGACAGCCCATATAGAAGCCGACGGTCAGGGCACAGACATCATGTCCCCCTCCACCACCTTGCGGGCAAAAGCCAAGATTGGGAAATTCCATTATGACCAATACGACCTTGATGGAATGGAGGCAGTAGCAACATTGTCGAAAGGAAGACTAAGTGCGGATATCGATAGTCACAATCCATTACTCGACGGCAACATCTCATTTGATGCCCTCATGAATGCCAAACGCTTGCAAGGCGTCTTCGTATTCGACCTCTCCAAAGCCGATTTCTATCGGCTAAAACTCATGGACACGCCGTTCACTGCTTCGGGTTGCGCCCATCTCGACATCGATACGGATTTGAAAGAATATTACAAAGTGTTGGGTTCATTGGGTGACATGACCATCAGTTATAAAAACACTTATTTCAAACCCGATGACATCATCCTCGACCTCTTGACCAAGAAGGATACCACCTATGCCAGGGTTGACTGTGGAGATTTTCACCTTGACATGAATGGCAGAGGTGGATATAAGACTATGCTAAAAGAGGTGGAATCTTTTTCGAAGGAATTGACAAAGCAGATTAATGACAAGCATTTCAACCAGATGGCGCTTAGGCAGAAATTGCCTGACGCAAACATTTTCTTGACAAGTGGGCAAGACAATTTCTTCCTTAGCCTTATCGAAGAGGAAGGCTACTCTTTCAAAAACCTTCTGGTTGACATGAACTCTTCACGTACTGACGGGCTTAACGGCAACATAAAAATCGATGGGTTGGTGGTGGACAGCATCCAACTTGACAGTATCCGCTTCGCCATTGTCTCCGACAGCACAGGCTTCAAATACAATGGTCGTGTACGTAATGCTCCAGACCATCCCCAATATGCATTCAGCGCGCTTTTAGATGGTTCCATACTCGACGATGCAGCCACTATCAATGCCAAACTTTTCGACAAGGAAGACCGGTTGGGATTTGACTTAGGTGCATCCGCCCACATAGAAAACAACGGAGTGATGATTCAAATGACGCGCGAGCACCCTGTGATTGGCTATATCAATTTTGACGCCAATGAAGGCAACTATGTTTTCATTGGCGACGACCGACGCGTGTCTGCCAATTTGAAGTTAAGGGCGGAAGACGGCATGCATATAGATTTATACACAAATGACGACAACACCGATGCCCTTCAGGACTTGACACTTAGTTTAGGCAAACTCGACCTTGGGAAAATCCTCTCTCTTGTCCCTTATATGCCAGATATAAATGGTGTAGCGGAAGGGGATTTCCACATAGTACAGACGGCTTCCGATCTATCGGTATCAAGTTCTGTAAATGTGGCCAATCTTATTTACGAAAAAATGCCCTTGGGGAATTTGGGAGCCGAATTTGTATATCTTCCTAATAGCGACGGTACCCACCATCTCGATGGGATTCTTTTGAGCGAAGGCGAAGAGGTTTGTGATCTTGTGGGAAATTATAATCCCAAAGGAGAAGGGTACATCGATGCAAAACTAAACATGAAAAGAACGCCCCTCTCCATCATCAATGGTTTTATTCCCGACCAATTGTTTGGATTGAAGGGAACAGCCGAAGGCGACCTTTCCATCAAGGGGAGTTTGAGCAAACCAAATGTGAATGGTGAATTGTATTTGGAGAATACGTTTATCTTCAGCGAGCCGTATGGTATGGAAGTGAAGGTTGCCGACGATCCTATCAGAATAGTTGGGAGCAATATTCTCTTCGAAAATTTCGAGATTCAAGATGCCAATAAGACCCCATTGAACATATCCGGCTATTACGATTTCTCCGATTTCAACAACATGAAAATCGACTTGAAGATGCGTGCGCGGAATTTCATGATCATCAATGCCAAGGAAAATTTGAAGTCGGAAGCATTCGGCAAGGCTTTTGTCAATTTCTTTGGATCGATGAAAGGCCCTGTCGATGCCATGACGATGAGGGGAAGGCTTGATGTCCTTGGCTCCACAGACATGACTTATGTCCTTCGCGACTCACCCCTCACTGCCGACACCCGGCTTGAGGAATTGGTAAAGTTTGTCAACTTCAACGACACCATTGAACAGGTGATTACTCGTCCTCCCCTTACGGGCTTTAATATGGATCTAACAATGAGTGTTGACGAAGGGGCTCGTATAAAATGTGACCTCAATTCCGACCATAGCAACTATATCGACTTAGTGGGTGGTGGAAACTTGCGAATGAGGTACAACCCCATCGACAACCTCCAACTTACTGGACGTTACATCCTACACGAGGCAGAGATGAAATATTCCTTGCCTGTCATCCCATTGAAAACTTTCACTATTCAAGAAGGGAGTTATATTGATTTCAAGGGCGACCCCATGAATCCCACTCTCAACATCACTGCTACGGAAAACCGCAAGGCTTCTGTCGCAAATGAAGGTGGCGGAACTCGTAGTGTAGATTTTACCTGCGGTGTCGTCATCACCCAAACTCTTAACAACATGGGTCTTGAGTTCATTATCAATGCCCCTGACGATGTTGCCATCGGAACCGAACTTGCCTCCATGTCTTTAGAAGAACGCGGAAAAGTGGCTGTCACCATGCTGACCACCGGCATGTATCTGGCAGATGGCAATACAAGTGGTTTCACGATGAATGGAGCATTGAGTTCTTTCTTGCAAAATGAAATCAACAATATCACAGGAAACGCCTTGCGCACGTTGGACCTTTCCGTAGGTGTTGATAACGCAACAGACGCATCTGGTGCCATGCATACAGACTACTCTTTCAAGTTTGCCAAGCGGTTTTGGAACAACAGACTTCGAATCATCATTGGTGGCAAGGTATCTACAGGTTCCGACGTTCCACAACAAGACCATTCGTTCCTCACCAACGTGACATTTGAATATAGGCTTAGTGCCACGTCCAACAAATACTTGAAACTATTCTACAACCGTGATTCATACGATTGGTTGGAAGGACAGATTGGAGAATATGGCGGAGGTTTCCTTTGGCGACGTAAATTGGACCATTTTATGGATATTTTCAAGTTCAAAAGCGATTCTCAACTGCCTCCATCATCTCGTATGCCGAAACAGTTGCCTAAAGATACAATTTCCACAGACTCAACCAGTATTCCCAAAAGACATGAGAATCCAGAAGACTGACTTTCAACATACAATATTCATTGCCTTCGTGCTCACGGTGCTTACAGGTTGTTCTACAACAGAAGGGGTACCCGAAGGCGACCGGCTCTATACGGGAATCAAGAAAATTGAATATGACGAGCATGAAAAAAGCGAACATTTCTATTTGACCCAACAGGAATTGGAGGCAGCGCTTGCATGTGCGCCCAATGGTGGCTTGTTTGGCAGTTCTCGTTATCGCACACCCCTGCAGTTTCGTCTTTGGATGTGGAATGCATTTTCCAAAAAAGAAACAAAATTTGCAAAATGGATGACGAATTCCTTCGGCAAGGCACCTGTATTAATGAGCAATGTCAATCCTGACTTGAGAGCGACTGTTGCGCAATCGGCACTACATGCTCATGGCTATTTTCGCGGGACGGTTTCCGCCACTGAAGTTGACTGCAAGAATCCCAAGAAGGCTAAGGTGTCTTATCATGTGACCCCTGGACATCTTTTTACACTTGATAGCATAAAGTATGAGCATTTCCCACCTGAGGCCCAGGCTTTAATAGATAGTACAGCCGAAGAATCTCTCTTGTCAAAGGATGCACCCTTTGACATCTCCACTTTGGATGGGGAGCGAAACCGCATAACCAACTTGTTCCGTGACAATGGCTATTACTATTACCAACCAGGTTATGCTTCATACCTTGCAGATACTTTGGCAGTACCTGGCAAGGTGAGGGTAAGGCTCCAAATGGCAGACAGCCTTCCCGACGCAGCCTTGCGCAAATGGTATATCGGCAATTTGGACATCAACTTGCGACGGACATACATGGAAAAGATTGACAGTACAAGGGGACGTGGCAATTTCAAAGTTCATTATAATGGTAAAAAACCTCCTTTGAGGATGAGGGTGCTCATGAAGGACATGAAATTGCGCCCACGTAGGCCATTCTCCTATTCAGACTACCTCGAATCCGTCAGCAAGTTGAGTTCCAACGGGCTGTTTAGTTTAGTGGATTTCAATTTCACCCCCCGTGACTCTTCTGCCACATGCGACACTTTGGACCTAAACCTCAATTGTGTGTTCGACAAACCATACGATTTCTATGTCGAAGGCAATTTGAAAGGGAAGACCTCCGGCTTCCTTGGGCCTCAACTTGTCTTGGGTTTGACAAAACGGAATGCTTTTCACGGAGGGGAGAACCTAAACATCAATCTTCACGGCTCCTACGAATGGCAAACTGGACATGCTTTCGACAATTCCGAAACAGAAGTCAACTCTTACGAATACGGAGGCGATATCTCTTTGGACTTCCCTCGTCTTTTGGTTCCATGGACAATTAATCGGCGGCATAGGTTTTACACCACTCCTACCACCACCATCAAGGCTTCAAGAAACATTGTAAATCGATCCGGCTATTTCAAGAGACACATCCTTTCCGGTGAAATTACTTACAATTTTCAACGTAATCGCCATTGGTCTCATCAGTTTACACCACTTTCAATTGAGTATAATTATCTAAAAACAGGTTCTGAAAAGTTTTGGGATATGATTCTTGAACATCCTTATTTGTTCACCGTTATGTCGGATGTATTCATTCCTAAATTGAAATATACAATAACTTATTCTAATCTTGCAACTTCCAATAACCCCATTTTCTGGCAGACGTCCATAACCGAGTCAGGAAATATCCTTTCGTTAGGGTACATGGCTTTCGGAAATAAATGGAACGAAAAAAGCAAGGAAACTTTCAAGAATCCTTATGCCCAATTCATTAAAATAGAGTCTGAATTCACAAAAACATGGAAAATGGGTGAATATGACCAATTAGTTGGCCACCTTTGTGCGGGTTGGGCGTTGCCTTTTGGAAATTCATCTTACCTGCCTTATACAGAATCATTTTGGGTGGGAGGTGCAAACAGCGTGCGTGCCTTCACGGTTCGAAGTTTAGGACCTGGTTCTTTTCGTGCCAATGACAAGAAATGGCGTTTCCTTGAACAAATCGGCAACATTAAGTTACAAGCCAATATAGAATATAGACCCCGTCTCTTCGGCCACCTTTATGGAGCACTTTTCCTTGATGCAGGCAATGTGTGGGATTCAACCACCGATGAAAATGATATCGTGGGTTCCCACATCAAAACAAAAGATTTTCTTACAGATTTGGCAATTGGCACTGGTATAGGCCTTAGGTATGACCTTGAATTTTTTGTGGTTCGCTTTGATTGGGGAATAGGTATTCACGCTCCTTACGATACAGGAAAGAGTGGATACTTCAATATTCCTTCATTTCGCGATGGCCAAAGTTTCCACTTTGCCATAGGCTATCCATTCTAATCATCACCTTAATTATATTAGTCAGGCAAGCCACACATGCATCTTTCTTAAAAAAAAGCAAAAAATAATGGCAGAAAATTTTGTGGAATGACAAAAAAGCCTTACCTTTGCATCCGTTAAATCAAAAGGACGTTTAGCTCAGCTGGTTTAGAGTATCTGTCTGACAGACAGGGGGTCGACGGTTC
>CAMKSZ010000123.1 GCA_946415525.1 uncultured Prevotellaceae bacterium | reverse complement strand
CAATATCAGAGAAATCGTCGTGAAAACAGGTATAAATCAAGTTTCCTTTTATATATATAACTGAGTCCACTTTAAAAAGTCGGCCTAATCAAACGCTGTAGGGGCTTACTTTATGTATGCCCGTTTTTTTTTTTAATTGTTAGCCCACACATTCATGTTTTTCGGGCATACATAAAGTATGCCCCTACGACTAATCACTTTTTAAAGTGGACTCAGTTTATATCTATCCTTGGCGCCAAAGGAGTATTATCGGGCGAAATGGATGCCCTCCACATGGTTGCCGACGAATAGGGGCACGTAGTCTGCCGTGGAATACCACTTCGGCTTTTCGGGCATGTCGTCGTGGAGCGTGCGGCCATTGATTTTCAGGTGCTCAAAACGGACGTTCTTTACCCTGCGCTGCTCGTTGTAGCCGTTGACGATGGACGTGCAGGGCACGTTCCCTTTGTATCGGATGTTGCGGAAGGTGACATCCTCCACCCCGCGGCCAGGAGCGGTGCAGTATTTCTGGTTGAACCCCACTTTCACCTGTAGCAGGCAACCCTGGAGGATGTTTTCTATGCGGATGTTGTCGAAAGTCACGTCGCGCACCAGGTTGTTGTCGCCGCAGTTGATGGCCAGGCATCCTTGGTAGTCCACCTGCTGTTCGCTCTGACAAAGGATGTCGATGTTTTCGTAAACCAAATGTTCGATGGTGTCGCCACGCTCGGCGTCGCCATGCAAACCGATGAAGATGGGGTGCGCCACGTCGGCCCACAGTGTCGCGTTCTTCATGCGGATGTTGCGCGCGTTGCCCGAGAAACCCTTGCGGGTGGCGTAGGCCGTGGTGCAGTCGTCGCTGTTGCGGCAGAAGACACGGTCGTAGAGGACGTTGCTGCTGGCGAACACGTTCAGTCCGTCGCCCCAAGCAGGGTGGGAGATGCTTCGTACGTCGTGGAGCACGACCCCGTCGCTTTCGCCCACGGGACAGGTGTTGAGTATCATGCCGTCGATGAGCACGTTCCTCGATCGGTGTATGTGGCAACCCTCATGGCCGTTTCGCGGACGGGCGATGCCACGGCCCACGATGCTCACGTTCTCCGCGTCCTCGATGGCGAAAGTCCCTGTGAAATAGCAGCCGCCAGTCAGGTAGATGGTGGTGTTCGACGCCACGTGGATGGTGTCTTGGGCGTATAGGCCGGGTTCGTAACATACGAAGCGCCGTCCCTCCTTTTTTGCCTGTTTCTTTGCCTCGGCCATCGGGGTGGGGGGCTTCGAGGTGAAAAGGAGCAGGTTGGAAGTGATGTCGCCGTCAAACTCCAAGCTCAGGTTCTCTGGTTGGAAGAGCAGGAACTGCACGGTGGAGTCGTTCTGCACGTTGGCAATCACCCCTTTGTAGTTGGGACGGATGCAGGCTGTCTTGAATTTCTTGTGCTTCGTCACCACGCGCACGAACACGTCACCTGTGAAGTCGAAGAACGCATAGGATATTTCGGCGATGGCATGTTTCCCGTTTCCTGTTGGAGCGTTCACTTTGGCCATATAGGTGTCTATCCGTGTCCACTCCTCGCTGCTACGCGGACGGACGAAAACGTCGTAGTCGTATTTCAGCGGTGCTCCGTTGGGGGCAGGGTAGGCATGCACTTGATGCAGTTTGCGGTAGTCCTTCACCTTGGGTTTCTCGCCTTTCACGATACGCTCGGTGTAGGGCATGGACAATCCCATGCGCCCGACGTAGTGATGGTAAGGCAACTGATAGATGTCCCACAGTTTGCCGCGGTTCATCTTCCCTGGTTCGGTCCAGTCGCAATAGAGTCCCGTGCAGTCCTGCCATGTCTCGAAAGGCACGTCGTAGCCTAAGTTGTAGCGTGCCGTATATTCGAAGCCCTTCAGCAGCCGGTTGCCGAGTGCGCCCCAGAGGTCGTCGCCCTGGCTCCACGCCATCTCGCAGGTCTCTGCCAGTGCTTGCAAGCCTAACTGCACATGGGCTTGGTCGCGCCCCGTCTCTTGGCACTGTCCCGTCTCGCCGATGTAGCAGGGCAGCGAACCGTTGTCGCGGCCGTGCAGGTAGTAGTCCATGGCGGTTTTATACAATGTACTGTCCTGCAAGAAGATGGCACAGGCCATGCGGCAGCGGTTGA
Source organism: uncultured Prevotellaceae bacterium (assembly GCA_946415525.1). Taxonomy (GTDB): domain Bacteria; phylum Bacteroidota; class Bacteroidia; order Bacteroidales; family Bacteroidaceae; genus Prevotella. The sequence continues at coordinate 7,553 of CAMKSZ010000123.1, read as the reverse complement.
CGATGGCTCCCCAGTTGCCGTTGGCGTAGGGGCTGTCGGCCTCGAACTGGTCGATGACGGGCAGGATGGCGCGTCGCACCATGTCGCTCCATGTCTGCGACTGGCAGTCGCGCAGCGACGTCATCGCTCTCACCAAGTCGTAGCATTGTATGAGGCACAGTGGGGCGTCATGACCTTCGATGCGCTGTAGTGTCGTGGCGTAGGCGTTGACAATGGGCAGGGCTTGGGCAGTGTCGCCCTGTTGGGCAAAGTCGAGTGCCGCTTTCATGTCGCGCTCGCTGCCCGCCTTGGTGTGGCGGTAGGTTCCGTCGCGGGCAATCACCTCGTAGGGGCCCGCCATGTCGTAGGTGGTGGCGGTCTGTGCGAAGGTTGTTGCCGCCCCTGCCATCAGGCATAATGCTACTAATGCGTTCTTCATTTTACAAGCACTTTCTTGCCGTTCATGATATATAGTCCTTTCGTGGGATGGGCTACCTTGCGGCCTTGCAAGTCGTAGATTTGACTGTCGGCAGGCACCACGCGATTTCTGACTTCCACGATGCCAGAGGAACCCGAACCGCGATAGGTGAGCGTAAAGTTGTCCCAGACGAGCCAGGTGGTGCCGCTCGTCGGTTCCTTGATGCCGATGGTGAGCGAGCCGTCGGTCACTTCGATATCGACGGAGAGCAGGCCGTAGGCGGCATTGGTTGCCATCTTGTCGCGCTGGGCGTCGAAGTTGCTGCCGACACAACTCTGGCCTACGGTGGCCTTCTCGGTGGTGCCGCCGGAAGTGGCGTAGAGATACCCCGTGTTGGCGCCTTCGCCGTTGGCCATCTGACAGGTCACGGTGTAGTGCCCATTGGGGAGGTTGCCCAGTGTTTGTGTAAAGTGGAAATCGGTGCTGTGCCATACTTCCACGGCACCGTTGTAGCGCTGGTTGCCCCATGTGCCGGTCATCGTCCAGCCGAAGCCATTGCCGGTGAACTGCGGATTGACCATCAGCGGTGTGGCGTCTTTCTCTTCTTCCCCTTCGACGAAGTCGGCATGAAACCGTTTTTTCTCAATGGCGAAGATTTGCAGGTGGGCAATGTCGTCGCCTGTCTTGTTCAAGGCTATCTCCTCGCCGTTCCGGTAACCGTTGGAGGGTGTCCACAAACCCAACCAGTTGCCCGTGTATTTCCCGTTCTCCACTGTCCATGAGCCGTCGGCATAGTTGAGCAGCAGGCGTGTCCACCCACAGGCCAAGGGCTGGTCGTGCGTGCGCAGTTGGTCGGGACGGTCCCACTCCGTCTGTAGCAACAGTCCGTCGTAGTCGATGTTGCGCAAGCAGAAGGCATCGCCGTAAGGCTCGATGGTAAACACTTTGGAGAGGTCGCCGACAGGGTCGGTTGGCGTTTCGAAGAACAAGGCCTTGTTGCCGTTCTTCGGGGCGTCCCGCAGTCCTATGAGTAGGTCGGCTTGGTCGCTCGCCAGGATGAAGTAGTTGTTGTCGGCCAACGCGTTCAATTCATCTACGGAGGTCACGAGTTTGTAGCCACGTGCCGTGGTCAACAAGTCATAGTAGGCATGGTCGGTTGCCTTGACGAAGATGCGGTAAGTGTAGGCCGTGCCATTGTAGTTGGCGCAGACTTCCGTGTCTTTCTCCACCCGTTCGATGGTGAACGTGGCGCCCTTGGTGCCGTCGGTCCATACGATTTCCTCGGCATTTGAAGAGGTGGGGATGATGAGTTTGAGGGTCACCGTCGTGCCCGACAGCACCTGCACCTCGTTGCCCTCCGTCTCGCCATTGCCCACGATGATGTGTTGCAAGGCATCTGCCACTTGCAGGTGGAAACGGCTTTCGCTCACGGCACCGCTTTGGTTGGCATACTGGCAGGTGTAGGTGCGGCTGGAGGTCAAAACGGGGATGGTGACGGTGCTCGATGTCTGTCCGTTGTCCCAAAGGTAGTCGTCTGTCCAACCCGTGACGGCTGCGGCATGGAGGGTGACGCTGGAACCGCTGAGGACGGTCTGCACCGTGTCTTGAAGGATGGCGCCGTCGATGGTGATTTCGTTGGTCATCGGGTCGGGGGATGCGTCGCCGCTGACGGCAATGGCGAAGGCCTGCTGACTCTTTTGTCCGTTCTGCGCGGTGTAGGTGACGCGATAGACGTAACTGCGGTCGGCTTTCACGGTCAGTTCTCGGGTTGTCTCACCTGTGCTCCACAGCCATTGTCCGCTGTCGTCGGCGCCATCGGGCAGTTGGGGAATGAGCCTGATGTCGGCGCCGTCGGCGGGAATGGCCCGCGAAGGCTCCACCTCGTATTTGTATTTCAGGCCTCCCAAGTTGGTCTGGTTCTTGTAGGTCACGCCCTTGTAGGCGATGTCGCCGTGCAGCGGTGTGATGGCCTGTGACTTGTCGATGGCAGGTCGCCAACTGGTGAGGGTGGAGAAGCCCACGTGGTCGAACCCGCCCGAATTTTGGCTGTAGTTGCCACCGCCACCGTCGGGGCACACGGCGGCACTCGCCTTTTCTGCATACTGTAGTCTCACGCCACGCAAACCCTCGTAATAGCCGATGGCGCGGTCCCAGTAGGGGCGATATTCTCCCTTGCCGCCCTCGTTGGGGCCTGTCATCAGCCAACCTTCGCCTAATGCGCCTCGGCAGTCGGAATAATTGTAGTTTTTCCACGGCAGGCTTGAGGCTGCCACGCCGCCGAAGTTGAGTGCCGCCACGTGCTCCAGTCCGGCGGCTATGCGGTCGTCCATGTAGGCGAAGAGGTCGTCGCCTTGGTTCAGTCCCACTTGGCAGATGTCGAGGGCCAGGCCGAGTGCCATGAGGGCGTGGCCTTGGTCGCGCCCCGACTCCTGCATCTGTCCGAGAAAGCCAAAGGGACCGCGCTCGTCGGGCATCACGATGGGTACCAAGTTGCCGATGAACTCGTCGCAACCGTCATTTACAATCTGGTTGAGTTGACTGCGGTCGGCCTTGAAGGTGCCTTGGTGGTCGTACTTGTAGAACGAGACGCCTTGGTTATACATGTGAACATCGTCGCAGAGGATGCCGATGGACATCACGCACAACGCGTTGCACAGGCCCCAGTTCGACCAATAGTGGCCCGGGCGTTCGCCCATGTTCGGGTAGCGCCAGTTGAGCCACGTGTCGTGGCGGCGGCGCAGGAAGTCGATGGAGGGGTTGTAGAACACGCGAATCATCCACTGTCGGAACTCGTCGAACTCCTCCTGGCTCCATCCGTCGTAGTCGCGCATCAGTTCGGCGGCGTTCGCCATCTCGTAGCCATAGATGCCCGCTGCCAGCGAGACGTTGGTGTCGCCGCCCAGTCCCTTGCACTGCCGGGCCCACTGCATCAGTATGCGCACGGCGGCGTCGGCGTTGGCGCGTGTGCCGCCAATCTTCCAGCGCAGGGCGTTCTGGTAGGCCATGGCCGCTCCGCGGGCGCAGTTCATGTAGTTCTGTCCCGACCCGCCGCCGCGCACCACCGTCTCTGTGGGCCAGGTGGCGATGTCGTCATGTGAGTATTCATTGGCGCAGAGGATGTCCCATGCCCGTTTGATGCGGGCGTCGCCGGCCGCTAACAGTTGCTTGGCACGGTCGATGTCTTGCTGCGACACGATGCCGCCGGGATGCATGAAGCCATGGTCGCCGGTCACTTCGAACACCCGTTTCGGTTGGTAGCCGTTGGTGGCCTTGACGGCCGCCAGCAACTGCGTCAGGGCATCGACATATTGGTCGATGAGTGTCTGCGAGGCGCGTGAGGCGTTGACTTCCTTCTCCGCTATCGTTAGTTCGTCTTGCAATTCGGCAACGGCATTGGGAGCGTAGGCCGACATGTCGCCGCCGACGAAGGCCTTGCATTCTGCTATCTTGGCTTGCAGTGCTATGAAGTCGCCGGGTTCGCCATATTTGTATTCCTGTTCTATGTCGGTGGCTATGGCTTGCAGGTCGGCAATCGTCTCGTCGCTCACCGCTATGTCGTAAACGCGGAAGTCGGCCACAAGGGTTTTTCTCAGATAACTGTCGCCCGAGAAGGGGGCGCGGCCTATCCAGCAACTCGACAGCGAAGAGGTGAACGTGGCACTCGGCACGGGCATGGCGGCGTTCTGCCCCACACGTTTCCCGTCGATGAAAAGTTCGCCGCGAGTGCCCGTCTGCCGGTAGAGGACGTGCATCCATCGGCCCTTGGCGGATGGCGTGCCCGTCTCGATGCCGACTTCCGCTCCCCAACCGCCTGGCGAGGTGGCCATGCGCTGTGCGTTCAGCCGGTAGGCGATGTATTTGCCCTCGGTTTGCGTGCAGGAGGCCATTGTGGAGAAGGCCCAAAGGAAATAGCCGTTGCCTGATAGCGAAGCGTTGTCGTCAACGCGGTAACAGGCCGACACGGTGAAGTCTGTCAACGTGCGTATCACCGCTCCGGCGGCATAGGTCATGTTCAGGTAACCGGCGGCGTCGCCTAAGTTCAGCACGCTGTACTTGCCCAACTGTTCCACCTTGGCGGCTCCCACCAAGTTGGCGCGGATCCCGCCGACGGCGTCTGTCACGTTGACGCCTTCCACTTGGCTGAAGTCGAAGTGCAACTTCAGGTTCTCTTCACTTTGTGCCGAAACGATGTTCGCTAAAATAAGGAATGTGGCTAACAATGCCAGGGCTTTCTTTTTCATTCTCGTTGATGTTTTTTGATAGACGATTCAAAATTACGTCTTTTGTCCCGAATGAAGCCCTACGGATTGTCCTTAATCCATGTGCTCGAACGTTTTTGGACGTTTGAAACCATCATTTTGGCGTTTTCTTGGACGAAAACGACCATTCTCCAAGAAATTTTTATACCTTTATGGTCGAATTGCGACAAGACGACCATGAAGAAGAGACTTTTGCTATACTTCTTGTGCTTGACGTGCGTGGTGGCGGCACAAGCACAAGAACGATGGTGGACCGTGGCTGACGGACTGCCAACAGGCGAGGTACACCAAATGGTGGAGTTGCCCAACGGACAGATGTTGGTGAATTGCGAGGGGGTGTTCTGCCTCTCCAACGGAAGGGGGTTCCAGACGGTGCCCTGCGACTATGGCCATGCCTACAACTTGCCGCATTTCTCCTCGGGATATGCCCAGCAGTGGCAAGGCGACTCGCTCTTGTGGTTGCGCGACTTCTATAGGGTGTTCCTCTTCGATGCCCGCTCGCGGTCGTTCCGGCATGACATCGAGAAAGGGGTCACGGAGGCGATGATGAAAAACTTCCAACCGTCTTCCTTGACCGTCTCCGACCGCCAAGGTGGACGATGGCAGGGAACGACACAAAACGGTATCCTGTACACGCCGCCGAAACGGCAGAATGCCGAGTTGATAGAGGGTGACAACCCGCTCATCGGTCTGGCAAGAAGCACGACGGACAGCCGGCAACGTGTCTGGCATTGCAAGGCCGACGGCTTGGAGTGCGTCGCCAACGGTGCCGTCACCCGTTATGGTACGGCTAATGTGGCGGGGCTGCCTTACAACCGCACCACTTTTATTCAGGAATTGGGCGACGGACGATTCCTGCTTTGCGACTCCATGTGCCTGTTGGGCTATTTGCATCCCGACCGCCATGAATTTGTCTCGCTCAGCGGGCGCTTGCCTGCTTTGGCGAAATACCGTCATTTCGTGGGTGCCTGCCCTTTGGACGACAAGTGGGTGGCTGTCTATACGCAGAATGGTGCTTTGCTGCTTGACACCGAAAACGACACGCTTGCACCGTTTCCTTGTAGTGATGTGATAGAACGGTACAGCAGCAAGTATAACTGCATGTTGAAAGACGGCGGGAACAACTTGTGGGTGGGGACGCAGAACGGCCTTTTCAAGATTGAACGATGCTTGGAACCTGCTGCCGACCCTGTTTGCAGGCGAATAGAATGTCTCGCCAACAACTGTATCAGAAGTTTGGTGGCCGATGGCCAGGGAAATGTATGGGCGGGAACATCCTACGGCGTTTCGCGCATCACGCCGACAGTCGTCAATTACGGACCCGAGGACGGCATACCGGCTGTCAACATGATGGAGCGTGCCGCCATGCTGACAGCCGACGGCAGACTGGTGTTCGTCTTTAATGCTTCCGGTGCCGTGGCTTTCCGTCCAGAATGGTTCTGGCAAGAGAAAACGGCACCATTCGCCGCTGTGATAACCGCCGTGAGCGTAGATGGGGAAATGCTGCCAATAGAGAAACTGACGCATACACTTTCCTTCGACTATGGAACAAACAACCTCGCCTTCCAATTCTCGGCACTCAACTATGCCACACCGTCGCATACCCGTTACCGCTATCGGTTGGTCAACCTGGAGGATGATTGGCAATTCCCTGCCTATACCGACGGCAGCCTGTGCGAGGTGGAATACCGTGCCTTGCCGCCTGGCTCCTACACCTTCGAGGTGCAGACGGCCATCGACGATGGCAAGTGGGGAGAGGTGGCGAGGCAAAAGGTCGTTATCCATCCGCCTTTCTGGTTGACGTGGTGGGCGAAGTTTGCCTATGTGCTCGTCGGGTGCTTCCTCCTTGCCTTTGGCATCGCCTCTTACCTGAAGAGGAAGCGCCAGAAATTGGAACGGGAGAACGACCAACGTGTGAACCAACTTTTTGAACTGCGTGAGGAAGCACGCCATCAGTTTGCTGAAAACACCAATATCGACCCCCAGAAAATCAGTGTCAACAGCGAGGAGGAGGTTTTGGCGGAAAGGATGCTGAAGGCTATCGAGGCTCACCTTTCCGATGACAATTACGGCGTTGACCAACTTGCGCAGGATGTCTTCATGAGTCGCTCGGCTCTCTACAGCAAGTTGCGCAACATGCTCGGCATTTCGCCCGCCGATTTTATCCGCAACGTGCGACTGAAACGTGCCGCCCAACTGCTATGCGACACCGACTTGCCCATCGGCGAGATTGCCGACCGTGTGGGTTACAACACCCACAAGGCTTTTGTCGCCAATTTCAAAAAGATGTTTGGCATCCTGCCGTCTGAGTATCGAAATTTGCCCAAAGATAGACGATAGGTTTAAGGCTTGTCAAACAACATAAAACAACAAGGGACAACCATTTTTGTCCAACTGCGTGGTAGAACGAAGTAGAGACGTCTCATTGAGGCGTCTCCCAAATATAATCTATAAAAGCAGCAGGTTGGCAGGAGTAATGTCTAAACTCCTTAACTCCCTAACTCCTTAACTCCTTCAAAAAACTCCTTATCTCCTTCAAAAAAACTCCTTAACTCCTTATAAAATTCTTTCCTCTTGATTTCAAAATGACATGTCACACTCCTGTGACGTGACGTAATTTTGCAGTCAAAAAAACATCAATATGACTGCACGACATCCATCCCTACGAATATCACAGCGCGACAGGATGGTGCTGGACTATCTTCTCTTTATCAGCGATAGCGAGGGAACGGTCACTGGCAGCACCTATGCCATCGCCTGTGAACTCGGCATGCACCGTCAGACGCTCTCCCGCATCCTGCAACGCCTCGCCAAGACCGGTGATGTCGTTCTCGCCGACCATGCCTGCACCCCCATCCGAGTGACGAAAACCATGCAAGAAACCGTGACGGAACCTG
>CAMKSZ010000122.1 GCA_946415525.1 uncultured Prevotellaceae bacterium | reverse complement strand
AATGTTTGTTTTTGTATGTAGATTTCATCGTTTTTAGAGTGTAATTGTATGGTAGGGTGCTTCTTGGATGCTATAGTTTGATGAAGATTTTCCGTCGGTAGAGCAAATAGCCCAAGAGGAAGTTGAGTCCGACGAAATAGAGGGCGTAGCACAACGAGGCGGTCTGGGGATGGCTTATCACGCCATGGATGGCATCGAACACAATTTGGCTGACACCTAAATGCCCCAAGATGATGGCCAGAAGTTCGCTCGTCACATAAAGGAAAAGGGGATTGACGCCGAAGACGTGGAAGAAACCGTACCAACGCCTGCAACTGCGCAAGTCGATATAGTACATCAACAATGCCAACAAGAGCGAGGCCAGTCCGCAGGTCACAAGCACGTAACTGGGACTCCAGATGCGCTTGTTGAGGGGCAGGCCGTAGGAAAGCAGGTAACCTCCGATGACGAGCAGTGCACCGACGACAAAGATGCGGTTCACCTTGTCTGCCAATCCTTTGGTCTCGCGGATGGTTTTGCCCACGTAGAAGCCGATGAGCACATGGGCCACCGAGGAGATGGTGCCCACCAATCCCTCCGGGTCAACAGGACTTTTATGATAGAGGTGATCCTGTCCGAACAGTTGCAGATCGACTCGGGCAAGGATGTTGGTGGCATCGGCGGCATAACCGTTGCCCAACAACAAGATGGCGGCATAACCGACAAGCAGCACGACGATGGTAGGCACCACCCACCGATGGTCGATGAAGAGCACGAAGAGGGCGACGATGCCGTAACTCAAGGCGATACGCTGCAGCACGCCCCACACGCGAAGGTGGCCGAAGCAGAGCCAGTCGCCCTCGATGGCATAGTCCACCCAATGTATGGCGAGGCCGATGGCAAACAGCAGCAGCGTGCGCCTGCCAATCTTGAGCAGCACGGGGGCCGACGGCCGGAACTGCGTCTTCACCAAAGAGAAATAGAGCGACACGCCCATGATGAAGAGGAAGAAGGGGAACACGAGGTCGCAAGGAGTCATTCCGTTCCATTTGGAGTGGCCGAGCATCTCGAAAGAGGGACCGTAACCGTTGTTGACCAGAATCATGCCGGCGACGGTGATTCCTCTCAATATGTCGAGCGAGAGAAGGCGTTTGTTGTTGGTGGTGTTCATGGTGGTTATTGGTTGAGGAGTTGTAAGGCTTCACGGGCGATGGCGATGGGGTCGCCCTCAGGAGTGGGCAAGTAGGTGTTGTGGCGCAAGGTCCAAGGTTCCTCGATGGCATACCAATCGACCTTCACCTCCTGCGGCAGTGCCATTTGGAAGAGTTCGTCGGCGGTCTTGTTGCTGTTGGTGCCGGCACCGAGCATGTCGGGGTCGGGCTTTGCCAAGGCATCCATCTGTGCGGCGAGACGGTCGAAATAGGTTTGCCACCGCACGGCGTAGAAGTCGGCGAGCAGTCCTTGCCATTCCTTGTGGGCGTAGTCGCGCAGTCCGCCGGTGTCGGCGCAGTAGCGGTTGCCCCATGTGGTGATTTGCACCCTCGCGTTCCATTCGTAGAGGTCTTTTTCGGCTGCCGTGCTACCGCAGGAGCGGGCTTGGGCGATACGGTTGCCCAACCGGAATTCACGGCGTGTGCCGAGCAGGCGGTCCTGCATCCGCAACATGTCGATAAACCGCCGTGCGTCCTTGTCGAAGGCCTTCCGTGCGAATGCCTTGTAGTCGGCGACGGTGTGCTGGTATTGGATGCGCGCTTGGTCGGCAATGGCTTGGCGGACGATATCGACGAGGTCGTACTCAAAATTGTTGTTGCCGCGATGGCGGTCGGCGGCTTCCACCATCAACCGGGCGGCGGCGAGGGTGGAGGCAGGGTCGTAGTAGTTGCGCATCTTCGACCAACTCGATGCCTGGAAGTTGTCGAGGGAAGGCCGTCCGCAGAAGATGCTCTCATGAGGCCCTTGCTGATTGTTGCCCACGGGACAGTTGTAGATGCCGTTGGCAAGGATGGCCCACGCCTCCCTCACCTGAGGGTCGTCCGCTCCATAGCGAGCCTTCACATAGCCGTCGAGCCATGCCTCCTTGGTGATGCGCTCGGGCCGCCAGGGCAACTCGCTCATCAGTTCGAACATCACGGGATTGTTCTCCGACCCCTCCATCGTGAATCCCATGCCCTTCAGATGCCGTGCCAACGGATGGGTCTGGGTGAGGTAGAAATTGTCGATGAGTTGGTCCATCCGCCCGTGCAGGCCGACATTGGCGCCGAAATTCTCGAGCAGGCAGAAGAGCCAAGGATGCTGTCCGTATCCCTCCGCCCTGCGCCAAATGGAAGGAGCCCCCCACATGGGACGGCACTCGCTGAACAAGTCGAGCACCAACAGGTCGCCGGGAGCCAAGGCCTCCAACATCTGCGGGCGCGGATTCTCCGTCCATCCCTGCACCACCCATGTAGAGCGGGGGTTGCACTGCCGCATGGCGCGCAGCAGTTCCCTCGCCGCTGCCGCATAGTCGATGGCGGCATCGTCGTTGCTTTCGTGGAAGGGGTCCATCGAATAATAGTCCGACCGTCCGAAGAGGCGTGTGAGTTCTTGGTAGTAGAGGGTGGCTATCTCGGCAAAACGGGGGTCGGTGGGCAAAAGGTTGGCGGGGCGCTGGAAGCCATTCCACAACCCAGCCTCGGCGACATCAAGTCCCAGGCGCTCGCGGGCGTCGTGCGGCATCATGCCGCAATAGCCGGGCAGCACGGGCGACATGCCCCACTCCCGCATGCGGGTTAGGATGCGTCGCTGCAATTTCTCCTGCCTGTCGTACCATGTACGGGGGAGCGGACCGCCCCACCCCTCCAGGTTGTTCATCTCCCACCAAGCGAGGAAAGCCGGACCGGCGATAAAGCGTCCGATTTCTTCCTCGGTATAGCCCAACCGCAGCAGCATGTTGCGCCATACGCACTCCTCGCCAACGATGGCCAGCGGCAGGTTGATGCCGTGGAGGGCCATCCAGTCGATTTCCTGTTGCCATCGCTCCCAGTCCCAGAAGGCCATGGAATAGGAGAAAGTGCAATAGTTGAAGTCGTACCTGAGTTTCAGGTCAGTCTCATGGCGCTCTTTTTTCGTCACGGGCGGCAACGTGGCGGGCAATGTGGCTGTCATGCCGTTCCACGACAGATGGATGCCGGCATAATATTTCAGGTACCAATTGACGCCTGTGGCGATGTTCACCCAGGAATTGCCCCTGACCACCACTCGCCGACCGCTCTGGTCGAGTTCGAAAAAGTCGCGGTCGGAGGCGATGCGCTCGGTCTTGAATTTCTTCGAGGCGCCCTTGTCGATGCGCTCGAGCATTTGGTCCACGGGGTTGGCGGCGATGGTGAGGGCGGCCAACAAACAGAGAAATGTCAATGTGATTTTTTGCATGATGGATGTCTGGTCAATGGATGGAGGGTGAGGAAGTCATGGAAAACCGCAACGTGCCGCCTTGGACGACGGCTTTGTGGGGAAGGACGCTGTCGCGGATGGGGACGCCGTCGAATGTCACCCCTTCCACATAGGGACGGGTGGCCGACTGCGGTGCCTCTATGGTGAATTGGCGGCCATTCTCCTGATGGATGACAATACGGTCGAACTGTGGCGAACCGAGCATGTAGCGGTCGGTGGCGGGACATACGGGGTAGAACCCTATGGCGGAGAACACATACCAGGCCGACATCTGTCCGGCATCGTCGTTGCCGCTGAGTCCGCCAGGGGTGTCGTTGTACTCCGTCTTGAGGATGTGGCGCACCCATTTCTGGGTGAGGTCGGGCCGACCGGCGAAGTCGAAGAGATAGGCCACCTGGTGGCAAGGCTCGTTGCCATGCCAATAGCGGCCCTCGGTGAACATGGAGTCGAGGCGGGCGACGAAGCGCTCCTTGCCGCCCATCGATGCGACAAGTCCTTCTGGGTCGTGGGGCACATACCAGGTGTAGTGGCAGGTGGCTCCCTCGGTGATGTAACTCTTGCGGTGGACGATGTCGGTATTGCCCTCGAAACGGCCGTCGGCATGCCGCCCGTCGGCATATCCGGTCGTGGGATTGATGACGTTGCGCCAGTTGCCAGCCCGCTTCATCAGTTGGCGGTTGTCGTCGTCGTGGCCAAGGGCGGCGGCCATCTGCGCCACGGCGAAATCGTCAAAGGCATATTCCAACGTGCGCGACGTCTGCTCGTCCTGGTGGAAAGCCTCCTTCACGCCGTCCTCCATCGGGATGAAGCCATACTTCAAGTAAGACTTCAAGGCGCGACGCCCCATGCCGTCGGCATAGTCCTTGTCGGTGGCAGGCGACTCGAAGGCGTTCTTCCGCATGGCTTGGTAGGCTTTCTCCGCATCAAACCCACGGATGCCCTTGACATAGGCATCGGCGAGCGTGGCGGCACAGTGGTCGCCAATCATGGCGGCTGTATAGGAGTTCCAACAGGGGAAGATGGGCAACCACCCGCCCTCTTCTGCCATGTTGACGAGCGACTGCATCATGTCGGCCGACAAAGAGGGGGCGATGATGTTGTAGAGGGGATGCACGGCTCGGTAGGTGTCCCACATCGAGAAGTCGGTATAGCAGGGCCGCTGTCCGGTGGTCGTGCGTCCGTCGGCGAAACGGGGATAGGCGCCGTCGGTGTCGCTCAACAGCCTCGGCAGGAAGGACGCACGGTAGAGGGCGCCATAAAACTGGTTGACGGCGTCGGTGTGGCTGTCTTCCACATCGATGGTGTGGAAACGGTCAATCCAGGCGTCGGCGGCTTCATCCATGAGGGTGTCGAAACTCTTGCCGGCGAGTTCGGCTTCCATGTTGCGGGCGCATCCCTCCTTTCCCGTGAACGACGACGCCACGTCTAACAGGATGGGTCGGCCGGCCTTTCCTTCAAAGGTGAGGTAGATGCCCGCATTGGCCTTTCGCTCCACCGACAGGAGACGGGGTGCGACACCCGCCTCCGTATAGGCACCCACGGCGACGGGACGGTCGGAATAGCGCAGGAGGAGATGGCCGCTGAACCCGGCGGGTTCGCCCCATCCTTGGTAGATGCGGTGGACGGGATTGTAACCGTAAGCCTCCCGGGCGAGCGTGTCGATGGCGATGCCTCCCTCGCCCTCATCGCTGTTGGGATGGACGACGACATGGACGGGTTGGTCGCATTCGGGAGTCACCCTGATCAAGGCGCCGTGGGGCGTGGCTGTCATCTCCATTCTCAGGTGTTCGTCGGGCAGGTTGACGGCATAATAGTGGGGATGGGAGGTTTCTTGTCCATGACTGAATCGGGTGGCGCGTTCCATTGGTTGGGTGCGCAAGGCTCCCCCGACAGCGGCGATGGTAAACGAACCGTAATCCTGCGTGCAACCGCCGACAATCCAATGGGAGTTGCGGAACCCTTGCAACAACGAGTCGGCATAGTAATAGGGAGCGACGCATTTCTTCTCGGTGTCGCGGGTCTGGGGCGTCCAGAAATTCTGTCCGTTGGGAGTGAGGACGGCGGGGAGGGTCTGACCGTGCTCTTCGCTGCCCTTGCCGAAAAGTCCTGCCGACTGGGTGTTGGCCTGCGCCGTGCCCACCATGGTGTTGACGGCGCACAACTGGCGGAGGTGCTCCAAGCGGTGGATGCGCCGCTCCACATGGACTTTCACGTCTGCCCACCGATAGTAGTGCCCTTGCACGGAGGCGATGGGCAGGGCAACGTCGCGCTCGTTGTGCAGCAACCTGACCAGCACGTCGCCGGCAGCGTTGCGGTAGAACACCATCTGGAGGTTGGCGGCCATGGGCAGTATCTCGTCCATCCTACGGCTCTCCACCGACGAGACCTGCATCAGCGAGAGCAAGCGATAGAGATTGGTGTCGTGACCGAAACGGAGGTCGGCGGCGGGCTGCCCGGAAAGGATGGCGCGGTCGGCGGATGCCTCGATATTCTGCCATAGCGAGAGAGCAGAGAGGGCGGGTTCGCCTCCCGTGCGTGCGTCGCTGCCGTTGCAGTAGGCCATGCGCTCGTTGTTGCGCTCATAGATGTCGAAGAACTCGTCGTCGGTGAAGAGGTCGTAGAAACTAATGCGCAGGGGAACGTCCTGCATGTCGGAGGCAATGGTGTGCAACTCACACATCAGTTTCACAGGTTCCTCCACGGTCTGAGGGTCTTTGAACAAAAGGGCCATCAACCGTTGGGGTGAACCGTACATCTTTGCGAATTGACCATTTTCTATCTTTTTCAGTGCGGGGGAGGTATAGGCAATATACTGCATGTCGGCAGAGTCGGTGGCGACATCGAGGGCGATGGCAGGAAAATGCTGCCGCAGTTGTTCGGTGAAATGGAGCATGCTCGCCCGACACCTGCCCGACACGCTGGAACGGGCGGTGACACGGGCGCCTTCGACGAAGACTTCGGGGAAGTTGGCCGCCATCCGGTCGGCGATTCCTCGATGCTGCCTGCCGCCCAGGGGGGTGAGTTGACCGCCATGCCCGCGGGCGTTGCGCCACACCTTGGTCATCAACCGCCTCACTCGCTGTCCTTCGCGGGTCAGGCGGTGCCGGTCGGCCAACTGCTCCATCACCCATTCGTAACGGTTGTCGGAGGGCAGCCAGCGCGAACCGTGCCGTCCGTAGTGCGAAATGTAGAAGGGGGTGTAGCCCACGGGGGGCGTGGGGTCTATCATCCGCTGGCCTACGGGATAGGCGTAATATACGCCTCCCATCTGCTCCAGTGTTTTCTTCTGTGCCGAGGCACTCGCCGTTAGGGCGAGGACGGCCACGAGTGTCAGTAGTCTGTTCATGTGTCAATATTGGATGTTCCAGTCGATGCCCAACGGGTTGCGATGCATGCCGAGCACCAATGGCAATGGATGTTTGAGGGAGATGGTCATCTCAGTGCGGTCGAGGTCGGCTCTCACGGTAATGGTGTCCTCCGTCCGTGAGATTTCCCGCCAGGTGATGCGGTCGTAGATGAATTTGCCTTCTTTCAGCAGGGTGCCTAATGCTTTCTTTGAAATAAACGCGAAGGTGCCGTCTGCCACATAGGATGCGCCGTCACGCTGCGGACTGTCCCAGCAGAAGCCGTCGGCTTGTTCCACCACTTGCTGGGGGATTTTATACGATGCTTCCTTACACCTAACGACAAGGGTGTCGTCCACCCACCTCATGGTGAGGGGCCAGGTGCGGAACTGCCTGTTGAGCGTATAGGAAATCTCACCTTTGAAGAAGGGTTCCGACGTGTCAACGACTTCACCGCAGCGTATGATGGAGGGAGGAAGGAACCTGACTTTTTCCTTCTTCACTTTCTTGCGGTAGAAGACGAGTTTGCCCCCTTGCAGGAGTTGGTCGTGGGTGATGCGGGCGCCGTCGAGCCGCTCGCCGTTGAGGGCGGCATAGTCGTAGATGTCGCCCTTCCCCTGCAGTTCTACTGTCAACGTCTTCCCATTGGGCAGCAGCATCGTGTAGCCTCCTTCGAGGATGGGCAGGGTGAGCAGGTAGTAGTCGTGGCCGGCATTGGGATAGAGTCCCATCATGTGGAAGGCAAGCCACGACGACATGGATCCGGAATCGTCGTTGCCGGGCAGGCCGTCGGGCGCGTCGCTGTAATTGGTGCCGATGATTTCGTGAACGCGCCGTGTGCTGAGGTCGGGACGACCTATCCAATGGTAGAGGCAGGGGGTGAGGAAAGACGGTTCGTTGGCGACATTGTAGTATTCCTTTTCAAAGAACAAGTCCAGGCGCTGGCGGAAGGCCTCATCGCCACCACAGGCGGCTATCAGTCCCGGCACGTCGTGGGGGATGTTGAGCGAATACTCCTCGGAAGTGGCCTCGTAGAAGAACGTGGACCACCACGGCAGGTACCAAGGGGCGACCTTTGTCGTAGGCGTGTAGGGGATGCGGGGATGGAACACCTTCGACTTGCCCCATGGCACGCTGTCGAGCCACTGGCCGTCGGCATCTCGGGGCATGATGAATCCCCTCATGCCGTCATATTCATAGTCCTTGCGCCAGAGGTTTTTCCAGTTGCCAGCCTTTTTCCGGTATTCCGTGGCGACATCATCATAGCCGAGCGCATCAGCCACCACGGCGATGCAGTAGTCGTCGAAGGCATACTCGATGGTGCGGTTGCCGGCGCGGTCGATGCCGTAAGGGATGTAACCGAGGGTGTTGTATTCCTTCAGCCCTCCCCTCCCCTCTTTCTCCTCGTTGCCGCCCGGGGGGACGGTGGCATCCTTAAGCATGGCCTCCAAGGCCAATTCGTAGTCGATGCCGTCGAGGTGCTTCAGGCAGGCGTCGGCAATCACCACCTCGGCGTTGCTGCCGCCTTGGGTGCGCCCGTTGCAGTTGCCGCTACGGGCATCGGGCATGTAGCCCTCGCGCCGGTAGATGTTCAGCAGCGAGCGGATGATGTCGCGCTGGCGGTCGGGGACGAGCAGGGTGAGCAGTGGCGACGAGGTGCGGTAGGTGTCCCAGATGGCGTAGTAGTCGTCGTAATAGGGCAGGTCGCTCCATTTGGGGTTTTCGCCGCTGCGATCGACGGGCATGAGCATGGTGTGGTAGAGGGCGGTGTAGAACATCCGCTGTTGGGCGTCGGTGGCATTGCGGAGGGTGACGGCGCAGAGAATGCGCTGCCACTCGGCACGGAGGGCGGTCAACTGCTGGTCGAAGCCGGTGTCGGGGATGTTGCGCCGTGCCTGTATCGTACTGACAAACGAGATGCCGACGCGCACGTTGACGAGGGTGTCGGACCACTGCAAACTGATTTTCTGGAGGGGCGCGGAACCAAGGGAGTTGTTGGCGGAGTTGTCGGCAGTAAAGGACTTGTCGGCGAGGAGGGAGAAAAAGACGGTGTAGGCGTCGCCGTTGTTCCATCCGCCGCGGATGGTGGAGAAGCCGCGCACCTCGCGGTCGGAAACCACTTCAAGTTCAGCGGCAACCATCTGCTGGGCCTCCCTTAGGTCGGGGATGTCGCTCTTGCCGAGGTAATGGGAAACATCGACAAACAGCGAACCTGCCCGCGGATAGTGCAGCCGGTAGAAAGCGCAACGCTCGGAGGTGGTGATTTCGGTGCGGATGCCGTTTTCATAGATGGTGGCATAGTATCCCAACGAGATGTCTTCCGACTGCCGACGCTGTTGCTGGACGTCGCCGAGCATCGGTTGGATGAGGATGTTGCCGTATTTCTGACCGCCGCCGGTGCCGCTGACGTGGGTCTGGGAGAAGCCGCTCACCGCCTCGGGCATGGGCGCCCACCCTGCGTTGGGGCGCACGCCGCAGTCGGGACCGGGTTTCACCATGCCAAAAGGCATCGACGGACCGGGGAAGGTGCGGCCCACGCCGACGCTGCCGATGCGGGGATCTACCCACTGCCACTGCTGGGCATGGAGCCGGCACAGCAGACAGACGAGCAGCAAACAAGAAAATGCAAGTTTCCTCATGGTTTTCACAGTTGGTGCAAAGAATAGGCAAAAATACAAAATATCGGTGAAATTGACGAAGATTCGGCAAGGTTTTTACAGATTTCGGGCAGGAGGAGTGCTGGGAAGGCAGACGACAATGACAAGGGAATGAAAAAAACGCCCAAAGTTGTGGCGTATTCAGCATTTTATTCGTATCTTTGCGGTAACATAAAACGACAAATTGATACTATTATGGAAAAGACCCTTGTATTACTGAAGCCCAGTTGCGTGCAGCGCCAACTGATAGGCGAGATTGTGAACCGTTTTGAGCGTCGCGGACTGCGCGTGGCAGGCATGAAGATGA
>CAMKSZ010000121.1 GCA_946415525.1 uncultured Prevotellaceae bacterium | reverse complement strand
AATACCCTCGGGGGGTGATGATTTTCCCGTTCTCCAAATAGGACTGTGAGTTGCCAATCAACAATAGGGTGAACATGTCCACGTCCTCTGGGTCGAACGCCGACAGGGTGGTGGTCTTTATTTCCTGTCCCTCCCGACCGGCTTGCCTGACATACCCCACGGGGGTGTCGGCTGAACGATGCTGCAAGAAGATTTCCTGCAAACGATAGAGTTGCCAGTAACGGCCATTCGACTTCGGATTGTAAATCGCCGTGACGAAGTCGGCAGTGGCGGCTGCATTGATCCGCCGTTCGATGACTTCCCACGGTGTCAGCAGGTCGCTGAGGGAGATGATGCACATGTCGTGGCCTATCGGGGCGCCCAACAGCGATGCGGCTTTTTGGAAGGCGGAGATGCCGGGCAGGGATTCGATTTCGACAGCGGACTTCCGCTCCCGTCTCATCTCGTAAATCAACGGCGTCATGCCATAGATGCCGGCGTCGCCGGACGAGATGACCACGACGGTCTTCCCTTGTTCTGCCAGCGCAAAGGCTTGTTCGGCGCGCTGCCGTTCTTTCTTCATCCCCGTGTCGATGCACTCGCATCCCTCGCTGACGAAGGGTTCGATAAACTGGAAGTAGTATTTGTAGCCCACGATGGCGTCGGCGTGGCGCACGGCTTCCATCACGCTGGGCGTGATGTCCTCTTTGCTGCCCGGACCGATGCCGGCGACAATGATTTTCCCCATGTTCGTTCCTAAGATATGATTAGAGCGAAAGCGGCACTCCCCGAAAGGAGTGCCATTGTCAATAAACTAATGCTTTGAAGCATCTATGAAAACCGTTATTCCGGATTTTTCGAGTGGTAGTAGTCGAGGGGCTCGCCGTTGATGGCGTCCTTGGTGTGGTTCATCCAGACATTGAGGATGCTGGGCAACTCGAGGAGTCCTTTCTCTATCATCGTGGAGTTGTCGCAGGTGTAGCCGAGGTGACTGAAGAACATCTTCCATGAGGTGTCTTCCACTTCGCCTTCCTTGTTGGGGGTGAATTTGCTGCCGTCCCAGTTGTCGTCGTCGTCTCCTGCCATGTCGTTGTGGCCATGGTCGCCGTCGATGGACATCAGCGGGTGGCAATACACCTTTCCGCTCTGGATGCCGGCGGCCTGCATGCGCCTATACACGTCGGTCTTGAAGTTGTGCATCATATCGACGGTGCCGACGAAATAGTTCTTGCTGTAAGTCTGCAGGGCTTCCTCCAGTTGGGTGTAGCGGATGTTGGCCTTGTAGGTGTCGTAGGAGTCGGGGTTGCCGTGTCCCATGAATGCGACGACGCCCTGCGATGCGGTTGAATTGTAAAGCAGGTTCAATTGTTTTGCCACTTCTGGCACGTCGGTTTCTGCATCCTGCAACAGGGGCACGCCGAGTTTCAGTTTCACATTGGCGAGGTATTTGTCGTCGATGTCGCCATTGGCGTTGTTGGCGAAGTCCTTGATGTAGTTGATGACGCGTGTGTATTCCTCGCCCGGAATCACTTGCAGCGACTGCACGACGATTTCGGAATACTTCACGCCTTCCTGGGCGAAAGCGTTGAGCCAGAAGGGTGGGGCGTAGAAGTTGCGTGGGGCGACGTTCTCGCCTGCTGCGGCACGGTTGATGCAGATGGCGGACGAGAACGAGAGGAATACGTCGTAGCCGGGGAAGGCTTGCTTGTAGGCGCTCACGGTGCGGTCGAAAGCGTCGTAGGCTTGCTGCCAAGTGGAACCGAAAGCCACGAGGAGGATGGCCTTGGAGTTCCTCTTTTGACTCTTGACGGTATTGTTGACCGCATTTTGGTAGATGAGGTAGTTGTTGGTAATGCCATCGTCGTCGCTGCTGCAAGCATTGAAACTCATGGCTGTCAACACTGCCATGACGACTGTCATCATTGTCCTAATTTTCTTCATTTTCTCTGGAATTAAAGTTAGACTTGTATTTGTTGGTGATTTTCTTGCCTTTGTTGAAACGCACCGTGAGCGACACGTAGAAGGTCCTGCCGGGGGTGGTGGTGCCCAAGTGCAACCCGTGTGGCGTGCGGTCCACGTAGTCGAAGATGTTGTCCACGCCGGCTTCGGCTCGCCATTCCATCTTCTTCGAGTGCCCGAAGTGATGCGTGGTGGAGAGGCGCCACAACTGATACCCTTTCCCGTCGCCGTCAATCTGATAGTAGCGCTTGCTCGACATCCGTCCGTAGATGCCGGCTCCCAGACGGTAGTCGGAGGAGAATTGGTGGTCCCAACTGACGAAGAGGCTGCCCTTGTGGTGGGCCATGCCGTCGATGATGACTTTTCTCATCCTCTCGTGCGTGGTGTCGTATTGGTGGGCATCGGTGTCGAGATAACTGTAGCCTATTCCTGCCGACAGCGATTTGTGGCTGTAGCGCACATTGATGTCAACACCACGGGTCGTGGCGTCGTCCATGTTTTGATACTGCCTGGTTTTCATGGGGTCGTATTTCAGTACATATTGGTCGGGCGCCTGGTAGTTGGGGATGGTGACGAGCGCTATCATGTCTTTCAACTTGTTGAGATACCCGCTGACGGTGAGGGTGAGGCCGCCCCAGGTGTATTCCACACTGACTCCATAATAGTTGCTGGCTTGGGGCTTCAAGCCGGTGTTGCCCAAATAGAGGTAGGTGCCGCTCATCTGCCTGACATAGCAATAGAATAGTTCTTTGGTGGTGGGGGTCTTGAAACCTTGGCTCCAAGAGGCGCGGAGGCGCCATGCCTGGGCGGGAACCCACATGCAGGACACCTTCGGGGTCAGCCGTGTGCCAAATTGCTGGTTTTGGTTGAGCCGGAGGCCTGCCGTGACATTGAGGCTGGGGATGAGCGACCACTCGTCCTGCACGTAGATGGCTCCGGTCCAGTCGCTCGCCTTCCCGCCATCGACTCGGGTGGGGGCTTTCAACCAGTCGTAACGGAATTCGGCGCCAACACTCAGTTGGTTCTTGTAGGGGAGTGCCAACACGCCCTTGAGTTGTGCCATCGTGCGTTGCTGGTCGCTCTGCAACTCTGTCTGGTCGGGCAGATAGGGGAAATAGGGATAATAGATGGTGCCGGCGCTCTTCTCGTAGTCTTCCACAAGGGTGGTCGCCGTGAAATAGTAATAGTAGGCATGGCGGTTCCAGTCGATGTCGAAGGAGATGACATCGGTGTCCGACAGTTTCCACTTGCCGCCCACCGCCGCCGATGCGTTGTTGTACTGCATGTCGTAGGTCTTCACGTCGTAGTGGGGGTATTTGCCGCTCGGACGGTAGATGCGTTTCCAATAGACACTCCCGTCGGCATACAGTTCCAGGGCCTTGGTGGCCTTGTAGGTGAGCCGCTCTGCCACCTGCCAGTTGGTGTGGCGGTTGACGGTCTTGTTCCTGGAGTCGTAGATGGGGGGCTCTGAACCTTCCACATGTTCCTCGCTCGTGTTTTGCCAACCGTCGCTGTGCTGGAGTTGGAAATTGGTGTAGGAACTCAGTTTGCCGAGGCCCAAGGCGATGCCGTTGTGCTGGCGGAGGTCGCCATAACTGCCCACGCGTGTGGTGTTTTCCAGCAAGATGCTCTCCTGCTCGTGTTTCCGGGTGATGATGTTGATGACGCCGGCGATGGCGTCGCTGCCGTAGAGGGCGCTTGACGCTCCTTTCACAATCTCTATCTTCTCGATGTTGTTCGGGTCGATGAGCGACAGGTCGTTCTGCCCGCCTACGTCGCCATGTATGCGCTTGCCGTCGATGAGGACGAGGATGTAGGAGTTGCCAAGGCCGTTGATTTGCATCTGCGACCCCATGTCGTCCTCGTTGAAGGCAAACGACGACGACAACCCTCCAAGTATGTCCTCGATGCTTCTCCCTGCATAGTTGCGAAGCATTTTCGAGGTGATGACCTCGGTCTGGACAGGCGCGTTCTTCAACAGGTGCTGTGTGCCAGTACCTGTCACCACCACCTCCTGCAACGAGTCGGTTCGCCACACGTTGTCACGCTGCGCTTCAGCAGTTACGACTGCGCACAATGCCAGCAGTCCCACTGTCAGTCTCTTTTTCATATACGTTGTTGCTTTCCGCTACCGCATCTTCCTGTACGGGCGTACATCCTTTTTTTATATGGCAGGTCTTCTGACTCTCCCTAACCTGTTATGCCTTCCCGGGTTTCCCTCGTCGCTCATGGGCGGTGGGAAATGGCCAGTGGCGTTATACTAACAAGCCTTTAAAAGTGGGATTACAGCTGCAGGAACAGTTCCGGACTTGCACCGGATTCCCTTGCGTCGAGACCCTGTTCTGGGTCTGATTTCCATATTTTGATTGCAAAGTTACAACTCTTTTCTGATAAAATGCAAAAGGAATGAATATTTTTTCTACTTTTGCAGCGATGAAATCTAAATTCCTTATCGCGGCTCCTACAAGCGGCTCGGGCAAGACCACCATTGCCCGTGGACTGATGGCGTTGTTCGTCTCGAAGGGATGGCGGGTGCAACCCTTCAAATGCGGGCCGGACTACATCGACACGAAATTCCATGAGGCGGTGTGCCACAGGCCGAGTGTCAACCTCGACACATTCATGGCGTCGCAGGGGCATGTCAGGGCTTTGTTCGACAAGTATGGGGCGGATGCCGATGTGTGCGTTGTCGAGGGCATGATGGGCCTCTTCGACGGCTACGACCGCGACAAGGGCTCGTCGGCGGAAATCGCCCGCACGTTGGGCATTCCGGTCGTCCTGGTGGTGGATGCGAAATCGGCGGCCTATTCCATGGCGCCGATGCTCCAGGGGTTCGTCAATTTCCGCGATGACGTCCTCATCTGTGGCGTCATCTTCAACAAGGTGGGGTCTGAGCGGCATTTTGCCATCCTTCAACAGGTGTGCGACGATTTGCACATCGAATGTTTGGGCTATGTTCCCAAGCGGTCGGCATTGGGCCAGGAGGAACGGTATTTGGGACTGGACTTCTCGAAACGGGCGGAAACGGGCGAATTGGTGGATTTGTTGGAAAAACATGTGAGATGGGAAAAACTGCTAAATGTTTGATTGCTAACAACGACGAGTCGTTCTCGTTCCTCTATCGTGAGACGATTGACCGCTTGGGGAATGTCGCGTTCTTCAACCCCGAGAGGGATGTCCCCGATTTCGACGGCGTGGACTTGCTCTATCTGCCGGGGGGCTATCCCGAGAAACACTTGGAGGCGTTGGCGGGTGCCGAGGCGACGCGAAAGGCCATCAAGGACTATGTGGAACAGGGTGGGCGTGCCGTCGCCGAATGTGGCGGGATGATGTATCTCTGCGACAAGATAGTGACCGACGACGGCGAGTGGCCGATGTGCGGCGTGCTCCCGTATGCCATCACTGCCAAGAAGGCGGACAGGAAACTGTCGTTGGGCTATCGGCGGTTCTGGCTCGACGGACGGGAATACCGTGGGCACGAATTTCATTACACGCAGTTCTTGGGCGAAACGCCTCCCTCCGTCACGCAGGTCTTCAACGCCAAAGGCGAGGAGGTGCCCACGCCCGTTTTCAGATACAAGCACGTCTTGGCGAGTTACACGCACTTGTATTGGGGCGAACTGGATTTGGACCGATTATTGAAGGAATTATGAAAGACATTTGTACAAAAACGGGCGACCAAGGCACGACGGGCCTTCGGGGCGGGGTGCGGGTGGCGAAAGACGACATCCGGATAGAGACGAATGGGGAAATCGACCAGTTGAACGCCCTCTTGGGCGTCGTCAGGGCGAAACTTCCGCACGACGACCTTCGCCGTACTTTTTTCAAGGACATCCAACGGGAGTTGATGGTGGTGATGAGCCACGTGGCGACGCCTGATGGCGAAACCAACCCTAAGGCCTTGCACGCTTTGGAGTTGACCGCCAAGATGGAGCGGATGATTGAGGAATGCAGCGCCCCGGCCGGGTTCGTCATTCCTGGCGACAACGAGTTGTCTGCCTTCTTGCACTTGGCTCGTACCCAGACAAGGACCGTGGAGCGGAGGTTGTGGACCTTGTGCCGCACCCATCCCTTGGACAATCAGATTCCCGTTTTCTTTAACCGCCTCTCCGACTACCTCTTTATATGTGCAATAGAAACGACGAGATGATGCAGAGACTACACCCCGTGATGCTGGCTGGGACTGGAAGCGACGTGGGCAAGAGCGTTCTTGCCGCGGCACTTTGCCGTATCTTCAAGCAAGACGGCTACCATCCCGCTCCCTTCAAGGCGCAAAACATGGCGCTCAATAGTTATGCCACCCCGGAGGGTTTCGAGATAGGGCGCGCGCAAGCCGTCCAGGCGGAGGCGGCGGGTGTCGCCTGCCACACCGACATGAACCCTCTCTTGCTGAAACCGCAGAGCGACCACACCAGTCAGGTGGTGCTCAACGGCAAACCCATCGGCAACAAGGATGCCTACGATTATTGGCGGCGGGGAACGTCGGACATCGATTTCCGCAAGGAGGTGTGCGACGCCTTCGACAGGTTGTCGGCGCGCTACCATCCCATCGTGATGGAGGGGGCGGGGAGCATCTCGGAACTGAACCTCCGCGACACCGACATCGTGAACATGTCGATGGCGCGCCATGCGAACGCCGACGTGATTCTCGTGGGCGACATCGACCGTGGGGGCGTGTTCGCTTCCGTCTATGGGAGCATCGCCCTTCAAACGGAGGAGGACAAGAAGCGCATCAAGGGCATCGTCATCAACAAGTTTCGTGGCGACCTGCGCCTTTTCGACGACGGTCGCAGGATGTTGGAGGACATCTGCCAAGTGCCTGTCCTGGGCGTGGTGCCTTATTTCACCGACATCCACATAGAGGAGGAGGACAGCGTGGCGCTGTCCGGCAAGTCGAGGGTGGCGGAGCGTGGCAAGGTGAACGTGGCGGTGGTGCTCCTAAGGCACCTTTCCAACTTCACGGATTTCAATGTCTTGGAGCGTGACCCTCGCGTGCATCTGTTCTATACGAGCAATACCGAAGACTTGCTCAAGAGCGATGTCATCATCCTGCCGGGGACGAAATCGACGCTCAGCGACCTCTACGAACTTCGCCGCAACGGTTGTGCTCAGGCCATTGTCAGGGCGCACCGGAAAGGGGCGGTGGTTCTGGGCATCTGTGGCGGTTATCAGATGATGGGGGTGGAGGTTTGCGACCCTCACCATCTTGAGGGGGACGTGGAGCGCTTGCCGGGCCTCGGCTTGTTGCCGGTCAGCACGACGATGACCGCCGGGAAGACCACCCGACAGGTCACTTTCAACAACAACTGGCACGGCTACGAAATCCATCAGGGGGTGACGCGCCGCTTTGGCGATGCCGAGTGCAGGCCCTTTGTCACGTTCGACGATGGAAAGACCGACGGCTGCGTGACGGATGAGAGATGCATGGGTACCTATATCCATGGAATCCTCGACAACGGCGAGTTCATCGACCAGTTGCTGAAACCTTTTGCCGACAGGATGCTCGCCGCGGAGGCGCCTTTCGACTACAATGCCTACAAGCAACAGCAATACGACCTCCTTGCCGACCATGTGCGCAAATACGTGGATATCCCCCGACTTTACCAAATCTTGCAAGACGATGATCGACGGACACGGTGACGACCTCTATAGATACGGGAATGTGGGGATGAACTTCAGTTCGAATATCTATGCCCATGCCGACCTTGCGGGTTTGGAGGAGTGCCTGCGCCAAAATGTCCATTTGGTGAGGTCGTACCCCGAACCGTCGCCTCGCTCCTTGGAGAAGATGATTGCCGAAAGCCTGAGTGTCGCTCCCGAAGAGGTGATGGTGACAAGTGGGGCGACGGACGCCATCTGGCTGGTTGCCCAGGCCTTCCGCCAAAAAGGTTCATACAGGGTTTTCTCTCCTACGTTCAGCGAGTATGAGGATGCTTGCATGGCGTTCGGATATGTGGCGCATCCGGAGGCCTCGCTTTGTTGGCTGTGCAATCCCAACAATCCTACGGGTGAGGCTTTTTCTGAAAAGAGGGTGCTGGAATTGGCGGAAAGGCACGAACTGTTGGTGCTTGACCAGTCCTACGAGGACTATACCTTGGCTAAGATGCTTTCCGCAAGGGAAGCGGTGCGGTGCGGCAACGTCATCCAGATTCGTTCCATGACAAAAAGCCATGCCATCCCGGGCCTTCGATTAGGCTATGTCACGGCTCCTGCTCGCATCATCGACTTCCTCCGTGGGCAATATCGCCCTTGGGCGGTCAATGCCCTTGCCATAGAGGCGGGAAAATGGCTGCTCCGCCATGGTGCCAAGGCCATCCCCGACTTGTCGGCTTATCTCGACGAGGCGCAACGGTTGCGCACGATGTTGTGTGGCGTGGCGGGCATCGATGTCATGGCGACACAGACCAACTTCATGCTGTGCCACATGGAAAAGGGGACGGCTGCCGACTTGAAGAGGTATCTCGCCGAAGAACAGGGGATGCTCATCCGCGACGCTTCCAATTTCAAAGGCCTCGATGGGGGGCATTTCCGTGTTGCTGCGCAATCGCCAAAAGAAAACGACGCGTTGGTGGCGGCGGTATCTAAATACATGGAGGGATTATTGCATGAATGACGTCCTCATCGCTGTCTTGCCTTTGTTGATAGGCTGGTTGCTCGACTTGGCATTGGGCGACCCGTCGTGGTTGCCGCATCCCGTCGTGGGGTTCGGAAGGATGATTTCCTGGTGCGAACACAGGTGGAATGGTGGCGCCCATCGGAAATGGAAGGGTGGGGTGGTGGCTGTCGCCCTCATCGCCTTGGTGTTCTTTGCCACTTTCGCAGTGCTTTATGGGCTCTCCTCGCTGTCGGTCGTCGTCGGCGTCTGCCTGAAGGGCGTGCTCGTCTTCTGCTGCCTGGCGGGCACCACGCTCATCCGTGAGGTCAAGGAGGTGTTCCGTGCCACCGACCGCTCGTTGGAAGAGGGGCGCCGACAGGTGGCGCGCATCGTGGGGAGGGACACCTCGCAACTGTCGGCGCAGGAGATCCGCACGGCTGCCTTGGAAACGCTGGCGGAGAACCTGAGCGACGGCGTGATTGCTCCGCTGTTCTGGTTGGCGGTCGGGGGCGTCCCTGGCATGATGGCATACAAGATGGTGAACACCCTCGACTCGATGATAGGCTATCGCACGGAGCGCTTCCGCGACTTCGGCTGTGTGGCTGCCCGTATCGACGACCTTGCCAACTATCTTCCTGCGCGTCTCACGGCTCTTCTGATGGTCGTCGTGTCGGGCCGACTGTCGTTGTTGCGCTTTGTCGCCCGCTATGGTCATCGCCACGCCAGTCCCAACAGCGGGTATCCGGAGGCGGCGCTCGCCGGCATTCTCGACTGCCGTTTCGGTGGTCCCCATTACTATTTCGGCGAACTGTTCGACAAGCCTTACATCGGCGAGAACGACCGCGAACTGACCTCCAACGACATGCGGACAGCCGTAAAAATCAATCGCCGTTCAGAAGTGCTCGCCGTCCTCCTCGTCGTCCTCCTCTACCTCGTCCTTTGATAACTGGGAAAGTTAATATCCGCATGTATCAGATAACGCCCCGAAGGGGCAATAAGCCCCCAGCCCAGGGCAACGCCCTGGGAAAAGGGAAGAAGGAAATCGCCCCGTAGGGGCATAAGCCTTTCATCTACAAATGCTTATGCACCTACAAGGCGACTGTGGAATCCAAATCCCCAAGCCGGCAGCCACTTGAATCCCGTCAGTAGATGCCCATAATTAGCAAGAGTAATGTCTTAACTCCTTAACTCCTTAACTCCTTAACTC
>CAMKSZ010000120.1 GCA_946415525.1 uncultured Prevotellaceae bacterium | reverse complement strand
CTTACCAACACCAACAAGAAAACCGTTCAGGTCTATCCAGACAGGATTGTCTATAACAAGATAACTCAAAAATACTGGTAAACAATTCAAGATGGACATCAAACTCCGCCCAAAACAACATCGCAAGGAGTAATGCTTGAATTGCAGCAGTGGCAGCCATACGCTGCCACTACTGCACCTTCTCTCCGGGCGTTTTTAAGAATATTTGCACAAAACATGGCGGTATTTGCACATTATTTCGTAAATTTGCACCCAATAACCGGTGACGACGGGAAAAAAGAAGGACAAAAAGGCAAATTACGAACATGACGAGAAAAGTGCTGGCCATATTGCTCGTGGCAATATTGGCTATTGTAGCAGTTTGGATTGGACGGGGAAGAGGACACGAGAGCAGCGAGGGGCAGCATTTCCTGCCCGCCGACACTGCCACCGTGCCTGCTGCCAAGCCCGTGGTGAGAATCTATATGGAGAATTCGGGGAGCATGAACGGCTATGTGACCACCAATTCCCAGTTTAAGAACGCCTTGGGACATCTCATCACCAAGGCCGACGGATTCTATAGCGGCACCACGCTCGACTTCATCAACCAGGACATCTACCACACGCCCATCTGCGACGACCTCGACAATTTCGTACTCCATCTTAACCCCGCCTCCATGCAGGTGGGCAATACCAGTTCCACCGACATCAACAAGATTTTCAAGATGATTCTCGACCACACCAGCCGTGACACCGTCTCTGTATTGGTGAGCGACTGCATGTACGACGTCGATAACGTGGGCAACCTCCTCTCCGCCGCCGCCAGCAGCACCACGGGAACCTTCATGAAGGCCATCCGCCGTGCAAGGGACAGCAAGAGCGAGTTCGCCGCCATCATCATGCAGTGCATGTCGGAGTTCAGCGGCAACTACTACGAGGGCAACCAGGCGATGGCTTGCCATGGCGAGCGCCCCTATTATGTCATCGTCATGGGTGGCCTCAAGCAGGTGATGGACTTCAACCGCCACATGGAACTGGAAGACACGTCCACCGGGCTCCCCGGCATGAAGCACAAATACATGCTCTCGTCGGAACCTACTTGGGAACTTAACCACATGAACGCCCGCACGTTCACCAGCAATTTCACCAATGCGCTGAGGATACAGGCCCATCACGACGGCCTCAACATACGAAAAGTGACCCTCGACCACGAGAAGGCCAATTTCACTTTCGCCATCGGACTGGGCGTGGCACAACTCTTCGCCGACCTGTCCTACCTGCTCGATATCGACAACTACGAGGTGGAGCCGGCGCAATACAAAATCACCGACGTCAACGACAAGGCCAAGTTTACCGAGTGCGACTTCTTCCGCCATCCCATCTGCCTGCAATTGGTGGCACAGGGGCAGAACTACGTGCCGCAGGTGACCATCAAACTCAAGAACCAGATACCGGCATGGGTGAGCGAGTGCAGTTACAACACGCGACAGGCTTCGCTGCCGCCCAGCCACCAGTCGTATGCCATCTACGAGATGGTGGAGGGCATCTACGGCGCTTTCTACAACGCCAAGGACAACGACAGCCGCGAACTCTTCCGCCTGCCGGTGAAGTTTGACAACTTCGAGTGACTTTCACATCTTTTTCTTTTCTCACGGAATCAATTTTATTACAATGGACATTATATCAAATATCTTGGAATTGTTCGGGGCTGCCTACCTCGGCGATTTCTCTAAGTACATGTTTCAATCGGGTGCCTACAGTTCTGTCTTCTATGTGATGCTGTTCCTGCCCCTCATCGTCTCCTTCGTCTATTACATCGTGCTCGACCACATCCTCCTCGCCAATTTGCGCAAGTGGATGCTCATCGGCGTGGTGACAGGAGCCGTAGCCACAGTGACAGGCATCATCATCGCCCATCAGAATATTCAGGGCTACACCTTCTCGCAGAACATTCTTGAGGCAGGCGTCGGTTCGGCCGACTTCATCTCCTTCGGTTTCATCGTCTTCGTCTATTGCGCCCTGCTTTATTTCGTGTTCTCCTTGATTTTGAAGTCGTTTAGCAGCCGTTGCAGAAACATACCCTTCTAAGGCCGGCACTCCCGACCCGTCATCATTAGTCAATTTGTCATTTTATCATCCATGAGCAAACTATATATCTTCGGCATCGGAGGGACAGGGGCGAGGGTGCTCCGGTCGCTGACGATGCTGCTCGCTTCTGGCGTGTCGTTGGGCAATAAGATCGACACCATCGTGCCTGTCATCATCGACCCCGACACCAGCAACGGCGACCTGACGCGCACCGTCTCGCTGATGCACCTCTATCGGAAAATCCGCCAACATCTCTCGTTCGACAACCGTCCCGAGAAAGAGGGCTATTTCAAGGTGGAGATTGACGACATGAACACCAACTTCAGGCTGCATCTCAACAATGTAGCCAACATGAAGTTTGCCGATTACATCGCCTACAACCGCTTCACCAACCAAGGGCAGGCCGACAGCAACCAGGCCTTGCTCAGCCTGCTCTTCTCCGACAAGAACCTCGCTTGTCCGCTCGACGTGGGGTTCAAGGGCAATCCCAATATGGGCAGCATCGTGCTCAACGACCCGAAAAACACCGAGTCGATGATCTCGCTGCTGCAGCATTTCCAGTCCGACGACCAGATCTTCATCGTGAGCAGCATCTTCGGTGGAACGGGTGCCGCCGGTTTCCCGCTGTTGCAAAAGACGTTCCGCGAGGCGGAGAGGCTCAACATGCCCAACTCCTCTGCCATCGCCAACGCCGCCATCGGCGCCGTCACCGTACTGCCGTATTTCGGACTGAAGGAGAACAAGTCGAGCGAAATCAACATGGAGACCTTCATCTCCAAGACCAAGGCGGCGCTGAAATACTATATCGGCAACCTCGACGTGGACAACCTCTACTATATCTGCGATTCCATCAAGAACAGGTATGACAACGTGGAAGGGGCCACCGACCAGCGCAACAAGGCGCATTTCGTCGAGTTGGCTGCCGCACTCTCCATCGTCGATTTCGGGAAGTCGAACGTCGAGCACAATCGCGTGCAAACCAGCACCTCCTACCGTGAGTTCGCCATCAATGCCGACCAGAACCCCATCTCGCTCAACGACCTCTGCACTTCGACCCTCGGGTCGGTGGGGCGCGAGATGATTAGTTTCTATCTCTTCTCGCGGTTCATGATGGAGCATTTCGACCAGACGCGCGACTATGCCTGGGCGAAGACCCCGCAGATGAAAAACGTCAGTTGGAACGATGCCTTCTTCGCCGACCTGAGGCAGTTTGCCGATGCCTACAAGAACCAGTGGCTCAAGGAATTGTCCGACAACCAGCGTAGTTTCCAACCTTTCGACCTCTTCGCCAACACCGACGACGTGTTCGACACCATCATGCACATCGAGCCGCGCAAGACTTCCATGTTGGGGAGGCTGCTGGGCAAGAACTTGAAGGGCTATCCCGCCATCGACACCGAAATCTCCGACGTGTCGATGAAAAAACTCCGCGGGCTCGACACCTACAATTTTTTCATCACCGTCCATGAGGCGGCCATCAACAACGTCATCAAGAAGAAATACAACATCTGATATGCCACACGTTTTTAGATTCCATAAAGGGAGCGAGACGATAGAAGGATGGCAGGAGACCGCCCAGTTGGGCACGAAAGACATCGAGGCCATCGACGACCCCAATGGCGCCAAGGCGTCGCTGCCCATCACTTCCATCCCCACACCGTTCGCAGGTTTCGAACTCGCCAAGACGGCTTTCGGCTATTGCGCGGAAATGGGGGTGAGGGGCTCGTCCATCTACCATAAAATGGCTGCCAACGCACTGGACGTGCTGGAGATTTTCTTCGGCTTCCGCACGAAATACGCCCGATTGTTCCAAATCGTCACCTGGGACAAGACCAACGACTTGCAGCGGTTGGCTTCCGACGGCGTGGAGGAGCATGCCGCCGTGGCGGCCACCTTGCAACTCTTCCTTTCGCAGGATGCCCGCAGTTTCAATTTCGGGCGGATGCAGTATATCTACATGCTCAACTACATCGGCGAGGGGGCCGTGGGGCAAATCAACATCGTGGGAGGCACGTCGCCCACGTCGGTGACCATGGCTTCCGCCAACGACCTCTCCTATGTCAGCGACGTTTATTTGAGCAACTACCACCTCGCGTTCCATCCCGACGACGACGGCACTTTCAGACCGCTCACTGGCCGCGACCGCGAGTTCCGTGAGTTTGTCTATCTCCTCTCGAAACAGCCGGAGTTCAACGCGCTTTATCCAGAATTCCATGCCTATGTCGATGCTTGTTTCAGGGCCGACCACGACACGGAGTTCAAAAACCGGATGAATGCCATGCAGCCTGGAATGTACCAAAGCATCTACCAGCCGCTTATCGCGGGCAGTTCGCAACTGATGTTGCCGGGCGACATCCCGTTGATGTGTCTCGGCGGCGACCGCATCGCCTCCGACAGCGACTTCCGCATCCTCACGGAGGCCGCGGGCGACAGACTGCCCTTGGTGCTGCCTTCCGAACCTTATTTCGAACCGGAAATGCGCTACACCACGTCGGAGTGGAACTCCCATCTCATGGCGCCGCTCACCGACCGGCGACCCATGGAGGAGCGCACGCTGCCTTTCGATTCCACGCAATATCCCTATCTGACCACCGACGACGTCTTCGAGCCTTACTTGCTCAAAGTGCCGTTCCCGGTCAACGACTCGGCTTTCTTCACCAATTTCTTCAGGGGCAACAACCGCACTGCCGACGAGTGCCAATACCTGCTGCCGCTCAAGTCGGAGGTGATGAAATACCTCTCGGTGAAGACGCTGACGGGCTATGCCGGCAACACGTCGAAGCCGGTGTTCCAACTCTCCGAGATGCCCGACGGGCGCATTCAGGCGGTCATCAACATCCCCGTGCAGAAGGGGCGCTTCGTCACGCTGCACCGCGAGTACACCGCCGCCCAGGTGGATCCCGACCCCGACCGGCTCATCTGGCCCATCATGGAGTGTAGGTTCGACATGTTCCTCTTCCCGAGTTATCACATCGACGACCCGACATTGGAGAAGCCGCAGCGCATCTACTTGGTAGATGAGGACACGGCGGGCTACAAGAAAGACCAATTCCAATACGCGGTATATGCCTATCGCAACCATGCCGCCGAACCGCTCGTCCACACTTTGGTGGAGCGGGCCGACAAGCGACGCCAGTTCCTCACCTCGAAGTATTTCTGCCTCTCAGAGGAGTACGACTACCTCGTGGTCACCAACACCATTGCCAGTGGACTGCTGGTGCCGCTCTATCGCGACGTGAGACAGGGAAGTCGCATCTTCGACTTCGCCATCGACTTTGGCACCACCAACACGCACATCGAGTTCAAGTCCGACACGGACACCGAACCGCAGCCGTTCGTCATCACGCCCGAAGAGGTGCAGGTGTTGTCGCTCAACTCCACATCGCGGTGGTCGGTGGAGATGATCGACCAAGAGGGGCTGGAGTCGTTCTATGGCGGTCCGGCACAGGCCTTTATGCAGGAGTTCGTGCCGGTCTCTCTGGGACAGGGCGAAATTGCCCGTTTCCCCATGCGCACCAACCTGTGCTACCGTGCCGGTCACAGCATCGAGGGGCGCGACATCTTCCCGTTGGCCGACTATAACATCGGTTTCCACTATGAGAAGGAGGATACCTACGACT
This sequence comes from uncultured Prevotellaceae bacterium, assembly GCA_946415525.1. Taxonomy (GTDB): domain Bacteria; phylum Bacteroidota; class Bacteroidia; order Bacteroidales; family Bacteroidaceae; genus Prevotella. The sequence goes on along the minus strand of CAMKSZ010000120.1, from coordinate 4,070 downwards.
ACAATGAGACACGGCCCGACCTGAAATGGGACAGCAGCCGTGGCAACAATTTGCTCATCGAGGCTTATTTCGAGGAGATTCTAATGCTCATCCGTAATAAGGTGCTGCTGTCGGGGGGCTTCCTCAACCGCACGGGCATCACATGGTTCTATCCGGTGTGCATGCAGCCTTACCAGATTTCCAACCTGGAAAATTCGTGGAACAAACTTTGTCGGCGGCTTATCGCCCCGCAGGGGTATAAGTTGCAAAAAGTGGCGGAGTCGCTCGCTCCTTATTATTATTACACCAAGAAGGAGGATGTGGATGCCGAGAGCCGGCCCGTGGTGTCGATGGACATCGGTGGCGGCACCACCGACTTCGTGGTCTATCACCGTGGCAATACGGCGGTGCTCATCTCGTCGGTGCGCTTTGCCGGCAACAACATCTACGGCGACTTCCTGGGCCGTGGACCGGAATACAACGGCTTCGTCAAGGCTTTCTCGCCTGATTTCGACATGAAGTTGCGCGACATCAGCGGCGTGAGCGACGTGTATGCCAAGTCGAAGCGAAGCAGCGCGGAGTTCATCTCCTTCCTCTATTCCCTCGACAGCAACCCCCGCATGGTGGGGCGTGGTGTGTCGTTCTCCGAAGAACTGAGGGCCAACCAGGAGTTGCGCATCGTCTTGTTGCTCTTCTTCTCGGCTGAGGTGTATTATGCTGCCAAGTTGTTGGAAATGAAGGGAATGGAAACTCCTGCCTATATCACCGTCAGTGGAACGGCCTCTAAGGTGTTGGGACTGATGGGCAGCATCGATGCCTTGCAGTCGCTCGCCACCCATATCTTCAACGATGTGCTGGGCGACACCGGGCGCGTGGAACTGAAATTGGTGGACAACCCGAAGGAAATCACCTGCAAGGGCGGCTTGAACATGAAGCAGCGTTATGTGGTGGAGGATGTGGAGGAAATCACCAAGTTCCGCACCGGCTCCACCGTGCTCGACGCCTTGGCCGTGCCGCGCTACAAGGATGTCACCGATGCCGTGCGCGACGAGGTGCTGGCGGGCTATCGGAAGTTCGTCGATTATTTCTTCGGGCTCAACCAGAAATACAGTTTCACCAAGTATTTCGGCGTTTCCAACGAACGGGAGTTCGGCAGGTTCCGCACGGTGCTCACCGAGAAGGCGGAGCAGGATTTCAACAAGGCCATCGAGGCGCGCCGCGACAGCATGACCGACGAGGAGAATCCCGAACTCAAGGACTCGCTCTTCTTCATCCCGTTGACGGGCGGCATCAGCCGACTGGCTCTCTACATTGCGCAAAACAACTGACAATCGGAATAAAGACATGAGCACAATCATTTCGCTTTTCTTGTTTGTGGCGGCGATAGGGTGGTTTGAATATCGCCTGAAGAGCATCAACAAGGAGTCGGACCGCGACCAAAAGGGGGCTTTCGACTTCTTTGCCACCAAGGAGGAACTGAAGAAAGAGGTAAAGCGCCTGACGGAACAGGCGGACGAAGACCGAAAGGCGGCGGACGAAAGGATGACTTCGATAGAACAGAAAGCCTTTTACAAAGCCGAGGAGCAGAAGGCTGAGGAAAAGAAGGCGGCTCCTGTGGAGGAGGGCGACCCCTCGGTGGTGTTCTTCCGCTGGCCTGCCGACGACGGCACTTTCCTCGACGCCCAACGGCAGCGGACACAGACGGAAGACACTTATTATTTGTTCCGTCTCGATGCCTCGCGCACCCGCGCCGACTTCACTTTTGTCACCATGAGCGACACGCAGTTGAGCAAGGCCAACAACAGTTCCAAGAAATATATCGAGCGTGCCTGCAATTTCTCGGGCGCCAAGTCGGGGCAATACACCTGCACGCCGGGCAAGGCCCATCTGGAAAGAGGGCGATGGGTTATCGACCTCAAGGCACGTATCGACTATAAATGACGCGCTTGGCTTTCTTCGGCCAACAAAGCGGAGTCACACGATAAAGCCCCCACCAATGCCACAGGGTGGGGGCTGATTTTGCTCGTAAGAGTTGCGTTACGAACGGCTCTATAAGAGTTTTCTTGTTACGTGGATTAATACTCCATTTTGGGCTCAAGTTCCTTGGCCTGGGCAATCATTTTTTCTACTTCCTTCAGACTGGGAACTCGCTTGCAGAGATTCTTCTCGGCATTTACTTCCTCGAGTTTGGGTTGCAGGTTCTCGGGCTTGCGGTTGCGGAATTCTTTCACGGTATCTACACCGGCTGCTTCCAAGAGTTCGGAGAACTGCGGGCCTACGCCGTTGATGCGCATCAGGTCGCAGTGGTTGGCCCAGGTGAGTATCAGTTTGGGAGAGATGCCTGTGGCCTCGGCCAATTCCTTGCGGCCGGCGGGCTTGCAGCATTTGTCAAGCATTTCCTTGTCGGTGTTGATGCCAGCGGCAATCAGTTTCTCGGCATAAGCGGGGCCGATACCTTCGATGTCGATAATTTTATAGGTCATAATATTTGATGTTTGGGTTAGAAAATCCTGTTTTTCAATGTTGCATCGCAAAAATACTCATAATTGTCGGATTATTCAATTTTTTTCTGCGATTTATAATAAATTTTAACAATCGGGGCGGCATTTTGGGGCGAGGGCTGTTACTTGTGTTCCGTTTTCGTTTGTTAAAAAATATGAATTATCGCTTGTCTTTTCTCCTATTTATTCAGTAATTGCTAACTTTACAAGTTAATATAAATATGTGAAGTTGCTATATGCTTTAGTTCTTGTTGTTACATGTTTATAAAAGTTGCGTTAGTAGATAATGGTTTCTGTATTAACAAATAACACCTAAAATAGTAGTAGATGATTGAAATGAACATGCCAAATCGAAAGAGGTCTTGCCAAGACCATGTTGGTTCAACAATCGCTTTTAAGAGTAATTGGTGGGCGGTGTTGCTGTTCACCGTTTTGGCTTTGGCCATGCCACATTAAGCCTTTTCTTCGGGCTATGTGGAAGGTACTTCCAACTATATGGTGTACCTTTCAGGCACCGACCAGTTGACCATCAAAGTTCCCGTGTTCGACAAAGAAAGTTACGACACCTGGATTAGAAGAGGAAGGCTCTATTGCAGAGTGCAAGGCTCCTCTTCGGAAACTTTGGTGCTGTTTTGGGGCGTCAACGACGGCGAAAAAGACGAAGTTCCAGGCGACCTGGAGGAATACAAATACAACACGGAGGACTGGGACGTGAGCAGCGACGACTATTGGGTGTGGACACACCTGAGCACTGGTGCTGGCGGCACCGTTTACTGCAAGGTCGAGAGCGACAACCATGAGATAGAACTCACCAAAGACAAGATGGAAAGGAGGAAGGTTTACACGAACTATGGCAACAATCACATCCCCCTCAATGCACGATGGGTGGTGCCAGATGAGTTTCGTGGCAAGAAATTGATTTTCAGATGGGACCTGCGCCGCTCTGGCCATGGCCGTCACAGGGAAACCCCGCCCGGATTTCAGGAGTTTGACCTCGACATCCCTGCCAAGCCGGCTACTCTCGACATCTCCGTTTCGCGGCCCATCGTCCACGTTGACTATCCTGGCAAATTGGTCGTGCCTTGGATTATCGGCACCAACAAAGTGAAGAAAGTGCAAGTCATCTATGCCGACGCGAACAACAATCAGAAGACGGAAACCATCCCCGACACCGTGCCCCACCGCTCCTTCCGCCTGAAGGTGGATTACTACGACAGCGAGGGCAAACTGGTCGAGGGCAACATGAGCGAACCAGAGTCATTGCCCATGGTGCATGCACCCGTCAATTTCAAAGCCACGCCGCAGGATGATGGCACCGGCTCGGTGCTCCTGACTTGGGACACCGACTGCTTCAGCGATGAAGACCTGCTCGACGGCGACTTGTTCGAGATAGAGCGCTCCATCACTGGCCGTGAAGAAGACTTCGCGCCCATCGGTTCGGAAATGTTTGACACCAACCTCAACACCTACTCCTTCAAGGACTCCACCATTTTGGCATCGCTGAACAAAGATTTCCTTGACGAATTTCTCTTTCTATACGAGAATAAAGAACATCAGTGGTACGCAACACACTTACAAGGTGGAGAATTA
>CAMKSZ010000119.1 GCA_946415525.1 uncultured Prevotellaceae bacterium | reverse complement strand
AAGTTGAATCAATAATTCACGAAATAATGGATTTTGGGAACATTTTTTCAGAAAATAGCCCATTATTTGGAAAAGTTGAGTTATTTTTGCAAATTGTAAGAAATAGGCAACATTATGACTGAAATCTCAGAGAAGACCATAGACATCGACCAGATACTCCGCAGCAAGATGGGGAACAAGGCGAACCGTGTGCCCTCGTTCGTGCGGTCTTGGTTGCGCAAGATTCTCCATCAAGATGAAGTGAACTCCTTTTTGTGGAGAAGTCGCGACAAGGTGGGTGTCGAGTGGTTGGAGGAATGTGTCAGATACTTGGAAATGACCCTGCAAGTGGAGGGAAGGGAGAACCTTCCCGACAAGGACGACGGACGCCTTTACACGTTTGTTAGCAACCACCCCCTCGGTGGCCAGGATGGCGTGGCCCTTGGTGCACTCATCGGCCGCCATTACGATGGACGGTTCAAATATTTGGTCAACGACCTGTTGATGAACTTGCCCGGTCTCGCCCCTCTTTGCATCCCCATCAACAAGACAGGCGGCCAGAGCCGCAACTTCCCCGCCATGGTGAAGGCAGGTTTCGCCAGCGACCACCACATGCTCATGTTCCCCGCCGGCGTCTGCTCGCGCAAGATCAAGGGCGAGATCCACGACCTGCCATGGAAGAAAACCTTCATCGCCAAGAGCGTGGAGACCCATCGCGACGTGGTGCCCATCCATTTCAGCGGTCGCAATTCCGACCGGTTCTATCGTATTGCCAACATCTGCAAGACATTCAACCTGAAATTCAATGTCGCCATGCTCTTTTTGGTAGATGAGATGTACCGCAATGTGCATAAGACCTTCCGTATCGCCATCGGCAAACCCATACCCTGGCAGACCTTCGACAAGTCGAAGACTCCTGCACAGTGGGCGCAGTATGTGCAAGATAGGGTATATGAACTTTGAAAACCATTAAAATCATTATTCCATGGAACCAATCATACCTCCCGTAGATAAAGAGTTACTCAAGGCGGAACTGACCCCCGACAAGCAGTTGCGCATGACTAACAAGAGCCATAACAAGATTTACATTGTCGATTATCACGATTCCCCCAACGTGGTGAGGGAAATTGGGCGACAGCGTGAGGAGGCATTCCGCGAGGCGGGCGGTGGCACAGGCAAGGCACTCGACCTCGATGAGTTCGACACCATGGAAAATTGCTACAAGCAGTTGCTCGTGTGGAACCCAGATGAGGAGGAAATTATCGGCGGATACCGCTACAAACTCGGTTCGGAAGTGGATTTCGACAGCAACGGGCAACCCATCCTTGCCACAAGCCACCTCTTTCACTTCTCCGAGGAATTCATCCGCGATTACCTGCCGCAGACCATCGAACTGGCGCGTTCCTATGTCATCGTCCCCTATCAAAGCAGTAGGGTCAACTCCAAGAGCCTTTTCGCCCTCGACAATCTGTGGGACGGTTTGGGGGCGCTCACCGTCATCATGCCCAACGTGAAATATTTCTTCGGCAAGATGACCATGTATCCCTCTTATGTCCGCAAGGGGAGAGACATGATTCTCTATTTCCTCAACAAGCATTTTGGCGACAAGGACAACCTTATCTTACCCTTGAAACCTCTCCATATCGACACCGACCCCGCCGAACTGGCCTCCATCCTTTGTAAGGATGACCTGCGCGAGGACTACCGCATCCTCAATACCGAGATTCGCAAGTTGGGTATCAACATTCCGCCGTTGGTCAATGCCTATATGGGACTTAGCCCGACGATGCGCATGTTTGGCACCGCCATCAACGACGGCTTTGGCGACGTGGAGGAGACTGGCATCCTTATCGCTGTTGATGAGATTTTGCAGGAGAAGCGGGTGCGCCACATCGACTCGTTCATCCGCGAGCACCCCGATGCCTTGAAGTTCGCCACCGGCGACGTGGGGAAGATGTTGTCGCGGCACCTTAACCAGAATTTCGACCAACCATAACCACCGCTGCTGCCTTCCTCCATGATGGGTGTGCGGATAGCGGACTACCTATTTTATGAGGAGCATACATTACACCTATTGGTTGCTGCCATGCCTGTTGGCCATGGCAATGACTGCGTATGGAGCCGACGGAAAAAGGCTCAACCGTCCACTCGACGCCTCCCATCCCGTGGAACTCACCCAGTCGGATGCTTTCCGCTATGATGGGAAAACTATCACTCTCGACAGCCGCCATTTCCTTGTCGATGCCACCATCGACGAGTCGGTGGTGCAGAACCTTCCCTACGTATTCCGAACTTTCCAGGACGCTGTGGCCCGACTTTCCGACGGTACGGCTACCGAACCGATGGTGGTCTATCTTGCCCCATACGTCTATTGGGTCGATGACCCCGACGACCCCGAAATCAGGGTGGGGAAGAACGGGCGCGAACCTTTTGGCATGACGGTCAGGTGTGCCCATCTCCATCTTGTGGGACTCACCGACGACCCACGCAACGTGGTGCTCGCCTCGCAACGCGGGCAGACGCAAGGGGCGGTGGGCAATTTCACCATGTTCGACTTCCACGGCGACGGTCTGCAGGTGAGCAACCTCACGATGGGCAACTACTGTAATGTCGATCTCGACTTTCCGCTGATGCCTTCGTTGGGGCGCCATCGGCGGGGCGATGCCATCACGCAGGCACATGTGGCCTACTGCCATGGCGACCGCGTGGTGGCCCGCAATGTCAGGTTCATTAGCCGACTCAACATGAATCCCCTCAACGGTGCCCGTCGCATCCTCTTCGACCATTGCCACATGGAATGTACCGACGATGCGCTCACCGGCAATGGCGTCTATCTGCATTGCGACTTTGATTTTTACGGACAAAAGCCGTTTTATACCACCTCGCAGACAGGGGCTGTGATGCTCGATTGCGACTTCCATCTGAAGGGCGCCGCCGACCGGGCTTATTTCTGCAAGGCTCCCGGCCCTGTCACCCTTGTCGATTGCCGTTTTCACTCCGATACTCCTGTCTATGTCGGGTGGACAGCCTATCCGCCTCCTACTTTGCGTTGTTATTATAGCAATGTCACACTCAACGGCAAGCCTTATCTGGTGGAGGCAGAGCACCCCGAAACGTCTGTCTGCATGGATGGTAAGTCCATCCTCTCTGCCTACAAAACCGCTGAGGGCTACCAAGTGGGGGCACTGCTCGCTGGTGATGACGGATGGAACCCTTTGGGCGAGTCGTTCCCTCCCCAAAATGCCGCTGCCACCTCGCTCCGTGTCGCTCCTGTCAACTGCCAGTTGCAGGGCGGCGGTTCGCCTCTCGCATTAACTGCCCAATTAAGGCGCCACAGCGGATATGAATTGGGTCCTTCAATGAAAATACCTTTGTCTTGGAAAGTGCAGGAGGGATTTGAAAATATTTTACGAATCGATGCCGATGATTCGCAATGTACCATCTCGTCGGACTACGACGAAGACGCCCCACTCGACATCATGGTGCATGCCCTTACCCCCGACGGACTCGAGGGTGCTGCCAAGGTGAGCCTGGTCGGTAAACCGCTGCCGGCACCTACGGTGGCAAAAGGTGCGCGTATCAGGGTGGATGGAACAAAGGCGATGCTCGACTATCGGTTGCTGCCCGACAATCATGGCGACGAGTCCGTCATCACATGGTATCTCAGCGATGACGGTCGTCTGGAGGGTGCCTTCCCTGTGGCGGCGAGCAACGACGGACCTCAGCGCTCCTATCAACTAAAAAGTGGCGATGCCGGCCGCTATCTGTTGGCTACCATCACGCCCCGCCATGCACGCAGTCCGTTGGGAGAACAGCAGTCCGTTCGGTTGAAAAAGCGATTGGGCAAGAAACAGACTCCCCCTTCGGGTGTCCTTGAAACGGATTTCCACGACTTTCCGTGTGGTTGGCAACCGCAGGTGGGTGAGGGATTGTGGACGGTGGATGGTTACAAACCCGCCGACACCGAGGAGTTTCCTTGGAGTTTCGACCGTCAGCGACCCATGTGGGAGTATGGCGAGGGCTTCAATGGCGCTGTGGGCAAGGGACTGCTCCAGGCTCAGCGTGGTGCGAGGATGATGTTCACCCCCGAGGCTGGGACTTATGGAGGCATGAGCGTGGAGTTGGATGTCGATCCCACCAAGACCGCCGGTCAGGGTTTTGGCAGTGCCACAGGGCAATACATGGATGTTTGCTTGAAATTCGACACCCGTACCCTCACGGGTTATGGACTTCGCATCATCCGCACGACAAAATATGCCAAGGCGGTGGATTTCCTCCTCGTCGGCTACGACCATGGGAAGACCACGCCGCTGACCGCCCCCGTGAGTGCCGTCTGCTACCGCACGGGATGCCATATTCGTTTGACCTATGCCGACGGACAGTTGACGGCCCGTGTCACGACCGACACGCCGTTGACCCGCCCCGACGACCCTGCGCTCCAGACCGAGGTGGCGCTTACGGCAGCAGTGCCTGACAATGGGGCAGGTGGGTTCTGCCTGCAACATACGGGTTCATGCGGCGAGAGCACCACCATGCTTCACCGCCTCCGCATAGCGTGGAAGTAGGCGTGGGCGCATGTCGGGTTGTCTTGCTTGGCTTATGATTTGAGGATGAAGTCGATGAGGAGTGTGTCCTTGGCAAAATGCAAGCCCTTGACTTCTATCTTGTCGAGATTGTCCTTCACCCAGTTGATGCTGTTGAGGTGAACGACCAGTCCGCTGCCCAATTTCTCCACGGCGGAGTTTTTGGTTAATATGGGGATGGCGGCGAGCAGCAGGTCCACGAGGGCTTTGCCTCCAAAGTTGCCGGTGGAATAATGCAGGAAAACATCCTTGTCCTCCACTTTGTCCACGATGAGGTCGATGCTCACATTCTTGGAGACATGTCCCAACAACGGCACATTGACTTGGACTTGATATCCTACTTTGATGGTCTTTTCATCGACCACGTCTAACTTGACGATTTGTCCGCTGTTTTCCTTGATGAGTGCCGCGGCTTCGGTGGTTGGCAATTGTAATGTCATTTTGCTATGATTGATTTGATGGGCGGATGTGTCCTGGCGTTTCCTTTCTTTCGGTTAGACGCATTGATTATAGAGGATGAGCGCGTCGTGCAGGATGTCGGCATGGTCGAAGGCCAATAGGGGCAAGGCAGAGACCGCAAACCATTGGGCCTTGGCAGCGTCGTCCTGTCCGACGACGGGTTGTGGAGCATCGACGATGGCTAAATACGCCACGGTGACGGTTCGCCCGCGGGGGTCGCGGTCAACTTTCGAGTAGGCCCCAATCTGATGAACCACGCCCACCTTCAGTCCCGTCTCCTCTTCAAGTTCACGAATGGCGCATTGCTCCGATGTCTCATCCATTTCCATGAAACCGCCGGGGAAAGCCCAGCGTCCCTTGAACGGCTCATTCCCTCGTTGGATGAGCAAAACCCTTGGTTCTTTCTCTTTGGTGACGACCACGCAGTCTGCTGTCAGCGCAGGTCTTGGGTATTTGTAGGTGTATGCCATGTTTTAGTGCCTTTGTGTCGAAACTATACGATGGGCAGTGAGATGCCGTTGATTTTCTGGTAGATGTCCAGCGCATAGACATCCGTCATGCCGCTGATGTAGTCGATGACGGCCATGAGGCGTGTCTCCAGGTCTTCTGCCATGATGTCGTATTGACTGCTCACGCGCTGGATGAGTTGCTGCGAGTAGTAGCGGTCGGGCGACACCACCGCATTGGTCATCTGCTCCATGAGGGTCTCGATGATTTTGTAACCCGACAGTTCCACGTCAAGCACGGGTTTGCTGTTGTATATCCTCGCTTTCGACACCTTCACGCACTTGTCGTAGGCCCTACGGATGTCGCCGGTCACATGGTCGAGCAAACTATCCGTCAATTCCCCAGCCAGGATGCGCTCCTCGTTATCTACGAAGGCTTCCACACAGGCGTGCTCCAGCAGTCCGATGACCGACGAGCGCATATAGACCACTTTCTCGTTGGAGTCGGTGATTTGTTCCTCCACGATGCGCCGCTTCATGCGCTCCTGTGTCGGTGCATCGAAGAAGCCCAACAACAAGTTGGCCGTTTCGTCATAGGAGAGGATTTTCAGTTTGTGGGCATCCTCGATGTCCATGATTTCATAGCAGATGTCGTCGGCTGCTTCCACCAAATAGACCAGTGGATGACGGGCGTAGCGGCATCCCTCGGGGGTGCTTTCCAACTGCCGGATGCCCAAGTCGTCGGCTATCTTGCGGTAAATGCGCTCCTCCGTACCGAAGAAGCCAAACTTCCCCTTGCGGCCCGAGAGCGTCGAGGAATGGGGGTATTTCACGATGGAGGCCAACGTGGAATAGGTCAGTACGAAACCGCCTTCGCGCCGACCCTTGAAACGATGGGCGAGCAGTCGGAAGGCGTTGGCGTTGCCCTCGAAATGCGTGATGTCGCTCCAAAACGTGGGGCTCAACCGCTCACGCAACTTAAACCCCGGGCCTTCGGTGAAAAAGGTTTGGATGGCCCGCTCGCCGGAATGTCCGAAAGGTGGGTTGCCCATGTCGTGGGCGAGACAGGCTGCGGCGACAATGGAGCCAATCTCCTCAAACAGCGTCCCTTGCAGTTGCGGATGGCGGGCGGCGAGCAGTCGGGCGACGTCGTTGCCTAACGACATGCCCAAGCACGACACCTCCAAACTGTGGGTGAGCCGGTTGTGGACAAACACGCTGCCGGGCAAGGGAAACACCTGCGTCTTGTTCTGCAGCCGCCTGAACGGTGCCGAGAACATCAGCCGGTCGCTGTCGCGCTTGAATTCGGAGCGGTCGTCGTGGCGCGCCACGTGGCGGTCTTCCTGTCCTAAGCGCTTGTTGGATATGAGTTGAAGCCAGTCCATGAGTCTTGGTGCAAGTTGAATCTTCCGCAAAAGTAAACTAAAATTCTCTAAAAACTCTCTTTTTATTCTTCAAAATGGTGATATGTTGGCAGAAATCGCTATTTTTGCATCTAATTTCCATATCAGCAACAAAGACATGATAAAAATAAAGGTAGTCAACAAGGGCCGCCATCCATTGCCACGCTATGCCACACCACTGAGTGCCGGCATGGATTTGCGTGCCAATATCGACCAACCGTTCACCCTGCACCCGATGGAGCGCAGGCTCATCCCCACAGGGCTTTACATCGCATTGCCTCCCGGCTACGAGGCACAGGTGCGCCCGCGCAGCGGACTGGCCCTCAAGCATGGCATCACCGTGCTCAACACCCCCGGGACCATCGACGCCGACTACCGTGGCGAGGTGATGGTGCTGCTCGTCAATTTCTCCAACGACGACTTTGTGGTCGCCGACGGCGAGCGCATCGCCCAGATGGTGGTGGCACGGCATGAACAAGGCGAATGGATGGAGACCGACACGCTCGACGAGACGGAGCGCGGTGCGGGTGGTTATGGACACACAGGAGTGAGATAGCAATGACAGCACGAAAATCCAATAATGGCAGGGTCTTGCGCCTGATGGCGCTGTTGCTGGCGCTGACGGTGGGCGTTCCCCTTCTGGCAAAGAAAAAGCAGAAGGTGAAAGCCGTGCAGCCCGTCGTCGCCGTGCAACTCAGCGACAACGATGCCAAGCGTTTCAATTATTTCTACCTTGAGGCTGTCAGACAGCAGCAGGCGGGCAATTATGCTGCCGCCTACGACTTGTTCTCCCATTGCCTCGACATTCATCCCACGTCGGCGGCTACCTATTACGCCCTCTCGGCCTATTATTCCGAGATGCACGACGATGACGCCATGCTCGCCTACATGGAGAAAGCCGCCGAACTGAGTCCTGACAACGACACCTACCTGGAGCGGCTCGGACAAGTGTATATCAAAATCCACGACTACGCCAAGGCCACGGAGGTGTATGAGCGTATCGCCGACACCAGTCCCGGGCGGACCGACGTCCTCGGCATCCTGCTCCAACTCTACCAGGCCGACAACGCCTACGACAAGGTCATCGCCACGCTCGACCGTCTCGAAACCATCGAGGGCAGCAACGAGGACATCACCCTCTCGAAGATGCAGGTCTATTCCATCCTTGGCGACAAGAAAAAGGAACTCAACGAACTGCGCAGTCTCGCCCGACAGCATCCCCACGACTACAACTACCGCGTGATGATTGGCAACTGGCTGTTGAAAAACGGCAAGGAGAAGGCTGCACTGGAGGAATACAACGCCGTGCTCAAGAAGGAGCCCGACAACATCATGGCGCAGATGTCGCTCCTCGACTATTACAAGGCGCAGCAACAGGACTCGCTCGCCAAGGCGCAGGCCGAACAACTGTTGCTCAGTCCCAATACGGAGAACGAAAGCAAAATCCTCCTCATGAGGCAGTTTATCATCGACAGCGAGAACAACGGCACCGACAGCACAGAGGTGCTCCGGCTCTTCGACCGGGTCCTTCGGTTGCCGCAGCCCAATGCTTCGATGGCAGAACTCTGCACCGCCTACATGTCGCTGAAGAAAATGCCCGAGGACACCATCAACACCGTCTATGAGCGCATGCTCGACATCGAGCCCGACCACGTGGGCGCACGCCTGTCGCTCCTGCAGTCGGCATGGGGCAAGAAAGACTTCGACCATATTGTCAGTCTCGCCAAACAGGGCATCGAATACAGTCCTGACAATATCTGGTTCTACTACTTCCTGGGCATGGGCTATTCGCAGAAAGAGCAGACCGACGAAGCCCTCGACACCTTCCGCAGGGGGGTGGGACAGGCCAACGAGGAGAGCAACAAGAGCATCGTTTCCGACTTCTACGCCATGATTGGCGACATCCTCCACGAAAAGGGCAATTACCAGGAGGCCTACGCCGCCTACGACAGTTGCCTGCAGTGGAAAGCCGACAACATCGGGTGCCTCAACAACTACGCCTACTACCTCAGCGTGCGTGGCGAACAACTCGCCAAGGCCGAGCAGATGAGTTACCGCACGGTGAAGGCCGAGCCCAACAACGCCACCTTCCTCGACACTTATGCGTGGATTCTCTTCCAGCAGCACCGCTATGAGGAGGCGCGCATCTACATCGACCAGGCGCTTGCCGCCGACACCACTGTCAGCGCCGTCATCGTCGAGCACGCCGGCGACATCTACATGATGGGCGGCGACACCGACAAAGCCATCGAACTATGGCAGCGGGCATTGGAGATGGACGGGGAGAACGCCCTTTTGCAACGAAAAATCAAACTCAAAAAATATTTGGAAGAAGAAAATACAGACAACTGACATGACACGATACAATATCTTCAAAATCGCATGCCTCGCACTGCCGCTGTTCCTCACCGCCTGCGGGAGCAAGAAAAAGGCTGTCGTCGATAGTTCGACGGGCAGCACCATCGTCACCACCCAACCGGGGACTTCATCCGTGGACAATGCAGACGCCGCCGCCGTCGTCAGGCAGGTGGCTGCCTTGGCTCCCAACGCCGCCAATCTTGTGGCAAGCATCGATTTCAACATCAAGGTGGGCAAAAAGGACATCGACGTCGATGGGAAAATCAGCATGCGCAAGGACGAGGTCGTCCGCATACAACTATCGCCTCTCGGACTCGTCGAGGTGGGGCGCATGGAATTCACCCGCGACTCCGTGCTTATCATGGACCGCATGCACAAGCAATTCCTCAAGAGTAGTTACGACCAGGTGAGTTTCCTGCGCAACAACGGCATCGACTTCTACGCGCTGCAAGCCCTTTTCTGGAACCAACTCTTCGCCCCTGGGGAGAGAAACGTTGACAAGGCGCTCTCAAACTTCCAAGTCGATGGCAGCAACATCTCCATCGAGTCGGGCAGGATGAAGTATCTCTGGACCACCGACGACACGCG
>CAMKSZ010000118.1 GCA_946415525.1 uncultured Prevotellaceae bacterium | reverse complement strand
TTGCCGTCATCTCCTTGGGCGGCATCGTCTCCAACAACTCCATCCGCATCGCCGGCGATGACCTCACCGCCGACATCCAAGACTACATGAGTCGCCAGCACAACCTGAAAGTGGGCGAGCGCATGGCAGAGCGTATCAAGATACACGTAGGCTCAGCCCTCACCGACCTGGGCGACGAAGCCCCCGAGGACTACATCGTGCACGGCCCCAACCGCATCACCGCCCTCCCCATGGAGGTGCCCGTCTGCTACCAGGAAATCGCCCACTGCCTCGACAAGACCGTGGCGAAGATAGAGAATGCCGTGCTCTCTGCATTGGAGAAGACCCCGCCCGAGTTGTATGCCGACATCGTGCACAACGGCATCTACCTCACTGGCGGCGGCGCCCTGCTGCGTGGCCTCGACAAGCGTCTGCACGACAAGATACAGATACCATTCCACATCGCCGAAGACCCGCTCCACAGTGTGGCCAAGGGTGCCGGCGTAGCCCTCAAGAACGTAGATAGATATTCATTCCTGATGAGGTAAACCGCCCGCCATGCGCAATCTCGTTGAGTTCCTCAAGAAATACAACTACTGGTTTGTATTCGTGATACTTGAGACAGTGAGCCTTGTGCTGATGTTCCAGTACAACAACTACCACGGGAGCGTGTGGTTCTCGTCGGCCAACTATCTCGCCGGTCTCACCTACGAAGCCGACTCCAAGTTGAGCGCCTACATGGGACAAGGCACCATCAACCAGGAACTCACCGAGCGCAACCTGCTATTGGAGCGCGAAGTGGCCCTGCTCAGGGAACAACTCACCGACGAGCGCCGTCTGCGCGACTCGTCGTTTGTCTATGACAACAAGTCGCCGGAACTGCTGCAATACAAATTGATTCCCGCCAAGGTAATCAGCAACACCATCGACAAGGCCGAGAACTTCATCACGCTCGACAAGGGGCGCTACGACGGTGTCCATCCCGACATGGGCGTGGCTTGCGGCAACGGCGTTGTGGGCGTGGTCTATATGGTGTCGGGGCACTACTCCGTGGTCATCCCCGTGCTCAACAGTCAGTCGAACATCAGTTGCGCCATCAAGGGCAAAGGCTATTTCGGCTATCTGCACTGGAAGGGCGCCCCCTCCGACATCGCCTACGTCGATGACATCCCCCGACACGCCGTGTGCCAGAAGGGCGACACCATCGTCACGAGCGGCTATTCCTCGATGTTCCCCTCGGGCATCCTTGTGGGACATGTGCTGAATGTGGAGGACTCCGACGACGGCCTCTCGTTCAAGTTGGAGGTGAAACTCTCGACCAACTTCGGCAATCTCCGCGACGTCTGCGTCATCGACGACGCCGCAGTGAAGGAAAGCCTCGAACTTTTGCGCGAGGCCACCGACTCGCTCAAATCGCATAGAAACCTATAGGGCCATGAGCAACGATTTCATCCGTCTGCCGATACTGTTCATCACGCTCTGCGTACTCCAGGTGTTCGTGTTCAACCACATCCACCTGTTCGGTTGCATCATGCCCTTGACCTACATCTATTTCATCGTGGCGATGCGAAAGGGGACACCACGATGGCTGATGCTCGCCTTGGCCTTCATCATGGGGCTTACCCTCGACGTCTTCACCAACACCCCCGGTGTGACGTCCGCCGCCATGACCATCGCCGCCATGGCCCATCCCTATCTGCTCGACCTCTTC
Organism: uncultured Prevotellaceae bacterium; assembly: GCA_946415525.1. GTDB lineage: Bacteria > Bacteroidota > Bacteroidia > Bacteroidales > Bacteroidaceae > Prevotella. The sequence goes on along the minus strand of CAMKSZ010000118.1, from coordinate 8,157 downwards.
ATCTCACGTGAAGGAGAAGACCGTTTCATCGCCTCGATGTCCACCTTGGGCACCAAGCCTTTTGTCAATTTCGTCATCGTATTGGTAGGGGGCTACTGCACCATCTTCTACTCGTTGGAGATGTTCAATTTCTTCAATATGCTGCAATGGATAGAGTGCGTCGTCGGCAGCACGATATTGACCACGGCACTCATCTTGGCCGCCGACAGGCTGCTACACCGAAAAGACTAACTCACGGCCCCACAGGGGCAACAGGATTGATTGGATCGATAAGGACATGAAGGACTATGAATTAGACAAGCGGCGATACGTCATCGCCGGGGTGGCCATTGCAATAGTGACCATCTACATCATTCGTCTGTTCTCCCTTCAGATCATGAGCGACGACTACAAGAAAAACGCCGACAGCAACGCCTTCCTCAAGAAAGTGGAGTTCCCGTCGAGAGGCATCATCTACGACCGCAACGACAAGACGTTGGTGTTCAACCAACCCTCCTACGACATCATGCTGATTGTCAACGAATTGCGCTCTGGGCTCGACACGTTGGAACTGTGCAAGGCACTCAACATCACCCACGAGTATTTCGTCAAGCGCATGCACGACATCTCAGACCGCTCGAAAAACCCCGGCTATTCCCGCTTCACCCAACAACTTTTCATGTCGCAACTCTCCGACCAGGAGTTCAGCGTGTTTCAAGAGAAGGCCTATAAATTCCCAGGATTCTACATCCAGCGACGCAGCATCCGCCAATACGAATATCCCTGCGCCGCCCTGCTCTTAGGCGACGTGGCAGAAGTGTCGCCCAGCGACGTTGATGAAGACGAGGACAAATACTACCAACCAGGCGACTATATCGGCAAGATAGGCATCGAGCGTTCCTACGAGAAGGAACTGCGCGGCACCAAGGGAGTGAAGATACTGTTGCGCGACAACTACGGGCGCATCCAAGGCAACTACCAGAACGGCAAATTCGACACAAAGCCCATCCCCGGGAAGAAACTGAAATTAGGCATCGACATCGGACTGCAACGCCTTGGCGAGCAACTCATGGAAGGCAAGAAAGGCAGCATCGTAGCCATCGAGCCAGCCACCGGCGAAGTGCTCTGCATGGTGTCGGCCCCCACCTTCGACCCCCGGCTGATGATTGGCCGCCAACGCGGCAAGAACCAGACCATCATGCAAAAAGACCCCCAAAAGCCGCTCCTCAACCGAGCCATCATGGGCATGTACCCCCCAGGATCAACCTTCAAGACCAGTCAGGCACTCACCTTCCTCAACGAAGGCATCATCGACTCGACGACCAGTTATCCTTGTCACCGAGGCTTCGTCACCCGCGGCATGCACGTGGGTTGCCACGGGCACCCCTCGCCCCTCAGCCTCATCCCAGCCATTGGCACGTCGTGCAACGGCTTTTTCTGCTGGGGACTCTACTACATGCTCAACAACAAGAAATACCCCTCGCTGCAAGCCGCCATGGACACCTGGCGCGACTACATGGTGAAAATGGGCTTCGGCTACAAACTCGGCATCGACCTGCCCGGCGAGAAGCGCGGTATGATTCCCAACGCCACCTATTACGACAAGGCATTCAAGCGCAACTGGAACGCCTTGGGCGTAATCAGCATCTCCATCGGCCAGGGCGAAGTGACACTCACCCCGCTGCAAATCGCCAACCTCGGCGCCACCATCGCCAACAGGGGTTGGTTCATCCCGCCCCATGTGGTGAAGGAAATCGAGGACGACACCATCAAAAGCATGTACAAGACGAAGAAATACACGGATGTGGCACGGCAAAACTACGAATTGGTGGTCAAGGGCATGCGCCGCGCCGTGACGGGAGGCACCTGCCGCAGCGCCAACCGCCGCGACTACGAGGTGTGCGGCAAGACCGGCACTGCCCAGAACCGTGGCCGCGACCACTCCGTATTCATGGGGTTCGCCCCCATGAACAACCCTCAAATCGCCATCTGCGTGTATGTGGAGAACGGAGGTTTCGGCGCCACTTTGGGTGTGCCCATCGGGTCGCTGATGATGGAGCAATACATCAAGGGCAAACTCTCGGAAGGTTCGATGCGCCAGGCTGCCCGCATACAAAGTCAACACATCAAATATGGAACAAAGGACAAGTAGTCAACCAGGAGTATTGATGTCATTGGACTGGTGGACAATGGGCATCTACATGGCATTGCTCATCTTCGGATGGATGAGCGTGTGCGGGGCGAGTTATTCGTTCAGCGACCCCGACGTGCTGAGCCTGTCGACCCGTTCTGGCATGCAGGTGGTGTGGATAGCCACGTCGGTGTGCTTAGGTTTCGTCATCCTGATGCTCGACAACCGCTACTACGACACTTTCGCCTATGCCCTCTACGGCTTCATGGTGGTGCTGCTCTTCCTCACCATCTTCAATCCCGTGAGCATCAAGGGTTCCCGCTCGTGGTTGGTGCTCGGTCCACTGCGCATGCAACCCGCCGAGTTTGCCAAGTTTGCCACTGCGTTGGCCGTCAGCAAGTTCATGACCACCTATGGCTACAACATCCATCGTCTGCGCGACTTCGCCCTCTCGTGCGCCATCGTGCTGCTGCCCATGGCCTGCATCGTGCTTCAGAACGAGACCGGTTCGGCACTGGTCTATCTGTCGTTCTTCCTGATGTTCTACCGCGAAGGCATGCCAGGCAGCATCCTTTTCACCGGTGTGGCGATGGTGCTCTATTTCGTCTTGGGCATCCGCTACGAACAAATGCTGCTTTGGGACACGCCCACTTCTACGGGGAAGTTCATCGTGCTGTTGCTCATCCAGTTATTCTCGGCAGGCATGGTCTATGTCTATTGCAACGACAAGCGCAAGGCGATGCAAATCACGAGTTTCGTGGCTGTCGTCACCCTGATTTTCCTGCTTTTCTCGGAATATGTCATCCCCTTCGACATCGTGTGGGTGCAGTTGTTCTCCTGCGCGCTGCTCATCGGCTACCTCATGTACCAAGGTCTCAGCAGCCGTGCCGGCAACTACCTCTACATCGCCCTCTTCGCCTTGGGCTCCATCATCTTCTTCTACTCGGCAAGCATCATGCTCAACAAGGTGGCCAAGCCCTATCAGCGGGAGCGCATCAACGTACTTTTGGGTTTGGAAGACGACACGTCGGGTGCCGGTTACAACGTGCACCAAAGTGAAATTGCCATTGGTTCGGGAGGACTAAGGGGAAAGGGATTTCTCAACGGCACCCAGACAAAGTTGAAATTCGTGCCGGAACAAGACACCGACTTCATCTTCTGCACGGTGGGCGAAGAGGAAGGATTCTTAGGGTCCGCCAGCGTGCTGCTGCTTTTCTTGGCATTGATATTGCGGCTCATCGTGCTCGCCGAGCGACAGCCATTTAAGTTTGGCAGGGTCTATGGCTACTGTGTGCTCAGCATCTTCATCATCCACGTCTTCATCAACGTGGGCATGGTGTTGGGGCTAATGCCTGTGATAGGCATACCCCTACCCTTCTTCAGTTACGGCGGCAGTTCGCTATGGGGCTTCACCATCCTGTTGTTCATCTTCCTGCGCATCGACGCCGGCCGCAACCTGATACGCACATAGTAGTCCGTCAGTCGCCGCTCGGCATGCTGTAAGTCACTTTCAGGCCTATCGCCGAGACACCTTTCACCGTCGTTTTTTTCATGTTGTGGCGAATCCTCACCGACAGCGAGTCGCCCTGTTCGAGTTTTACGCTTTTCAACGGGATGACCAACAACTTGAGGTTGGCGCCCTCGCCCCTCGGCTTGCCATCCTCGTCGTAGAGGTCCACCCTCAGCGTGTCGCTCTTGTATCTGCCCATCCGCTTGGAAGCAGTATGCACCACCGTTTGGTCGATGACAAGGCCCAGTTGCCTATAGGGATACCGTTCATTGTACCTGATGCCGATTTCCTCTACATAATAACCCTCCTGCCCGATGGCAGGGACACGGTATTCGAGGAAATCAAACCGATTCCACCCCTCGGACTCCGTGGAGCAGTAGCGGAAATAGGCCGTGTATTGGAAACACGACATAAAAGTAGCCGTCGCAAGAATGGCGACGGCCATGGTGACGATGCTTTTCTGCCAGCGTTTAGTCATTCTGCTTAGGCTTGTTGTCATTGGCATCCTTGGGCGGTTGCTGCGCTCCCTCCTGTGGTTTTCCAGGACGGGGTTTGCGCTGGTTGCGCCGGTTGTTCTGCGGTTTGTCGCCCTTTGGCTGCTGTGGTTTGTCGCCTTTGGGTTGTTGCGGCTTACCCTGCTTAGGCAGGTTTTCAGCCGTCCCAGCCTCCTGCGCCGCAGTGTCATTGTCCTTGGCGACAGCCTTCTCTTGTTTCTTCGTGTCGGCAACGTCCGCCTTTTGCTTGCGCTTCTTCTTTTTCTTCTTGGCCTTGTCGAATCTTGAGATGTCGTCCTCGAGCAAGTCCTTGGGACGGTCGTCGATGCCACCCTGTCCTTCTTCGAGCAGCGACTCAGGCTTCTCGCCCTGTTTGTTCATCTCGATGATTTCCTTCGCCCGTTCAGCGGTGATGGTTTCCAAATTGGCAGCCACCCGCTTGTCGGTGGAATAGGTGACCAACCCAGCGAGGATGTCGGCCTTGAAATAGAAATAGTCGGCATCGGCGGTTTGCAGTATGGCATCCTTGGGAGGCATCATCCGTGTGGCCTCCATGTAGTTGTCCACCTCATAGTTGAGGCAGCACTTGAGTTTGGCACACATGCCCGCCAGTTTCTGCGGATTGAGCGAGATGTCCTGGAACCGGGCGGCATTGGTGCTCACGCTGATGAAGTTCTTCATCCAGGTAGCGCAGCATAATTCGCGCCCACACGGACCAGTACCCCCGATTCGCCCCGCCTCTTGGCGTGCGCCAATCTGCTTCATCTCTATCCTGACGTGGAAAGTCTCGGCAAGCACCTTGATGAGTTGTCGGAAGTCCACCCGTTCGTCGGCGATATAGTAGAAGATGGCCTTGTTGCCGTCGCCTTGGTATTCCACGTCGCCGATTTTCATGTCGAGTCCCAGGTCCTTGGCTATCTGCCGGCTCTGTATCATCGTCGCATGCTCACGGCTCTTGGCCTCCTCGTATTTCTCCATGTCGATGGGACGAGCCATGCGGTAGATGCGCCTGATGTCGTCCGCCGACTTGAGGTTGGCCTTCTTCACCTGCAACTTCACCAGTTCGCCAGTGAGCGTCACCACTCCGATGTCGTGCCCCGGGTTGGCCTCCACGGCAACGATGTCGCCCTTGCGCAGGTCGAGGTTATTGACATTATGGTAATAGCCCTTCCGGGTGTTTTTGAATTGCACCTCCACGAGGTCTGTGCCGTCGGCATTGCCCGGCACATCTGCCAACCAGTCGTAGGTGTTGAGTTGCTTGTCCTGCCGCCCCACGCCACGACGGCAAAGCCCCCGTCCGCATCCTGTGCTTATCTTGAATTTCAGATTCTTATAGTCCATTGTCTTGTCATTTATTGGATTGTGTATCGTAGGCATCCGCCGCCTCAACCTTTTCTGCGGAGGAGGACGGTAACTTGCAGCGACACATCGAAAAACACCATCTTCGCATTGGCGTTCCGTCCGATATCGAAACAGGCTTTCTCCATCAGTTCCGACAGTTCGACAACATTCAGTTCGTTGACGAAGGGAGCGAAACGCTTGACGAAGTTCTCCTCCTCCACCGTCATGTAGGTGAGGTCGGGGATATGGAAATTATACATGAAACTCTCGCGCACCATCCTGTTGAAATAGGTGAGCATCCGGCGCTGTTTCTCACGCCCGTATTTAGTCACATTGGCCGTCCACTGCATCATGCCCGAGACATTGCGCATGAACGACATGCGCGTCATGGAGATGAAGTCGTCGAGGAAGGCCCTGCTTTCACTTTCGGCATCGAGTGCACCAACGGCATTCAGCCAATTGCCCTCCGAAATCCTCGCGATGCGCCGTGCAGCCTCGGCGTCGATGCCCCGCCGCTCCACGAGTGCCCGCTCCACCTGGTCGGTGTCGATGCGCCTCATGTCGAAGCGCTGTGTGCGGCTCCTGATGGTCTCCAACAATGCAGCGGGATTCTCGCTCACCAACAGGAAAACCGTCTGCGAGGGTGGTTCCTCTATCAACTTGAGCAGTTTGTTGGCTGTTTCCTCTCGCATTCGCTCCGCCATCCAGATGATAGACACCTTGTAACCGCCCTGGCTCGACCGCAACGAGAGTTTGTGGGTGAGTTCGTCGGCCTCCTTGACGGTCATGATGGCCTGCTGGCTCTCTGCATGCATCTCGTCGAGCCACTGCTCAAGGGTGAAATAAGGTCCGCCAGCCAACATCTCACGCCATTCGCGGATGAAGTCGTCGCTGACGGGCTTGGAGTCAGCCGACGAAGACTTGGGCTTGATGACAGGGAAGGTGAAATGGAGGTCGGGATGCGCCCACTTGCGCAACATGGTGCACTGCGGGCACTCGCCGCAACTATCGCCATCGTGCGGATGGGCACAGAGCAAATAGGAAGCAAAAGCCATGGCCAATGCCATCTTCCCGCAACCCTGCGGTCCGGTGAAGAGCATGGCATGGGGCACGCGCCCCTCATCCACCAGCCTTAACAGCCGTTGTTTTGCATCCTCTTGTCCGATAACCTCGTCAAACTTCATCTGTCCTTGCCTTTATCAACCAACATGCGACCGTCTATAACAGTCTTGCAGCCACTTCCCTGACGGAATCGACCGCCGAGACAGTGTAGAAATGCACATTGCCCACGCCGTGTGCATAAAGGTCCTTGCACTGCTCCACAGCCCATTCCACACCCAGACGAGCCACCTCTTCGTCGCTCTTGCAACGCTGCATCTCGGCGGCCAGCGCTTCGGGAATGTCGCAATGGAACGTCTTCGGCACCATGGTGAGTTGCGAACGCTTCGCCACGGGTTTGATGCCCGGGATAATGGGGATGGTGATGCCCATCTCGCGGGCGCGAGCGACGAATGCGTAGTATTTGGCATTGTCGAAGAACATCTGCGTCACAGCATATTGTGCACCCAAGTCTTGCTTTGTCTTGAGGTGAGCCATGTCCTGTTCCAGGTTGGGCGCCTCCTCATGCTTCTCAGGATAGCACGCCACACCGAAGGAGAAGGGCGCCCCCGGGTGCTTGATGGGCGTGCCGTCGGCAAAGAAGCCGTCGTTGAACCGCCTCACCTGTCCGATAAGGTCGGTGGTGTGGGCATGGCCGCCCGGCGTGGGGACGAACACCTTATCGTCGGCAGCCTTGTCGCCACGCAAGAGCAGCAAGTGTCGGATGCCGAGAAACTGCAGGTCGAGCAACTCGTACTCTATGTTCTCCACAGTGGTGCCGCTGCAGATGACATGGGGGATGACGGGAATGCCAAACCGCTGCTGGATGGCGGCAGCGATGGCGATGGTGCCCGGCCGGCGGCGCACGCGATGGCGCTCCAGCAAACCGTTGGGCAGTTCCTTATAGACAAACTCGCTGTGATGGGTGGTGATGTTGATATAGGAGGGGTCGAACTCACGCAACTTGTCGATAGTGCGGAACAACGCCTCCGTGCCGTTGCCTTTCAGCGGCGGCAGCACCTCGAAGGAGAAATGCCTTTCGCCCTCCTTCCACCTCAATATTTCACTCATTCCCATGTCTTACAATCGCATTTGGTTGCAAAGTTAAGCAAAAAAAACGAAGAACTGACATCGGGGAAAGAAAAACAAGCATAGAACACAAAAAACGCGAAAGCAGACAGCCACTGGCATGTCGAATGCGACCGGCATGCCATCAAGCGACGGTGGCACGACTCGCTTCGGTCATCCTATTTTCGCATTAGGACAACGGGAACAAATATAATTATAGACGAAGTCGAAATCGGCATCGTCAACAAATACGCGGTTCCTACTGAAACGCTCATTCACCTTGATGGTATTCATCCACTTGACGGCTTTCACTCTCCTGACAAAGAAGAAGTCGGAACTCATCTCCGTGCGACTTGAAGCCAACATGCCCGCCCCAGCGACACCAGGCCTTTTCGATGCAAGTGCAGCCAGCACAGTGAGGAAACCAATACCCTTTGCCACTTTCTTGGCACTCGCCGCCTGCTTATGCACCACCCCCTTTTCATCCATGATGAAATGGACGGAATATTTCCAACCCGACAAGGCAGCATAGAGCA
>CAMKSZ010000117.1 GCA_946415525.1 uncultured Prevotellaceae bacterium | reverse complement strand
GGAGAGCATCTCTTGAGCATGAGAACCTACGGCACATCAGGATGGGGACCCACCATCACCGGACGGGTACTTATTCATGACAGCCAGCAAGAGGCGCAAAAAGTGCTCTATGCAGAATACTTCTGGGGCGACGACCCCGGGTATGGCAAGGGAACCCCCATCACCATCACCCCCGGTCAGGAAGTGAATCTTGAAGACCTTCAGATTCCCACGGGTGAAGCCCATGGCAGCAGCATCCTCAGCATCCGTGCCTACGGTTCGAAAGGTTGGGGACCCACCATCGTCGCCGACGTGCTGGTAGATGCCTCCGGCAACTACACCCTGAATGCCGCCGCAGCCACCAGTTACAACGACCGCAACTACCAGAGTCTGGGAGACCTCTTCACCGACCTTTCCGACCGTGGCGTGGGTGATGACGTGACCCTCACCGTAGTGGGCACCGCCACCGACTATGCCCTCGACGCCACCACTAACGAGGTAGTCGAACAGTTGGCCACCATCGCATCCGGTCTGGATAACACCGCCACTTCGCGCGACGAGCGCGTCATCACCTTCACTGCGGCAGAAGGTAGTGGCAACAGCCTCAGCATCACCACCACCGCAGAGGCCCTGCCCACCGTGATAGACCTCTTCGCCCATGTCGCCACCGAGAACGTCGCGCTGACCATCAACGGCATTGCCTACGACTTCACCGCCTCGTCGGTGCGCCACCAGGAACTCTGTCCCGGTACCGCCACACAGCCCGTTGCCCTCAGCGGCATCAGCAGTGCGGTCAATGTCGCTTGGGCAGCCCAGCCCCATAGCGGCACCACCATCACCGGCTACGACACGAGCGGCACTGGCAACCTTCCCGCCATGACCCTCGTCAACCGTGGCACGCAGTGCGACTCCCTCACGGTCGCCGTCACCCTGAGCGATGGAAGTGGCCATACGCTGACCACCTACGACTACACCTACCTCGTACACGCCAACGTCGCCACCCAGACCTTCACCACGCTCACCCCCGCCAATGGCAGCAGCCTCGACCCCGGCACCACGCAGTTGACTTGGAGTGCCATCGGCGATGCCGTCGGCTACCGCGTCACCATCCTCAGCCAACCTATGGGAGATGAGACCGCCGAACCCACCGAGACCGTCGTCGAGACCGACCAGAGAACCTGCGACCTCACGGTGGAGAGCGGCATGAAGTACACCTGGACGGTCACCGCCCTTGGCGCCTGCGATGAACTCACCAGTGCTGCGATGACCCTCACCGGCCGTCTGTTGCCCGACCTCGCCGTCGCCGCCATCACCCTGCCCGACGCTGCCGAGGCCGGCAATGCCCTCACCGTCAGCGCCACCATCACCAACCAAGGGGCTGGTGCCACCACCGAGGGGACATGGACCGACCGCCTCTACTACACGGTCAACAGCACCAGTTTCGACGATGCCGTATTGCTCGCCGAGGTGCGCCACAGCGGTAATGTCGCCGCCGGCGAGAGTTACACCGCCGTCTTCGAGACCGCCACGCCGATGGCCGACAGCGGTCAGTTGCGCGTCTTCGTCATCACCGATGCAGCAGAAGAGGTGTTGGAGAGCGACGACACCAACAACCGTATGATGAGCACCGGCACCGCCGAACTGAAGCCCTTCTACATGAACAGCGACGACCTCGCCGCCCTCAGGCAGTTGTATGCCGACTTCGGAGGAGCCTCATGGACTGGCGAGCCCTGGGACGCCACCTCCACCATCATCCGCAGTGGCAACTGGAGCGGCGTCACCTTCGACAGCGACGGGCGCGTCACCGCCATCAACCTCCAGGGCCGTGGCCTCAGCGGAGCCCTCTCTGCCGCCACCGCCCCCGCGCTGCCCCTGCTCACCACGCTCAACCTGAGTCGCAATGCCCTCACCGGCGATGCCGCCACCTTTGTCGATATGGATAAGATGCCCGCCCTCACCACGCTCAACCTCAGTTACAACCAACTCGAGGAGTTGAGCAGCGTGCTGCCGACAAGCATCACCTCGCTCGACCTCACCAACCAGCACCGCACGTATGGCAACAACAAGGTCTTCCCTGGCATCGACGACATGACACCCATCGTGCTCACCGTCGCCTCCGACCTGACCGTGGCGTTGCCCGCCATCGCCACCTACAACCATGCAAAACAGGCCTTCACCGCCCACTCGCAGTTGCGCGTCTATGACCGCAGTTACCAGCAGGTGGGCACCCTCAGTTGGTCGGCAGGCCTCACCGCCTACACCTTCTCGCCCAACGGATGGAAGGTCACCGCCGCCCAGGACATGGAGGCCGTCGTGGAGCCCGTCACCTCGTCGGGCAACAACTACACCAATGCCCGCGGCTCCGTCTTCCGCGCCACGCTGCACTTCACCGCCGGCGACGCCAACCTCAGCGGTTGGACCGATGTCAACGACGTGCAGCGGACACTCAACTACGTGCTCGACACCAACAACACGTCCACCTTCGGCCTCTGGGCCGCCAACACCTTCGACGACGACACCTATGACCCTGCCGACGAGACCATCAACATCCAGGACATCGTCAGCACCGTCAACATCGTCCTCGACAACGAAGGCGGTGCGCAGAACGCCCCGCGCCGGGTGCGTGCCAACGGCGACGAGCCTGGGGAGACCGCAGCCCTCTTCTTCGCCGACAACCACAAAGTCATGGTGGACGCCACCGAGGAGGTCGCCGCCTTCAGCATGGAACTGAGCGGTGTCAGCGCCAACCAGGTGCGCCTGCTCCTCAATGCCCAAGAATGGCAGATGCAGACGCGCAACACCGGCAGCGGGGTGCGCCTCGTCGTCTTCTCGCCCACCGGCAGCACGTTGCCCATCGGCACCACCACCCTGCTGCGCCTGAGTGGCGACGGACAACCCGTCGGCGTGCAGGCCACCGACGCCATGGCCGAGGAGTTGAACGCCGCCGTCAGCGGCTCGCCTTCGCACATCGTCCTCGCCGACACCGCTACCGACATCCGCGTGACCAGCGGCGAGGGTCGCCACGTCGTGGTGCATGCCGCCTACGGCTGCGGCCCCACCGACGTCAGCGTCTATAGTCCGTCGGGCATGCTCCTCACCCGTCAGCATCTCGACACGCTGCCCGCCGGAGCCACCACACTCCGTCTGGCCATCGCCGCCGATGTCGTCATCGTCGCTGTGAGCAACAAAGAGACAGGAACCACCAAACACACCATCACGTTAAGACCATGAGAAAGAAGCATCATCATACCATAGCAAACGCCGGCAGCCGCCGTCGGGGCCTCAGCGCCCTGATGGCCCTGCTATTCGTGGCGGTCGGCGCCTTCGCCCAGAACACGCTGACCGTGGCCGACTTCACCGCCGCCGCTGGCAAGGAAGCCGCCGTGCCCATCTACCTCACCAACAGCGACGACGTGGTGGCCATGCAGTTTGATATCCAACTGCCCTATGCCAAGAGCAGCAGCGCCGTGACGCTCGTCGCAGCACGCTCCAACGGGCACACCGTGTCCATCCGAAAACGTTCGGACCTCAACTACACCGTCGTGGTGATGTCGCTGCAGAACAACGCCCTGCGCGGCAATGCCGGTCAGGTGCTGCACTTCCCCGTCACCGTCAGCGATGAGGCCCAGGCCGACGACACCCTGCCTGTCACACTCACCAATATCGTGCTTACCGACCGGCAGGGGCACAACATCGCCTCCGCACAGGAGCACACCGCCACCTTCACCGTGCTGCGCACCCCCACGCCCGACTTCATCGTCCAGGGGCTGACCATCGGCGGCAACAGCACCACCCTCATCCCGGGAGGGAAGGTTCAACTCAGTTTCGAGGTGGTGAACCAGGGTTCGGGCGAGAGCACCGACGGATGGACCGAGAAAGTCTATCTCGAGGACCTCACCGGCAACCGTGTCTTTGTGGGGTCGCGCAACTATGCCAACACCCTCGCCGAGGGCGCCTCCGTCCCCCGCACCTACGAACTCGACCTGCCCCAGGTGGTGAAGACCGAGGGCGATGTGCGCGCCGTCGTGGAACTCGTGCCGCAGAAGAACAGCGGAGAACTCATTGCCGACCAAGGCAACAACATCGCCGTATCGTCGAACACCATGGAACTGGAGAAACGCCTCTTCCTCAGCGAGAGCCGCATCCTCTTAGAGGAAGGCAAGAACAAGAGCGTCACCCTCACCCGTTCCGGCGACTGGACCATGGCGGAGACCTTCACCATCGCCGAGACGGGCGGCAACGCCCTCCTCAGCCTCCCCGCCACCGTCACCATCGCCGCCAAGCAGTCGGCGGTCAATTTCACCGTGAAGAGCATCGACAACAATGATGTCAACGAGCAGTTCCGCACGGGCATCACCGTCAGTGGCGACGACTACCCCGATGTGAGCATGATTGTCGATGTGGAGGACAACGACAACTGGCCGCTCACCCTCACCGCCGACAAGCAGGTCTATGACGAGGGCGACGAAGTCACCCTCACCGCCACCATCACCAAGGCTCTTGAGAGCGACCTGAAGGTGGACATCACCAACACCGCCACCTCACGCTTCTATCCCTACGTGCGGTCCATCACCATCCCCGCCGGTGCGCTGAGTGCCACTGCGACGACCCAGGTGGTGAACGACAACTACCCCTTTGCCGATGCCGTGGTGACCTTCACCGCCACCGCCTCGGGCTATGAGACCTCGCGATGCTCCGCCATGGTGAGAGACGACGACTGGCCCACGCTGACCATGAAAGTGACGCCCGCCACCATCCCTGAAGGCGGAGGATATGGCGCCGCCATGGCCACCATCACCCGCACGGGAAACACCAACGAGAATGTCACCATCTATGTCACCTCCTCGTCGGGTGACCTCTATTTCGACTCCAACCGCAACATCATCCCGGCAGGCCAGAGCAGCGTGACCATCCCCGTGAGTGTCATCGACAATGCCAACATCGACGGTGACCGCACCGCCACCATCACCGCTGCCGCCTGCGACGCCCAGACCGGCAAGGCCGCCACGCAGGGCAGCACGTCATTCTGCTACGCCACCGTCACCATCGCCGATGATGACAGTCAGCAGACGCTGAAACTGCAAGGCAGCGCTGCCACCGTCAACGAGGGCGGCTCGCCCATCACGCTCACCCTCACGCGCAACACCACCGAGGGCAACTGCACCGTGAGCCTGAGCAGCGACGACAACCTGCTGCAGTTCCCTGCCACCGTCACCATCGCTGCCGGCAAGACCACCGCCACCTTCACCGTGAGCGCACAGCGCAACAGCATCGCGGGCGACGACCACTACAGCAGCATCACCGCCATTGCCAACGGTTACCAAAGAGCCACCTTCACCTTCATGGTGAGCGACCGGACGTTGCCACAGTCGGCATGCGGTGCCCCCACCGTGGCCAACAGCGCTTATGGCGGACAGACGGTGAGCACTTCCATCGCCATCCGCAACGAGGGCACAGCCACCCTCGCCGCTGGCATGGAACTCACCTTCTACCTCTCCACCGACCAGCGCATCCGCTACGAATATAACTACAGGTCGCCCATGCAGGAAGTCGCCACCGTCACCACGACGAAAGCCGTGGCAGCGGGGGCCACCGAGACGATGACCTACAGCCTCACGCTGCCCGACAATCTCAAGGAGCAGCAGTACTACCTCTTCGTCTGGCTCAACAAGGAGCGGAATACCGAGGAGCAGAACAGCAGCCACAATCCGTCGGCCACCGCTCCCATCTACATCCATGCTCCCTTCACCGCTGCCAACCTCACCACCGACCGTGAGAACTACAGCCGTGGCGAGACCATCGAGGTGAGCGGACAGATGACCAACAGCGCCTCGGGCATCAGCATGGCCGGCAAGAGCGTCGATGTCTATCTCATCGACACCAACAACCAGCGCGAGGTGCATACCACCACGATGGATGCCGAGGGACGTTTCTCGTTGAGCATCGGCATCGGCAACCTCGGAGGGCGCTACGGCGTGGGCGCGTGCAGCCAGAACGCCGGCAGTACCGAGGTGATGACGCACGTCAACGTCACCGCACTGAAGATAGAGCCAAGTTATCTGAAACTCGCCCTCACCGAGGGCGTGGCCAAGGAGGGCACCATACAGGTGACCAACCTCTCTGCCAACAGCATGAGCACCCTCAACTTCAGGTTGACCGGAATGCCCTACGGATGGACCGTGGAACTGTCGAAGAGCGTGGCGACTCTCGCCCCTGGAGCCACCACAAGCGTGGCCTACCGACTCGTGCCAAATGCCGCCTCAGAGAGTCCAAATTATGCTGAGGCCACCTTCAAGGTGCAGGCCAAAGACAACGACAAAGTCGTTGAGGCCACCATTCCCGTCTATTACTTCGCATACGCTGCCACCTGCCAACTCACACCGAGCGTAGAGAGCATCAAGACCACCATCGGGAAGACGTCGAGGCGCACCCTCCCCATCACCGTGCAGAACACCGGTCTGGCCGCCACAGGTGCCATCACCGTGGAGTGCCCCGTCTCTCAGCCATGGCTCACCGCCTCCGTCAACCAACTCGCCTCCATCGACCAGGATGGGGAAGTGCAGTTCAACCTCACCCTCACCGGCAGCGAGAGCATGATTGTGGATGGCACCTATGAGAGTTACGTGAGGCTGAAGCCCGAGCACGGCACCGCCATCGTCGTGCCCGTCAAGGTCACCGTAGTGAGCGCCGAACTGACCACGCTGACCATCGACGTGGTGGATGCCTACACCCTCGGCGCCGACGACGGCAACGGACCGCATGTGGGCGGTGCCTCCGTGCGACTCACCAACAGCCTCACCAACGAGGTGGCGATGACAGGCACCACAGGTAGCGACGGCCTGTTCACCACCGACATCCTCAAGGAAGGCACCTACTACGTCTATGTCACCGCTCCCAACCACTACTACACCGAGAAGACCATCACCGTCAGTCCGGGTGAGGACAACCGCCTGCAGGTGTTCCTCAACTACCAGGCCGTGAACATGGACTACACCGTGGAGCGCACCGTGGTGGATGACGAGTATGTGGTGGTGGTGACGATGGACGTGGTGCCCGACATCCCGCAGGCCATCGTCGTGCCGACACTGCCCGGCAACTGGGGATGCGGCACCAACACCTACCGCATCCGCCTCACCAACAAGGGACGGCTCACTGCCTACAACCCCTATATGGTGTTCCCCACCATCGAGGGCTACACCTTCAGCGTCAAGTCGCCCTATCCCGACGTCATCTTCCCCAACGAGAGTTATGATGTCACCGTGGAGTTCAGCGGGCCGGACAACAACAACGAGAACGTCATCGGCGGACTGACGATGTTCTACAGTTTCCAGTTGCAGGGCAACACCTACCAGACGTCGGAGACCTATGCCGTCAAGGCGGGCTGCGACGACGGGATGCCCATCATCTTCGGAGGAGGAGGACTTGACAACGATGGCGGCAACGTCAACTTAGGAGGCAACGAAGTTGACCTGAACATCAACCTCGATGCAGGAGACGGAAACCAGGACGAGCACGGAGGCACGGGGATGCCCAACATTGTGGTGCGCGATTACACGCAGACCAACCACAACAGCATCACGCTGCAGTTTGAACAGCGCTTCATCCTCACCCGTGAGGCCTTCCGTGGCACCCTCGTCATCGACAACCAGCAGATGGAGGGCATAGAAGACATCCACTTCGTGCCCACGGTGCAAAGTGCCGACGGCACCGATGCCACCGACCTCTTCGCCATCAGCACCAACGTGGAAGGCCTGACAGCCAACGCCCCATGGAACATCGCCGCCTCGGGAAGAGGAACGGCCACGGCACTCTACGTGCCAGCCAAGGAAGCCGCTCCCACCGAGCCCACCGACTACCTCTTCGGAGGTACCGTGACCTACCGCGACGTGGCGACAGGACAACTCGTCAGTGTCGAACTGATGAAGACCCGTCTGGCCGTGAACCCGTCGCCCGACCTGCACCTCACCTATTTCGTGCAGCGTGACTTCCTCTCCGATGACCCGCTGACCGAGGAGGTGGAGCCTTACCAGCCTGCCGAGTTCGCCCTCCTCATCCAGAACAAGGGTGCAGGACCGGCCCTCGACCTGAAAATAGAGACCAGTGAGCCCACCGTGGTGAGCAACGAGAACAACCTTCCCGTGAAGTTCACATCGCTCTACACCACCCTCGACGGCGTGCCAGGCAACTTCCGCTTCGACAAACTCAACCTCGGGCGCATCGAGGCCGGAACGAGCAAACTGGCACGATGGTGGTTCTATTCCAACGTCACGGCGCATGTCGCCAACTACGAGGTACAGATGACCAAGGCGTCCAACTACGGCGAGGAGTTCAACCTCATCACTCTCGACGGCGTGCGTGAACTTACCCACACCGTGACTGGCACCATCGGCTCAACAGCACCCAACAGGGTGAGGGGCATGGGACAGGCTGTCAACCCATCGACCAACATCTTCCTCCTTAACCAGATAGAGGACGAGGACAACCTGCCCGACTATGTCATCGACGACAAGGGCGTGGGTACCGACGACCTGGAGATTGTCAGTGCCACCTCGTCAATCGCTCCGGGAAGCAGTTCCGGGGAGTATGTACTGACGGTGGGAGCGTCGCGCGAAGGATGGGTCTATGGCGTCCTCCACGACCCCACCAACTGCGCCATGGAACTGAAGCAAGTCGTCCGTCAGAGCGACGGGGCAGACATCACCGCCAACTTCTGGCAGACCGACCGCACCGTGACCGCCGACTACAGCGTCATCGTGGACAACCGCCTGCACTGGGCAGACCGCACGGGCCAGACAGAGCACTACACCCTCGTCTATGGACCGAAACCCGCACCGGCTCCCGAGGTGAAGAGCCTCGAACTGGTGATAGAGGAGGGCGAGACAGAACGTGTTGCCAAAGAGGTGCTCGTCACCTTCGACCAGTCCATCGACACCTCTACGTTCGATACCGAAGATATCGTGCTCATGAACGATGGAGTGAAGAAGAATGTGACACTCAACATCGTTGATGACACCCATGCCACCATCGGACTGAGCGCCTCGGCCATCAAGGGCAAATGCATCCTCACCGTGTTCACATCGGGAATACAGAACACGGAGGGCACGCCAGGCACCATGAGCAAGTCGATAGAATGGGATGCCGACAGCAATCTCCTTGGTGATGCCAACGGCGACGGCCTGGTGAGCATCGCAGATGTCATGCTGACCGTCAACGTCATCTGTGGCTACCCCTATCAGGTGTTCTTCAAGAAAAACGCCGATGTCAACTCCGACCAGCAAATCTCCATCTCTGACGTGATGGGAATCGTAGGAATAGTCATCGGACGTTGAAGGAACAGAGGGAACAGCGACAAAGAGCACTCTCTGATTAATGTATACATTTTTAGCCCAGGGCGTTGCCCTGGGCTTTTTTATTCCTTGCTTGCCACGAAGAGGCAAGCGTTCATGCTTGCAGTATAAAAACTCAGCCCTTTAGGGGTGGGAGCATGTCAAAGCGCTGCTCATGACAAAAGAGGTATCAAGGGAGGTGTCAAAAACCTACCCCCTTGATTCTATTCAGCCAATTGTCGGATGATATCCAAGTCCATTCCCATGCTGGCGGCAATTTCCTCAACGGATTTCCCTGCTTGGAGCAACATCCTCACGCTCATACGTAGCAACTCATCTTTCTGGTCAAGTTCAGCCTGTTGCTCGGTCAGTCGAGTC
Source organism: uncultured Prevotellaceae bacterium (assembly GCA_946415525.1). GTDB lineage: Bacteria > Bacteroidota > Bacteroidia > Bacteroidales > Bacteroidaceae > Prevotella. The sequence goes on along the minus strand of CAMKSZ010000117.1, from coordinate 193 downwards.
TGCTGCTCAGTCAGTTCAGCCTGCTGCTCGGTCAGTCGAGCCTGCTGCTCGTTTAGTTGCGTCTGCTGCTCGGTCAGTTGCGTCTGCTGCTCGGTCAGTTGAGCCTGCTGCTCGGTCAGTTGAGCCTGCTGCTCGGTCAGTTGCGCCTGCTGCTCCATGAGTTGCACGTTCTGCTCAGCCAGTTTGCGATCCT
>CAMKSZ010000116.1 GCA_946415525.1 uncultured Prevotellaceae bacterium | reverse complement strand
CAAGGTCATCGGTCAGTTCTATTTCAAATTCCTTCTTGAAGAATTTTCTGATTGCATCATTCTCTACAAAATCCTTGATGAATTGATCAAAAGCATCGGATACCTTTGCCTTGTAGCCTGGAGCGTCTTCGTAACTGATGGCTTTTCCCTTAGTATCCACACCATAAACGCACAAAGGCTCCTGTTTGTAGTCTTTGATACTTGCAAGTTTACTGTGGCCTACCAACATGGCACCTTGGGCTGTCACCTCCTTGGCATTTTCTTGGAATTGCACCTTAAACCCCCTGGGCATTTCTTGCCCCAAGAATGTGGAGAGCAACTTATCCACGATGATTTTGATGTCATCTGGGTTGTCGTTGATGATGCGGATGTATTGTGCACCCATGCCAGAAAACATGATAGTGGTAGGCATGGTGATACCGGTCTCTTTCACCACTTGCGCCACATGGTAGAGGAGGGCTCCGAGATGTACGCACAAAATAGGCATCAACTTGTCGTTACTCTTCTTGATGTAGTCCACATATCTAAACTCGTTGTCATAGCGGAACACGTAGGTCATCAAATCAGAGGAACTATCTACAATTTCACGATAACGGAGATAGCCCTCCTTGCGCTCATTGCCTACCAACAATTCCGTGTCAAGTTTACTTTCGAAGTCCTTCACAAAACCATTGTCTTTTTGGGTCATTTGCACAAGTTGCTTGCCATCGCCCCAAATGTCGTTGCCAGCAAAGAGAGAAGATGAATACAAAAACTTCTTGTTTTTTACATCAGCGAACAACATATCTGTAGTACCACCGCCGATGTCTATGTTAAGCGCATTTTCTGTGAATCTCGCTCCATTGGCAATCATTGAATAATATGGTGCTATCGATTCGGTCACCCTTATCACCGTTGTCTTTCCAGGCCCCATGTGACGGTTGAATGCCTCTTTCCAGAAATTTTCGATTTGGTTCTTGGTCGTTCGACTCATGGTGTGCGGAAAGGTCAGGTAAAGGTTCAATACGTCGCTTGGATTCTGCATTAGCATCAATTTGTTTTTTACCATCCAAGCCGTTTGTTCACAATATTTACTGACACGGTTGGCTTTTATGCTGAGATTGTCCGAGCCTGTTTCGATATCCCACTTGATGTTCGTATTGTATCTCTCCTTTTCCAACTGAGCAATCTCTTTCATAAAATTGAAACCAATGGAGATGTCGGCGAAAAGATGCGGCCTCGCTTCAATCTCGAAAGTATCGGTTTCGCAAGTGACCGTACGATAGGGATAGGAAACATCGCTCTGCCTACCCAACAGCAGTGGAACGAATTCGCGGTCAAGAGCCTGTGTGAACGAAGGCATATTAAACATAGAATCCATGTACTTTTCCCCAAAATTTCCTTTACTCAGATCCACCTTGTTAAGCACCATCACTTGCATGTCATTTTTGCTGATTTCCAGGCTTTGAGGAGAAGCACCTCCTGTAGTAGAAAGGCAAATATAGGTATTGGTGGTACCAAAATCGATGCCGACAGCCGTGTTGCTACCATGAGCAGCCACATTGACTGGCTTGAATCGGGGAAGCACCAATGCCCGGGCTCCGTTCCATTCCAATTGTATGAGGTCAAAGGCACGGTCCAGAGAATAATAGCAACTGCCTGTGGTTGGACGCCAATTGGGAGTGTCTGACTCCACCCGCTCGATGGTATTGTTGCCAAAAGCATGGAAACTGACACCCAGTTTTTTGTTTGTGTCATGGAACATCACTGAGTAGCGGTTGGGAACATTGTTCGTGACAATCTTGTAGGAGGGGAATACTGCCAAAGTGAAGATATTGGGATCGCTACCAAGTGTTTCTATGTCTTCTTTGCCATAAGTTTTCTTCAGTTCTATCCAAGGGTGTGACTGGCACATCACTGGGATTTGGAGGCAGACTTCCACGGTATTATTGTCTATCTCGGAAAGGCTGATTTTCAAATAGGGATTTTCCACTTTTCCGAAATCTTCGGGAGAAAAGTATTCAAAAAAAGTCTTGGTCAATGGTAGAAGATAGCCATTATCCTTATTGCTGGAGTCAATGCCGAAGGTATGGAAATGTTCGGCATCCACCTTGTAGGAAGTCTTGACAAGCCTGTCTTCCAAGAAATCGCCCACAGTGAGGTAAGGATAATGGATGTTCATGCCGCCAGGAAGAATCCTGTCATTTAGAGACACGTTTCGGTCATCAGTAATCTGAATGTCTCTTGGAAGGGGGTTCCCTGAAAGATAGATGGCACCTGTTATGCCACTTTTTGTCAGAACGAGTGGGGCAGAATCATTGCCATGACGGTTGACAGTGGGGATGATTTTGTAATCATCGGAGATGAGATCCGTTCCAATAGGACCTACTACATTCACCGTATTGAACTTTTTGGGCAAGAATAGGGTATTGTTGCCACCCATTCCCAAAATGTCGATTTCTCTTACTCCATCACCTACACAACCATAATCGGATATAAATTTGCTTACGCTGTATGCATTAATACCAGTAATTGAGTTGAATTCGTTTTTTGCAACACTGCTAAATACATCCTGGTTTCGGTACAAGTATTGGAAGAAAGCCGTATTGGTCAGATTGTTGACATTACGAAATGCCACGTAATATCTGGTTAGCATAATTTGGAATTCTTGGCTTCTCTGATGAAGTGGCGTAGGAGTCACATGGGGCAAAGAATAGTCAGGGAAGAGCAGATTACCTTCAAGGCCACGGGCTTCTGTCACGTTCTTGAGACGTTGCCAGTTAGGCGAGGTGTACACGAGGGTGAAAGGCGAAGTTCCTCCTATAAGGATATTATTATAGTAAATGAGATAGATATCGGCTACCCCCAAACTTCTTGCGAAATTTTCAAGGCTGGAAGCCAGGTGCTGGTGCTTGGTGTTTGGGCTATCCTTGAGTGCTTGTAGTTCATTGTCCACATTCCACGCCCTCACAGTGATGTCGTTTCCATTAAGATAGATGAATTCCAGGAAATCGAGGCATTCAGACACCAGTTTACCATAGGCAGAGGAATCGTTTGCACCTTGAGTGGAAGCATTGACCATTTCGAATGCGGTCTTAAAAAGAAATATGCGTGCAAAGGGTGTGGGAATAGAGGTTCCCATCTTAGCCAGAGCAATCCCTGCCCCTACAGTGTCAGAAATATTGGGGATGCGGTTTGCATCATAAGGAGGCACTGCTCCCCATCCGTGTAAAATCCGGGCGGCCTCAGTTGGATATAAGGCTTTGTTGGTATTGTTGAATATTTTTGTCATGGTTGTTGTTATTTGTTGGGGGTGTAGAGATTAAAGACTTCAGCCGAAGCGTCGTAGAGCGTGCGCAAGAACACCTGCTCTTCATTGGGCCAAGCATTTTGAATGCGCTTGAAAATGACATCACAAAATGCAGTAAAATCCTTGAAAGTAGTGCCATTATGGTTGAAAGTGCCAGACTTGCATCCATTCCAACCCTCGAAATAGTCAATGAGGTCATCAGAAACAGGTTCCTGGGAGTTCGGGTCGCGTGGTTTGTGTCGGAAAGGCTTCAAACCGTCGTTCTGAACCGCCATTTCATCGAGCCAAAGTTCAAAGTCATCGATGAATTCCTTTAGTTTGGCGTACATGACATCACTTCGCTTGCCTGCAATGTTCAGTGTCTTGTAATAAGAAGTTTTGGGAGGAATTTTTCCAGTGAGGACATAATCCTTGTAATATTTGAATGAGATAGCCTCTGCAACAAGATATTGGAGGTAGTTATCGAAAGTTGCCTGATCGAAATGGCTGAAATTAATTTTTTCCGTTCCTTCAGGCATACTTTCCATGCCAAACTCTCGGAAACGGTTAGTCGCTATCTGTTGTGGTGTTTGACAAATGAAATCAAGCACGCTAAGGGCAGCAATAAATTCGACAACATGGGCATCGTTGACTTGGCCAGTGCTTCCTTCTGAATAAGGAAGTGTAGTTGGGTTGTCGTCCCCGACGAAATAGGTGCTTGTAAGTTTATTGTAAAGCGACTGGCCGTTAGCGTCGGGTTGGGCATAATATGATAAGGCTGCCTTCTCTTTGGAATTGAAGATATTGGAGTTGATGGCACCGCCAGCAGGGGTGTTCACTTTGAAATAAGGCATCACAACACAAGCGCCCATAGTGGCATTGTCGAACCCGTGAATACCAGAATAGCGAACGGCATCCACGATACGTGGAAATCCGGAAGAACCTGTTCCGCCGAAAATGGAAGCGATGATGAAAATGCGGTCTTGTGCTGGGTCGAATGTATTGAGGAATCTTCTGAACTCCAAATCATTTCGAATGTTGTCAAAGACAATGCTTCCAATATTGGGATTGCCTTTAAACCCTAATCCCAGGTCAAGGTTAAGTTCTGTGAAAGGATGAGATCCTGAAGGGAAGTCCTCTGGTTCGTCGTTGTAGAGAGATGAGAGCAAATCTCGAGTGAGTGACGTTTGGCCTATCATTTCGGCATATCCAATATTACTGGCGAAGGTGCCGGCTACGGTCGAATCATTAAGGCCAAACTTGAATTCGAAACTGGGATTTACATTGATATCGGGGCGACCTGCTATTGTAGCCACGTCGGAAAGGTGGCAAATGCGTGGGTGAAAAAAGTTGCGCTCATCGCCTTCAAGGGTCACCCCATTGTAGGCATCCTGACGAATTGCAAGGTAGTTGTCGAGGTTCTTGATAGTGCGCACCTTGTCGCCGTTGTCCTTGTCGTAGTCGATGATAAGGGGAATGATATTTGTTCCATCAGGTATATTATCAATACCCGAAGCAAGGGCGAAAGTAAGGCTTCTCAGCACCCTGGCGCCGGTGCCTCCTATTGCGAATATAAATACGTTCATATAGAGGTTTGTTAGTGATTGATTGGTTTAAAAAGGAATATATACGGCGAATTTGGTCATCTTCTTCACCAACAGGGAAATGAAGAAGAACAAAATGATGGCAATCACAACATTTTCCAAATAAAGGTAGTTGGTCACGTCGCAGCCATCATTGATGGTGCTTACCAGTTTACTTGTCGAATTAATAAGGTTGTCTCTCCCTAATGTGTCTTCCACAGGGATACCTTTTAACAAATCCTCCTTGTGCTGAACAATGCTCTGGAAAATCCCGTTGCTGGCAAGGCTGTTGCCCACCACCAATGACTTTGTGACCAAGAAAGTGACAGCACCCTCAAGCACCATGGTGCATAGCCAAGTAGGGAAATTCGCCATCTTGGCTACAGCATTGCCAATCCAGCCGTAAAATATAGCAGCGGCAACAATAGCCAATGCAAGTGCTATCAGAAAGGCATGCATAAAAGCCCCTTTATCACAGAAATAATTCGACAAGTACCCATTAGGGTCATTGTTGACCCATGTTTCACACTGGGCTACTAAAAAATAAAGTTTTTCCATAATATTACTTTTTGATTATTGTTTATTTTTCCATAAAATAGAGAGTGCTGTCATATATGTATAGGCTCCCTTGATTCTGGGGAACCACTCCATTCTTAATGCCTTGGATAAAATAAGAGAAGAGGAAAGTACTTGCATCTGCCTCAGCAGGATTGAGCATATAATGGTCGTCCCCATTTATTGAGATGCCAGGATTGTCAATCCACTCTGGAGTGAAATATGGGACAACGATGCGCAAAGTTCCATTATCAGTTTTTGTTGGAAGGACTTGCCTATCCACCTTAAAAGAGATGCTATGGGTGAGAGAGTCGAGTGTTAAATTAGTAGTATAAGGAGTTCCGTTAGCATAGACTTTCATTTGTTTTATTAACTCTTTTGGTGAGAGAGAGTAGTTGCTGAAAGCATCAAGGGGGACAGACACCTTGAAAACACCAAATAGTTTATTACTACTTGCATTGTCTACTTTCTTCGAATCAAAAGAGACGAGGTGGTATTGAGAATCAATGGGCAGCGTAAACGGGTTGACATCACCACCATACACATAGGGACGTTTGTTGATAGGTTGGTTGTCAATGAAATGAATCTCATTTATAGGCTTAAACTTGAAAAGTTTGTCTTTTTTCCTCTCATCCAACTGTTGCTTGAAATGAACCACAACGCCAGGAGAGCCAATTGCCAAAACGTAATAAGCACGCTGTGTATGTATGTTCCGAAATTCGTTGTCGAAACAGTAATAGGGACCATTAAAATCACTCATTAACCTATAAACGGAAACAGCCAAATTCTTTCCAAGGAAGACATTGGAGATGTCGTGCATCAGGTTCTGCTTTTGATCGATGTTGTATCGTGGATTTTGATTGATGTCGGATGTGGATCCACTCATTATGGCATCTGTAACAAAAAAAGCGATTCTGTCCTTCCCTGAAACGAGGCTAACGATTTTCTTCAAGCCCTCGTTAAGGAGCGATTCCCCACCGTTCGTCATCTTGCCCGACAATAACCGTGTTGTCAAGTCTTTGCTTTGGCTAATAATCTCGGTGTCATTCAAGGCTTGCGCCTTAGTCACGTTGGGATAGACATTCATCAAATCGGCTAAAACATAGTTAAAATCACCAGAGCCTTTCACATAGCCCAGCATGCTCCTGGAATCATCGATAAAGATGGTTGCAGACTTAGGTGCAACAGAAGTAGCAGGCAGGACAGAAACAACTCTTGGAAGGGATGGTGTGGATGACGAAGTGGGAACCAGATTGAAAACCAAATACCCTGCAAGACATGCACATACCGTAAAGACGACCGGCATCATCCACTTAGGCCGTCCAGGTGTTTTATTATCACCACTATTCGAGTAAGTTCTTCTCATTACAATATCAAATTAAGGGTCATTTTTGTATGGTCACTTGGGTCTTTTTCCTCACAGTGCCAAAAAGCAGGGCCATCTCCTTGATTTCAAGTATGGTGTTACGAGGACGCCCGCTTCCATCCTTGCTGCCGCAGTTCTCTACATCTACGTATTCAGTAATAGGCGTAAGAGGGCGGGCATAGCAAAGTTTATACCCCATATCGGCAAGTTGTTTCTGGAGTTTCTGCGATAAACCCTCGATTGTCTTTGCTATAGATTTGTCAACTCCCGCCACATATTGTGGCAGAACGTATGCATATTCATCAGCCATGGTAACGGCTGCTCCTGCAATAATGGAGAACAGGTCGCGATAAAGTTTTTCCTGAAGCAGATGCTCTTGCTCTTTTTCATTCTTGGTGGAACAAAGCAACTTGTGCAGCATCTTCCCGTTGGTTACAAGACCCGTGGCTGCCAAAGAGCGCAGTTCTGAACAAAGTTCGTCATACTCATTAATCTGTGCCACGGCTGAATTGAGTTTACTGTCAGCGCGTTGCATATAATAAGACAGGTCGTCGATGCCGTCCTTTCCACTATTTATAAACTGCAAATAGAGTTTCGCACTTTCCGATTTTATAGCGTAAAGGGTGTCAAGGAATACCACAGCCTTATTGGCAAATGGTTGACATGACTTAAAAAACAAGAGACGAGAAATGTATTCCCTTGACTCCACTTCCATCCTCTGGATGATGGCCTTTAACGAATCAACATCACGAAGAGCGGCTTCCTTGGCGCTGCGTTCCTTATTACACTTGTCTTTCCAAAGATCAAGTTCCTTTACTTGCTTTTTCAGATATTCAACATTTTCGTCCCATTTTTTCTTTTCAGATTTTATCTTCGCGTCCAATTGTTCCCTGGTATAGATCTCGCCCTTTTCTATCATGGATTCCATCATTTTCTTCACTTCATTTTCGATGAGCGAAGGACGATCCTCTTCCATTTTATTCAATTTGCGGGATAAACTTTCGAGTAATTGTATAGCGTTCAAGTTATCATCTTCTCTCAAAAGAGAACCGCTTTCTTGGGAAGGCTGTTCACCTTCTTGTTGTACAACAATTTCTTGTTGCCCATTTTCAGAGGGTATGAATGAATCCGTCACGCCCACACTTGATGTGGCAGGTGATTTTTCCACCTGAGACATCAGTTTTTTAAGTTCTTCTAAGTCCTCCTTAATGCTTTCCCAAAGGTCGGCTGACTTATTAGACTCTTCTTTTTTCGACTTAATTGGTATGTATTTCACCCACTTTTTAAATTTAGAAATATATTCCCACTCGTTTTCCTCTGTTTCTTTAGGCTCTTTCACACTAACCCTAACTCGTAGTTTTAGTTTTATGTCACTCGATTCCTTTTGACTATATTTTTTAGTAAGAGTATCAACTATCTTACGTTTGTTTTCTTTAAAGTTGGTTTCATAGTAGTCAGCAATTTGATTGATATAATCATTTGCAACTATCTTGTCCTCTGGCAGAGTTATCTTTTGCAGAATGTTTAACAATTTGTCTTTTTTCCTTTGGTTTGGTATGCCAATAGTCAAATCGCCTATGCTACCAGTTTCCACAAAATCATCCTCGCTAATTCTGCTTTTCCGTCTGTCTGATGTATTTTTCTTGTGCTTTCCTTTCTTCCCAAATAAACAGGAAAGTCTTTCCTTAAATAAATATAAGAGGACACCTAAAATTATTAAAACAGCAACAATAAGCGCACACCAAATCCAGTTGTCTATCAAATGCTGTATCCATGATTTTTCTGTTTTTTCTATACCTTCTGAGTCGTCTTCACTTTCAATGAAATGTGAAGGTGCGATAAACTTATACGAACTCCATTCGCCAACAAGAGCCGCGTTCGCCCCTTTATGGATTTGTTGATAGAATTTACCATCCCTATAGATGTCTATCACTTCATTCAATCCATTATGAACAATATGAAGACTGTCTTTATCAAGTCTTCCAACAAACTGTTCTTTATCGGAATTATTCTCGAAACCATTCAAATTTTCTACCTTCTCAATATTGACGGTTTCAATCTGAATATCGGATTTCTTCAATACTTTATCCAATTTGGCCTTGAAATTAACGAAATTTGAATCATCTAACAAAGCCAAGTCAATGTTGTTGTCTTTCTGCAAAGGCCTACTTAAAGATAAGTTCATCCCTTTGTGCAAAAACAACTTTCCGTCCAATAAAGTATCTTCGCCTATGTATGTATAGCGGTTGGACTCTTGAGCCGTAGCAAACATACATGCTAAGACCATAGCGAATAAGAAGAATTTTCTTTTAAACATACTATTAAATTCTTTTTTTGTTTTTGGGATTACTGTCCCTTTTCTTTATTTGAACTTCAGGGGAAACGGGCGTATCTGATGCCCTATGAGGTCTTGAATTGGCAGAATATGAACCTTGATTCAACACATCCTTGTTTTCTGTGGCAAACGTGTATGCCCATTCATTTTCTTCGGTGATGTCACGTGTCTCAATATCTATGTCGGTTTGTTTTACCTCGTCACCTGTATTGAACTCCAAAGAGCAAGTCACTATATTGTTACGGTCCACTTCGATACCCACACGTTTGGTCATGGAACTTACAGGAATACTTGTTAGGAAAACAACCTTGTGTCTGTTTTCGGGGGCGAGCAGGGCATTGCCTTCACCACTACCCATAACCTGGTAGAAAGATACAGTTTCTCCATCTCCATTGAATTGGCTTTCCACCTCCCTTGATGCAGCCACCATATTATCCTCGTCGAATTTGCTGTTTTGGTTTAGCAAGATTTGCAGGCATGTGTCATTCCCTACGGTCTGTTTGAAACCATAGGCACTGGAAAGACGCGAATTATCGATGGTAACAAGACCGTTGTAAACACCATACCAACAAGCACCGTATGCAACAGATGTTTTGATTTCTTCATCATTGAAATTCCAAATACTGATGCTTTTAAACTTCTTTTTAACTATTTCATGAACTATTTTTCTTATATTAGGGAATGTTGTACTTCTTCCGGCAAAAATCAACTTGTCAACATAAGTTAATTTTTTAACATCAGGATATTTTAGGATTTCATTAACGGCATCCTCCACTTTAGAATACACAAAATCTTTAAGTTCTTGTGAATCAATCATTTCTCCAATGATTTTA
>CAMKSZ010000115.1 GCA_946415525.1 uncultured Prevotellaceae bacterium | reverse complement strand
ATTTATCTGAAAAAGCACAATTTATTTTTGACTTTCTATGATATTTTAGTAACTTTGCTGCGAAATGGCAGTACCATGCCAAGTCAGACAATTCACTCTCAACCTATACCATGGCAAAAGACAAAATAGCATACGTCTGTGAAAATTGTGGCCAAGAATCGCCAAAATGGATAGGCAAATGCCCCTCTTGCGGTCAGTGGAACACATTCAAGGAAATCCGAATCAGTGCCGAAACAGGGAGCCAAGCAGCCCATGCAGCCGCAGCATCGCTACATTCCTCGCTTGGCCACAAGGCCCGCCCCCTGCACTTACGCGACATTTCTTCGAAAGAGTCCCCCCGGATTGACATGAAAGACAGTGAACTCAACCGCGTCTTAGGCGGCGGCTTGGTACCAGGTTCCATCATCCTTTTAGGCGGAGAGCCAGGCATTGGGAAAAGTACACTGACCTTGCAAACCATTCTGCAAATGAAAGAGCACCGCATCCTCTATGTCAGTGGCGAGGAGAGTGCCCATCAACTGAAGATGCGAGCCGAACGAATCGGCAAAGGAGACAGCGAGCATCTAATGATTCTCTGTGAGACCTCGCTCGAGAACATCTTTGCACAAATCAAGGATATCAAACCCGAATTGGTCGTCGTCGATTCCATTCAAACAATCTCCACAGAAGAGGTGGAAAGTTCACCCGGCAGTTTGTCGCAGGTGCGCGAATGTGCCGCTTCGCTGCTCCGTTTTTCCAAATCCAGTGGTATCCCTGTCATATTGATAGGGCACATCACCAAAGAAGGCACGTTGGCCGGCCCCAAGATATTGGAACACATAGTCGATACCGTCATTCAGTTTGAAGGCGACCAACATTACATGTATCGCATCCTTAGGTCTATTAAGAACCGATTCGGCAGTACCAGCGAACTGGGCATCTACGAGATGCAACAAAGCGGTCTTCGGCCAGTGAGCAACCCCTCCGAACTACTTCTCACCCAAGACCATGAAGGTTTGTCGGGCATAGCCATTACCGCCGCCATCGAAGGCATGAGACCCTTCCTCTTAGAGACCCAAGCCCTCGTTTCCACCGCTGCCTACGGCACGCCGCAACGCTCTGCCACAGGTTTCGACCACCGTCGCCTTAACATGCTGTTGGCAGTGCTTGAAAAGCGTGTGGGATTTAAGTTGATGCAAAAGGACGTGTTTGTCAACATTGCCGGTGGCCTTCGTGTCACCGACATGGCCATGGATCTTAGCATCATCGCTGCCGTGTTGTCGAGCAATGTCGATACAGCCATCGAACCAGGTTGGTGCATGGCAGGAGAAGTTGGTCTTAGTGGTGAGGTACGTCCCATCAGCAGGATAGAACAGCGCATCGGCGAAGCCGAAAAATTAGGATTTGCCCATATTATCGTGCCTAAATACAACCTAACAGGTCTCGATACGCGCAAATACAATATCAAAATCCATCCCGTTAGGAAAGTAGAGGAAGCGCTTCGTGCTCTATTCGGATAACAAGAAAACCAAATATCATTTTACACTATGAAAAAAAGAAAACTTACATTTCTCCTGATGTGCATGTTCGCAACAGGTACTTGGGCGCAACCCAGCCAACCCGCCATCCCCCGTGACGCAGCCTTAGAGGCAAAAATTGAGAAGACATTGGCCAAAATGACCCTTGACGAGAAGATTGGTCAAATGTTGGAACTCAACCTTGATGTCATGGGAAAAATGACCACGGAAAATGCCAAGGTAGATCGTGAGAAAGTGCGGCAAGTGCTACAGCAATTTGGCTCTCCTGCCAAGGAAATCGAGGATTTGCTCAAGAAGAGCGACCAACAAATCCTTGACAAATTAGGCAACTACCCATTAGACATTTATCAAGGCGAGACCCAACGCGTGTGGAAACTCAATGAGACCATGCTCGACACTCTCATCTCAAAATGGAAAGTAGGTTCTATTCTGAATGCGCCAGGCACCCGTGCCGCTACCGTTGACCAATGGCAGAAATGGATTCAACTCATCCAAAAGAAATCGATGAAGTACATTGGCATCCCCGACATCTACGGCCTCGACCACAATCATGGAGTGACCTACACGCAAGGTGGCACACTCTTCCCCCAACCCATCAACATCGCAGCAACGTTCAATACCGAACTCGCTCGCGTGGGCGCCGAAATAACTGCATACGAGAGCCGTGCCGCCAACTGTCCTTGGGTTTACAATCCCGTTGTCGATTTGGGTCGTGACCCTCGTTGGCCCCGCATTTGGGAAAGTTTTGGCGAGGATGCCCTTGTCAACTCCCGCATGGTGGAAGCAGAGATAAAAGGCTACCAAGGCGACGATCCCAACCATTTGGGCAAGTACAATGTTGGCACCAGCACCAAGCACTATTTTGCCTATGGCGCGCCATGGACGGGTAAGGACCGTACACCAGCCTATCTCTCCCCGCAGTTGCTTCGTGAAAAATACTTTGAGCCCTTCAAAGCCGCCGCCCTTGCCGGTACGCTGACGATGATGGTCAACTCTGCTTCCATCAATGGCGTTCCCGTCCATGCCAGTTACGAATATTTAACACAATGGTTGAAAAACGACCTTGCTTGGGACGGCATGCTTGTCACCGACTGGGCCGATATCAACAACCTGTTCACACGGGAGAAAGTAGCCAAGGACAAGAAAGATGCCATCCGCATCGCCATCAATGCCGGCATCGACATGTCGATGGATCCCTATAGTGTAGAGTTTTGTATTCTACTGAAAGAACTTGTAGAGGAAGGCAAAGTATCCATGTCGCGTATCGACGATGCCGTTCGCCGCATCCTCCGTGTGAAATACCGCCTGAACCTCTTCGAGCAACCCAACACAGGAGGGAAGGGATACGAGAAATTTGGCTCTGATGAGTTCGCCCTCAAGTCGCTACAAGCCGCAGAAGAGTCGGAAGTGCTGTTGAAGAACGAAGGCAACATCCTACCTCTTGCCAAAGGCCAAAAGATTTTGCTCACAGGACCCAACGCCAACCAAATGCGTTGTTTGCATGGTGGTTGGAGTTATACCTGGCAAGGTTCAAAGGCAGCAGACCTGACGGAGAAATACAACACCATCTATGAAGCCTTGTGCAGCAAATTCGGCAAGGAAAACATTATCTTGGAACAAGGTGTAACCTATAACGAAGACGGAGCCTACTACGACGAGAACGAGCCACAGATTGGCAATGCCGTCGCCGCTGCTTCAAGCGCCGATATCATCATTGCTTGTATCGGCGAAAATTCCTACACGGAAACTCCAGGCAACCTGACCGACCTTTGGCTTTCCGAAAACCAACGCAACTTGGTGAAAGAACTTGCCAAAACCGGCAAACCCATTGTGCTAATACTTAATGAAGGCCGCCCACGCCTGATTGCAGACATTGAGCCATTGGCAAAAGCAGTGGTTGACATTCTCATCCCTGGCAACTATGGTGCCGACGCTCTTGCCAACCTATTGGCAGGCGACGCCAACTTCTCCGGTAAGATGCCCTACACTTATCCACGCGAAATCAATTCGCTCAACACCTACGACTACAAAGTGAGTGAGGAGGTGGGAACCATGGCCGGTGCATACAATTACGATGCCAAGGTATCGCTACAATGGCCATTCGGCTATGGCATGAGTTACACCAGTTATGAATACAGCAACCTGCGAGTGGACAAGAGCCAATTTAACGCAGACGATGTGCTGACTGTCAGCGTCGATGTGAAAAATACGGGGAGCAAGGCAGGAAAAGAGGCCGTATTGCTTTATAGCAGCGACCTTGTCGCCTCCATTGTTCCCGACAATCGCCGTTTGCGCGACTTCACCAAGATTGAATTGCAACCCGGCCAGGTCAAGACCGTCACCTTCCGATTACCCGCCAAACAACTTGCTTTTGTGGGTGCCGACGGCAAGTGGATTCTTGAAGAGGGAGACTTCACCCTCAAGGTGAGCAACCAAACTGTCAACATAGCCTGCCAGCAGACAAAGAAATGGGACACCCCCAACATTTAGCAACCTGACGGTTAAACGTAGGCAACGGGCGGCCTTTTAATGGGCCGCCCGTTACTTTTTGGTTCCTTCAACGCACCTCTTGGGTTAGCAAAATTAAATATCAAAACTTGTAATCGATACCTACACCGAAAACATTGTTGGTGCGAGAGAACGTATCATTACCTGCCACCCCCGTTGACTGATAACCAGGATTGCCAGCCGGCACGTTCTTCTCATAATCGCTGTAGAGCGTCGTGAAATAACTGACATTGAGTCGCAAGTGGTCGTTGAGGTTGACGGCTCCGCCCAATCCAACACTATAACTGTCGCATGCAAAAGACGTGTGCGTCTGATATTCATCGCTGATGCCATAATCTGTACGCTGGCCACCCGCACTAATTGTGAACCTCTTGTTAATGTCGTATTCCACTCCTGCAAGAATCTCATGAGTGCCATGTGTAAGTTCCTTTTGACGATCACTGGCCATCTTGGCATTCTTGTCGTCAAAGAAATGGTATTCGGCCGATGCACGCAACTTAGGAGTGAATTCATATCCCACAGCAACAGAGAGCAGAGCAGGCATGTCGTAACGAGTCTTCTCGCCATCTTTGTAAGGAGTCATCTTGCTGTCGAGAGCAGCCCCAATTGTCTTCAAGGTCGCCCCAGTGGGGTCAGCCTGCATCACCATAGTCTTCAGTGGAGTACCCATATCGGCCACCAGTTCGTTGGTCGTGTTGGGAATATTCAGTTTTGTACGGAACTCATACCGTGCAGACACAGTAAACGGTCCATTGTGATAATCGACACTAAACAAAGGAGTGAATCCCCACCCCCGCTGGTCGACATCGAGTTGTAAATTAGCGAGTTGCCCCAATACGGGATGGCCATTAGCCACCACATGCCCCCGATAGTATCCATCGTAGTAATTTGCACGCAGGCCTACAGCAGCCGAGACGTTTTCATGCAAGCGATAAGTAAAATTCACCTGTCCTCCATAGATATATTGCTTGCCTTTCATCTGCGCATCGAGTTTATATTGATCGGGCGTTATCTTCATGCTACCCAACATTGATGCCAGCACCACATTGAACATCGGCACACCCTCTTTATACTCAACAAAACCACCGCTGCCCACAATGCCTATCATGCTCGACACAGCCCAACGGTCGTGCTTATAGGAAACGAACAATGCCGGTACAAAAGGAGCGGTAGCCTTGCCATGGAATTTATGCGTGGCTTCACCATACATTTGTTGTAACAAAGGGAATGTGGTAGTGATGTCGCGGTTTTGATGGGGACTTTGCCAATTGAACGAGAATTGCCATCCTTCATGTCCCCAAGCCAAGCCAGCAGGATTGCTGAAGGCAGCGTCGATCTCGAAAGTAGTCCCACGGGCAAACATTCTGTCAAAGGCAATGTGGTAGTTGGTATTAGTCATTAATCCACCAGCCCAAATGCATGAAAATGGCAAAGCAGCCATCAAGAAAACAAATAAAAATTTTTTGTTCATGAAATAAATAGGATTGACATTATAACGTTTGCAAAATTATACGATATTTTGCCTATGATATTATCCTATCTGTCGGAATTATTGTCAAATTGTAAGATTTGTAAGGAAAAATGGGTATAATTAAAAGGAATGATATTACCTTTGCCAAATAAATCGTCAAAAAAGCAGTTCATGTTGTTCGATACCATATCACAAGAATTGTCGAGCCACACAGAATCTTGGAAGGAGAACGGCGATGTGCTGATTCATGCCCCCTTTTTTATGATTCGCAATTTCAGTTTGGCCAGCAAAGACTTCCTCAGCAGTACCCAACCTTATCGTATGCAGGAAGGCCGAGTGGTGATTGTGAAACGCGGCGAAGCCCACTACACATTCAATTTGGTAGAGTATCATTTTGTGGCAGGTGATGTTGTTGTGTTTATGTCCGAAACTCTTGTTGAAAAGCAAGGACACTCTGACGATTTTGAAGTGGATGCCCTTTCGTTCGACTATAGCGACCCCTCATTGCCCAACATGGGAGGAGGATTGGTCAGCCTGCATCTCGACATGCAGTCCAGCCATGTCGTTTCCCAACATTTCAATTTGCTATGGGATATGGCCCATGAGAACCCTTTCCCTGAAGATAATTTGAAAAGTATTCTTTGTTCCATGTTGCTATATATCAAGAGCCAACCAAGCCATGCCACACGATTGCTTCCTATGAATCGACGGAATGACATCCTCAAACGCTTCGTCAATCTTGTCAGCCACTATGCCTCACGCGAGCGTAGCATTCCATTCTATGCCGACAAACTTTGCCTGGCCCCTCACTATTTGAGTACGTTGATAAAGGAAACGAGTGGCAGGACGGTCATGAACTGGGTCAACCAAGTTGCCGTAAAGGAAATCAAGGTATGGTTAGCCTATAGCGATGAATCCATCGCCCAAATAGCCTATCGTCTGAACTTCCCTACTCCATCTTCACTAACTAAATTTTTCAAGCGAGAAACCGGCATGACACCCAACAAATATCGCCAGGCACGTCTCTGAACGTCAGACAACATCCACGACCAACCCCTCATTAGCCAAGGTAGTATTCGGGAAAATGGCCTTCGCTTCGTCCAATAACAATGTCTCATCACTATAGCGTGCGCTATAATGGCCAAGAAGGAGGTGGCGGGCATTAGCGTCCCTTGCTACCATTGCAGCCTCAGTTGCAGTGCTATGAAAATATTTATCAGCCAAAGGCTTCAGTCTGGCATCATAAGTGCTTTCGTGGTAAATCAAGTTGGCGCCAGCCACCAACCTGTGGAGTTCGGGCATGTATCGCGTGTCTGAACAATAAGCGAACGCCCTCGGAGGGTCGGCAGGCAGCACCAATCGCTCGTGTGGGACCACCGAGCCGTCGTCGGCCACCCAATCACCACCTCTTTTTATATTGATAATTTGATGGACAGGTATATGTAGGAAATCTATCATATCTCTGCGGATATGGGGCAAAGTCGGTTTTTCGCGAAACAAGAATCCCGAGCATGGCACCCTGTGGTTAAGGGGCAAAGACGTTACTGTCAGGCTCTTGTCCTCGTAAATTACTTGGCAGGCCCTTGTATCTACCGCATGGAAAAGAACCTCAAACTCCAACTGCTGGGCAAAGAGATACATCATCGACCTAAGCACAGGTTCCAACTCGCCTGGTGCATAGACATGGAAGGGTGCCGTTCTCCCGGAAAGTCCCAATGAACATATCAATCCGATGAGTCCAAAACAATGGTCGCCGTGAAGATGAGAAATGAAAACAGCATTGAGTTTTGTATACCTCACCTGAGCACGACGCAATTGTATCTGCGTCCCCTCTCCACAATCAATCATGAACAATTTGCCTCTGATTTCCACCAATTGGGAAGAGGCAAAATGACGAGTGGTAGGTTTTGCGCTGCCACATCCTAAAACATGTACTCTAAAAGGTTCCATTCACGCTCAGCACGTTTGCATTAATCGACCTCCACCTAAATTATTACACCTGACGCTTAAAAGCGAAAATACCTTTTTCGTTCTCCAACAGCAGTGAGTCGGGGCCAAGATTGAGGACATCGAACGTATCCTTGGAGAGCACCAACCTGCCATTGAAGATTTTCCACGAGGTATAAGGATTGGATTCAGCCGCAACACTTGATTCCACCACTCCCCCATCCTTAATTTCGAAATTCTTATCAAGGCTGATCCATCTACCAAGCAGCGATGTAATATTAATGACTTTTTGTGCCGTGTTTTGCTCTTTACCAGCATATCCGATGACGGCCATCTTGTCGCCCATGAACATTCCCCCCTGCACATCGGTGTCACCATCCATATTATTGAACACGTAATTAATGGTGTCGCCACTGCTGGTGAGGATGGAGACGGAATTCATGGCGGCATCCACACACTCGCCATAAACCGTACTGTCGCCCACTTGCACATCTTCAGCCACATCATCGACTTTAATGACTGGGAGCACCCCGCCTTTCTTTGTATCATGACACCCCAAGAGTGTCAAGGCAACAAAGGCTACGGTCATAATTAAAGAAAACAGTCTTTTCGGCATATTTCTAAAGTTTTATCATTCTTTTTCTGTTTCTCTCTCCTTTTTTTTCGCCTCTTCCCAAAGAGCATCCATTTCTGCCAGTGTCATTTCAGAGAGAGGCCGTCCGGCCCTGATGGAATGTTCCTCCACGTAATTGAACCTTCTAATAAACTTTTGGTTGGTATGTTCCAAAGCATTGTCGGGATTAAGATGATAGAGACGGGCAGCGTTGATGACGCTGAAGATAAAATCACCCAATTCTTCGGTAGAGCGTTGCTTGTCGCCCTTTTCCAACTCCACCTTAAGTTCGTCAAGTTCCTCACTCACTTTTGCCCATACGTCGACAGGTTTATCCCAATCGAATCCAACGTTGCGTGCCTTATCTTGAATGCGGTAAGCCTTTATGAGGCTGGGCAGCGCCGAGGGGACACCTGATAGCACAGTCCTGTTGCCATCCTTTTCCTTCAACTTGATTTGTTCCCAATTCTGCAACACTTGCTCGGCAGAATCAGCCTTTTCTTTCCCATAGACATGTGGATGACGGAAAATCAACTTGTCGGCTTGCTTGTTGCAGACATCAGCCACGTCGAAATCGCCAGTCTCCTGTCCAATGAGTGCATAGAAACAGACATGCATGAGCACATCGCCCAACTCCTTGCAAATATTCTTTCGGTCGTCCTTCATTAGGGCATCACACAACTCGAAGACTTCTTCTATCGTGTTGGGCCTCAGACTCTCATTAGTCTGTTTCCTGTCCCAAGGACACTCCACACGCAACCTATCGAGCACGTCGAGCAACCTGCCAAAGGCTTCCATCTTTTCCTCTCTTGTATGCATCTTTATAATTTTAGAGGTGCAAACTTACTAATTTTTATTGAATAAACTGTCTTTTTACTGACGAATTAACAATTCGACTTAGCAGAATCGAAGGAAAGACAAATTCGTTACTCTCGTAAATTCCTACCAGGGAGGACATGATCGAAAATATATTTTTCCAGTTTACCCAAATTTCTATCCGAAGGAATCGATCCCCCGCTTGTAATTATAGTGCCATCGGCATATTGCAATATAAGCCGCCATCGGCTGCCGTCCAACAATATGAGTTGGTTGATATCAGGCAAATTTACATCCAAGAAACTATAAACGGGATGCAACTTATAGAGTTCCTCATCCATTATAATCTGGTTCATATCGTTCATTTCCTTTTTTGTAATGTAGAACTTTTGCTCCCGTCTACCACAGACCACCAAAACGGTATCGTTCTCTTGCGAACTTACAATTACAGGCAAATCTGGATTAAACATCATTCCCGACATGTCATATTCAAGTCTTATCAAATCCGAGGTTGGTGCCGAGCGTTTTTCTGCCTCCTCATTCAATTTCACGATTTCCCTTTCTTTCTCATATTGGGCGAAACGCAACTCCTCACGCTCTATTTCTGTTGAATATGTTGACACTTTTTGCTTGTCGGAGAATACATACTCCATACGTTGCAGCAGCCATTGATTTTCTTCATGTCGAGCAAACATGCTGTCGCTGACGACCATGAAAGGCTTAAGGCCTATTAGTCGTTTTTCAAGTAGCCACTCATAGCATGTTGTGTCATTGCTCATCAATGAAGGTAAGGGAACACGACGCGAAGGATTCTTCAACATCTTTTTCGCCTTTTTTAATTCTTTCTTTGAATACGATTCCTGAGACGCAACGGGACAGCAGAGCAAGAGCATCCCTATTCCAAGCAATATTTTAATTGGGAAAAGAATAGCAATATGTTTCATAGAATTGGCTTAGTTTGGTTTCGTCATTTGAATGGAAGGCAAAGATAAGTAAAATTGTTGAATAATGTGTGATATAAGTCAAGAAATCGAACCCCAAGCACTTGTTTTGGCGAACGAATGATCATAAAAATAAAAATGTAATGAGAAAAATAACGATAATTGGAAGAAAAGCACTAATTTTGCAGTTTAATAACGACAAGAATCATTATCTACCCAAAATGAGTAAGCATTTGAGAATCCCATCACTCTGTGTGCATGCCGGCTATAAAGCCAAGAACGGTGAGCCTATCGAGTTGCCAATAGTGCAAAGCACCACGTTCAAGTATGACGACTCCGACGAGATGGCACAACTTTTCGACCTGAAAAAAGAAG
>CAMKSZ010000114.1 GCA_946415525.1 uncultured Prevotellaceae bacterium | reverse complement strand
CAACATCATCATCGCCTACGAGCCCATCTGGGCCATCGGCACCGGCAAGACCGCCACAGCCGACCAGGCAGAAGAAATCCACGCCTACATCCGTCAGGTGATTGCCGACAAGTTTGGCGCAGAGGTAGCCGATGCCACCTCCATCCTCTACGGCGGCAGTTGCAAGCCCAGCAACGCAGCCGAACTGTTTGCCAAGGCCGACATCGACGGTGGCCTCATCGGCGGTGCTTCCTTGAAGGCAGCCGACTTCAAGGGCATCATCGACGCCTGGAAATAAGCCACTCCCCGCGCCGGCATCGGGCGATGCCGGCAGCGACACCATCCGCCCGCCGGCAGGACAGCATGCCCTGCCGGCGCGGCCATCATCACATCCAACACCCACAACCATGATGAGAAAGACAATCGCCACCCTGGCAGCAGCCCTCTGGCTCACCGGAACCGCCTCCGCCCAGACCTTCCTCGACCACCTGCAGAAAGACGAAAAGAGCAGCGGCCAAGTTTCGGTCAAGCAAAGCGAGGACATCAGCAAACTGGTCAACGGCAACAAGGACAAGGAGAAGTCCTCCTCCGAAGCCCCCAAGGCATCGGGCGAGAGCGGTGCCCGCAATGAGTCGCGCAGCGAGTCGCCTTCGCGCAGCGAAGAACACAAGTCCGACAAAAGCCGCTACGACCAGCGCGACAACGGCAGCACCCGCGCCGACGAAGAGCGCGACAAGGAGCGCCGCGAGCGCGAGCGGAAGGCCCGCGAGGCCGCGCGCGCCAAGAAACTCAAGGAGTTTGAAGAGAATACCACAGTGAGCGACAGTCGGCTGAAAGTGATGAGCAACAGCAAGCGGTCGAAAGGCTATCGCATTCAAGTGTTCGCCGGTGCCAACACCCGTGCCGACCGTGCGAAAGCCCACGAGATTGGCGCCAAGGTGAAGGCCGAGATTCCCGGCCAGCCCGTCTATGTCCACTTCTACTCCCCCCGTTGGTGCTGCCGCTTCGGCAACTTCCGTCGCATGGACGACGCCACCAACGTGCTGAAGAAGATCAAGAAGATGGGTTACAAGAACGCCTGCGTGATCAAGACCATCATCACCGTGAACAAATAAAGACAGATGAACACAGAGACAGAAAACGTTAACGAACAAGAGAATCTGGAAGCCCTCGCCACCCACTACACCGACATCCTACGGCTGTTGGGCGAAGACCCTGAGCGCGAGGGCCTGCAGAAGACACCCATGCGCGTGGCGAAGGCCATGCGCGTGCTCACGCGCGGCTATGCGCAAGACCCCCACAAAGTGCTCACCGACGCCCTTTTCGAGGAGCCATACAACCAGATGGTCATCGTCAAGGACATCGACTTCTTCTCGATGTGCGAGCACCATATCCTGCCCTTCTATGGCAAGGCCCACGTGGCCTACATCCCCAACGGTCGCATCACCGGCCTGAGCAAGATAGCCCGCGTGGTGGACATTTTCAGTCACCGCTTGCAGGTTCAGGAGCGTCTGACCAAGCAGATCAAGGATTGTATCGAATCTACTCTCCACCCCCTCGGCGTGATGGTGGTGGTGGAAGCCCGCCACATGTGCATGCAGATGCGCGGCGTGGAAAAGCAGAACTCCATCACGACGACCAGTGCGTTCAGCGGCGCCTTCAACCAAGCCAAGACGCGAGAGGAATTCATGAACCTTCTCCACAGTCACAAGTAGCCGTCGCAGGCAGCACACGCCCTCATTCCCACTTTTTTTGCCGTTTTTCGTGATTTTTTTACGCCAACGATGCAAGAAAACGGATGGTCGGCGGTTTAATAGACGACAGCACCCCGTCTCTGACGAATGGAGGCGGGGAAAAAATACAAACCACCTAAAAGAAAGAGAGTAAGAAAATGAAAAAGACAAGACAACTGATGGCCATTATGCTATGCATCGTAGCCGGCATGTCCATCTGCAGTTGCTTAGGGTCGGACGACAACAACAAAGTTACCACGCTCCAACCGCTCACGCAGGAAGAGAAACTCGCCCAACTCAGGGAGATGGCCGGTTTCTACAATGGTTGGATCTATTTCATCAACGACACCACCAGCCGCACCGACTCCATCCCTGTCTCATGGACGGTCACCGCCCCCGACTCCACCATCACCATCAACAACTTCCCCGTGCAGGTGCTCGCCAACGGCATCACCGACCGAGGCGTCCGCAAAGTCCTCTTCAATTCCGGCACCCGCGAACTGACCGGCAGCATCCGCCCCTACGTCAACGAGCACAACAAGGAGAACTACTACACATTCCTGCTCACGCCGACCAACTACTCCTTGGCGTTCACCACAGAGCATGAAGGAGCACAACATCAAGTGCAAGTGAATTTCACCTATCAGTTGGCAGCCTTCACTACCGACTATTATCCCGTCAACTACTTTGCCAACGGTGAATACATCAAGAGTAACTTCGTCGGTTTCCTGCTCGTTAAGGAAGTGAAATTCGACTCCGCCACCTTCACCACGGGACGCGCCAACTACATCTTCGGCAGCAAGTAGGCACCAACTCATCGTCAAAAGAAAAAAGATGAAATTCATTTCATGGAACGTCAACGGGCTGCGTGCCTGTGCCGGCAAGGGCTTTGAAGACGCCTTCAAGGCCCTCGATGCCGACTTTTTCTGCCTGCAAGAGACCAAGATGCAGGAAGGCCAACTCGACTTGCAGTTCGAAGGATACGAATCCTATTGGAACTACGCTGAAAAGAAAGGCTATTCCGGAACTGCCATCTACACCCGCCGCCACCCGCTGAGCGTCGCCTATGGCATTGGCATCGACGAGCACGACCACGAAGGGCGCGTCATCACCCTTGAGATGGAGGACTTCTACCTCGTGACGGCGTACGTGCCCAACTCGCAGGACGGCCTCCGCCGACTCGACTACCGCATGAAATGGGAAGACGACTTCCGCGCCTACCTGCAACGGTTGGACGCCATCAAACCCGTCGTCGTGTGCGGCGACCTCAACGTCGCCCATGAGGAAATAGACTTGAAGAATCCCAAGACCAACCGCCGCAATGCGGGATTCACCGACGAGGAGCGCGAGAAATTCGGCATACTGCTCGGTGCAGGTTTCACCGACACCTTCCGCCATCTCCACCCCGACCAAGTGACCTATTCGTGGTGGTCGTACCGCTTCCGTGCCAGGGAGAAAAACGCAGGGTGGCGCATCGACTATTTCCTCATCTCCAACCGGCTCCAGAAGCAACTCGATGCCGCCGACATCCATACGGACATCATGGGAAGCGACCATTGCCCCGTCGAACTGAGGATGAACATATAGTTTTGGGAGTTAAGGAGTTAGGGAGTTAAGGAGTTAGGGAGTTAAGGAGTTAGGGAGTTAAGACATTACTCTTGCGAATACCTGTCACTAACGATTCATTTTGCACATGCTAAATTAGGAGACGCCACAATGTGACGTCTCTACTTCGTTGCACCATTTCAAACAACATAGAACAACAAATGACAACAAGGGACAACTTTTTGGTTTGGCATGTTGTTTTATGTTGTTCCTTGTTGTCGGAGTTGTTTGATTTTCACGCGAATTACCACAAATTGACCATAAACTTTTGTGCGCAGACATTCTTGGTCAATTAGATGGTAACTCGTGCATCCCATCCGATGAGAATTTTTTCTGCAAAAAATTGATAGTTTTCTTCATTTTGCGCCCTCTCCTAAATCAAGGAGCAATCCCATTTTTCGAGCCGCTGACAGCATCAAAATTTTTTTTGAAAAAAATGTGGGGCAAAGTGGTGGAATGTGGGGGAAAATGCGTAATTTTGAAGCCGAATTCAAAACTTGAAAGGCAACGTATGAGATTATTAGGCAACATAGAGGCCCGAACCGACGCTAAAGGAAGGGTGTTTCTGCCTGCTGCATTTAGGAAAATGCTGCAAGGGAGCAAGGATTCGTGCCTCATACTCCGCAAGGATGTCTATCAGCCCTGCCTGACGCTCTACCCCGAATCGTCGTGGGATGAACTGATGGCGACGTTGCGTGCCCGCATCAACCGTTGGGATCCGAAGCACTCCCTCCTCTATCGGCAATTTCTTGCCGATGTCGAGGTAGTCAACACCGACGGCAGCGGTCGCATTCTCATCCCCCGCCGTCTCATGGAAGCCGTTGGCATCGACCAGTCAGTCCGTTTCATCGGCATGGGCGACTACATCGAGATATGGAGCGGCGAGCGCACCCAGGAGCCTTTCGTAGCCGACGAGGAGTTCAAGCGAGAAATCGTCCATTTGATGACAGACCAACCCGAAGCACCAACGACAAGCGCAGGAAAGGAGGTGCAATGACAAGCGGAGCCTATCACATCCCCGTGCTGCTGAAAGAGAGCGTCGATGGCCTCTCCATCCGCCCCGACGGCATCTACGTCGATGTCACCTTCGGCGGAGGAGGACATAGCCGCGAAATTATCAGTCGCCTGGGTCCCGACGGTCGCCTGTTCGGCTTCGACCAAGACAGCGACAGCGAGCGCAACATCCCCCGCGAAGAGACCCGCTTCACGTTCGTCAGAAGCAATTTCAGGTACCTGAGCAACTGGATGCGCTACTATGGCATCGACCACATCGACGGCCTCCTCGCCGACCTTGGCGTATCGAGCCACCATTTCGACGACGAGAGCCGCGGCTTCTCATTCAGGTTCGACGCCCCGCTCGACATGAGGATGAACAAGGATGCACGATTGACCGCCGCCGACGTGGTGAACAACTATAGCGAACAGCAACTCGCCGACATCCTATATCTCTATGGCGAACTGAAAAACGCCCGCCGACTCGCCGCCGCCATCGTGAAAGCCCGTGCCGAGCGCGGCATACAGACCACCACCCAACTGACAGACACGGTGTCGAAACTCTTCCCACGCGAGCGGGAGAAAAAAGAGGTGACCAAGGTGTTTCAAGCCCTGCGCATCGAGGTGAACCACGAAATGGAAGCCCTGAAGGAAATGCTCACGGCAGCCACCCAACTGTTGGCCAGCGGCGGTCGGCTATCGGTCATCACCTACCACAGTCTGGAAGACCGCATCGTGAAGAACATCATGAAGTCAGGCAATGTCGGCGGCATCGTGGAGCAAGACTTCTTCGGCAGGACCAACGCCCCCCTCCGTCCGCTCAACAAAGTGACCACACCGAGTGAAGAGGAACTGGCCGCCAACCCCCGAAGCAGGAGCGCCAAACTGAGAATAGCACAAAAGAATTGATTGAAGGAATGTATTACGCGACGGGCCACGCCCGCCTACCCGATGAACCGAAGAAATGTTTAGAATCAAGAAATGAAGAAAGAAGAGAACATCAACAAAGAGGAACAGGCCGTGATAGACCTTGAGACGGCCGACACCCTTCCCGGCGGGGAAGAGGCAGACGTAGATGGCGAGGAAGAGAATCCCGACATCGAAATCGAAGAAGGAGAGGAGGAGGAAGAAAGTGAACAGCAGGAACAACCCACTCGTCCCACGTTGAAGGAAGTGATTGAGGAAAACGCACGCGAGGACGAGAAACCGTTCTCGTCAACCCTCGCCCTGAAAACCATTCTCGGCGGCGACATCCTCAACACCCAAGCCATTCGGCGGCAGGTGTGGCTGATCTTGCTGATTACCTTCTTCGCCATCCTCTATGTTTCCAACCGATACAGTTGCCAAAAGCAACAAATCAAGATTGACAAACTCAACAAAGAACTAAAGAAGGCGAAATACAAGACCCTCTCGCTCTCGAGCGTGCTCACCGAGCGCTGCCGAGAAAGTCATGTCGTGGAACTCATGAGTGCCACCAACGACAGCACCATCCATCCAGCCGACCAGCCCCCCTACATCATCATGACCCCAAGCGACAGACAACAATGAAAAGATTCGACAACAATAAAATCATCCCACGATATAGTTTCATCGCCGCGCTGATGACCATCATCGGCATCGCCGTACTGGTGAAAGCCGTCTATATCATGACCGTCAAGCACGACTACTGGATGGACGTGGCCAACCAGAAGAAATTCGACTCACTCATCGTCATGCCCAACAGAGGCAACATCCTCAGCGATGACGGCGAACTGATGGCCAGTTCGCTGCCAGAATACAAGATGTACATGGACTTCAAGGTCGGCGGCGCCACCAAGGACTCGCTTTGGAACGAAAAACTGGACAGCATCTGCATGGGTTTGCACGAAATCTTCCCCGAGCAGAGCGAAGAGGAATTCAAGCAGCACTTGGAAGAAGGACACAGGAAGATGAGCCAAAACTGGGCCATCTGGCCCAAGCGCGTCGATTACAACACCTTCCAGAAGGTGGCGAAACTGCCCATCTTCAACATGCCCAAACTGCGCGGCGGGTTCCATTACGAGGAGAACAGCGCACGGCGCCGGCCCTTCGGCACCCTCGCCTACCGCACGGTGGGCGACATGTACGGAGCGAAGGACAGTGCCCGCTTCGGACTGGAACTCGCCTACGACAGCGTGCTCAGGGGCAAGAGCGGCCTCACCCACAAGCGAAAGGTGATGGACAAGTTCCTCAATTTCGTCGATGAGGCACCCACCGACGGCTACGACATCATGACCACCATCAACGTGCAGATGCAAGACATCGCCGAGAAAGCCGTCGAGGAAGAACTCAAACTCATCAACGGCGACGTGGGCGTCGCCATCGTCATGGAAGTGGCCACGGGCGACGTGAAAGCCATCGTCAACTTGGAGAAATGCGGCGACGGCCAATACCGCGAGCGCCGCAACCACGCCGTGGCCGACCTGCTGGAGCCAGGTTCGGTGTTCAAGACAGCCTCCGTCATGGTCGTTCTCGACGACGGCAAGGCCGACACCTCGAAGAAGGTGAACACCGGCAACGGACAAATGATGATGTACACCGCCCAGATGAACGACCACAACAGAGCCTCTGGCGGCTACGGCACCATCACGCTCAGTCGCGCCCTGCAAGTGAGTTCCAACATCGGCATCAGCCATGTCATCGACGAAGCCTACAAGCACAACCCCGAGCAATTCGTTGAAGGGCTCCATCGCATCGGCATCGCCGAGGACCTTGGAGTTCCCATCACAGGCGCCACCAGTCCACGCATCAGGATGCCCAAAAAGAACTCCCACGGACAGTACACCAACTGGAGCCGCACCACCCTGCCCTGGATGAGCATCGGCTACGAAACCCAGGTGCCGCCCATCTCAACCCTCGCCTTCTACAACGCCATCGCCAACAACGGCAAGATGATGAAGCCGAGATTCGTGAAGAAAGTGCTCTGCGAAGGCGAAGTACTCAAGGAATACCCACCTGTGGTGCTCAAGCAGCAAATCTGCAAGCCCTCCACCCTCTCCAAGATACAGGACATGCTGTGCAAGGTGGTGACACAAGGCACGGGCAAGAAAGCCCGCTCCGAGTCGTTCCCCGTCGCCGGCAAAACCGGTACAGCGCAGATATCCAAGGGCCACGGTGGCTACAAGAGCGGCGCCATGCACTACCTCGTGAGTTTTGTTGGCTATTTCCCCGCCGACAATCCCCGCTATAGTTGCATCGTCTGCCTGCAAAAGCAAGGTCTGCCCGCCTCCGGCGGCACGATGAGCGGATGGGTGTTCCACAACATTTCCGAGGGCATCATGGCCCGCAACCTCAACATGGACATCTCCCATGCTCGCGACACCGTGTCGGAGCAAAGTCCCTATGTGCTGAAAGGCAACTTGGAATCCGCCAGCATCGTGCTCGAGCACCTTGGCTACACCACACACAACAAATGGGCCAGCGAGCAAGCCAACTTCCCCTTCTGGGGCAATGCGTCGCTCAACAACAAGCAGTACATGCTCAACCAAATGGAGCAAGAAGCCAAGGACGTGGTGCCCAACGTGGTGGGCATGGGAGCCCGCGACGCCATCTACTTGCTCGAAAGCCGAGGCATGAAAACCCGCATCAAAGGCCGTGGCAAGGTGGTGCTGCAGAGCGTCCACCCAGGTGTGAAGGTGAAACGCAACGAAATCTGCCAACTCACGCTACAATATCAATAAGAAACGCAACAAACATATCGATATGAAACTAAGTGATATCCTAAGAAACATCAAGACGACAGGTGTTCGTGGCGACACCGGCATCGAAATCGCCGACGTGGACATCGACTCTCGAAAAGTGCAACAAGGCCATTTGTTCGTGGCACTGAAAGGCACCCAGGTTGACGGACACCAGTTCATCGGCAAGGCAGTGGAACAAGGAGCCGCCGCCATCCTCTGCGAGCAACTCCCCACAGAATTGGCCGACGGAGTGACCTACGTCACTGTGGAATCGACAGAAAAGTGGGTGGGTCCCACCGCCACCGCTTTCTTCGGCCACCCCTCCGAGCACACCCGACTCGTAGGTGTCACAGGCACCAACGGGAAGACCACCATCGCCACCTTATTATATAATATGTTTAGGAAGATGGGGCACAAATGCGGGTTGCTCTCCACCGTCTGCAACTATATCGACGGCGAACCCGTACCCGCCACCCACACCACGCCCGACGCCGTGCAACTCAACAAACTGTTGGCACGCATGGTGGCAGAAGGTTGCGAATACGTGTTCATGGAGTGCAGCAGCCACGCCATCCACCAGCACCGCATCGGCGGCCTGCATTTCGCCGGCGGCATCTTCACCAACCTCACCCGCGACCACCTCGACTACCACGGCACGTTCGAGAACTACCGCGACGCCAAGAAGATGTTCTTCGACAGTCTGCCGAAGACGGCATTCGCCATCACCAACGCCGACGACAAGAACGGCCTCTTCATGGTGCAGAACACCAAGGCACAGGTGAAAACCTATTCCACCCAAAGCATGGCCGACTTCAAGGCCCGCATCTTGGAATGCCATTTCGAGGGCATGTACCTCGAAGTCGATGGGCGTGAAGTGGGCGTTCAATTCATCGGGAAGTTCAACGTGAGCAACTTGCTCGCCGTCTATGGCGCCGCCCGCATGCTCGGCAAGCAAGCCGACGACATCCTCTTGGTAATGAGCACCCTGCACAGCGTCAGCGGACGGTTGCAACCCGTGAGGTCGCCCGAAGGCTACACCGCCATCGTCGATTACGCCCATACCCCCGACGCCTTGGCCAACGTGCTCAACGCCATCCACGAAGTGCTGAACGGCAAGGGCAAGGTAATCACCGTCTGCGGCGCAGGCGGCAACCGCGACAAGGGCAAACGCCCACTGATGGCCCGCGAAGCCACACGCCAAAGCGACCGCGTCATCATCACCAGCGACAACCCACGTTTTGAGGAGCCGCAAGCCATCATCGACGACATGCTCGCCGGTCTCACTCCACAGCAAATGCGCAAGGTGGTGTCGATTGTCGATCGCCGCGAAGCCATCCGCACCGCCTGCATGATGGCCGAGAAGGGCGACGTGGTGCTCGTGGCAGGAAAAGGGCACGAAGACTACCAGGAAATCCGTGGTGTGAAGCACCATTTCGACGACCGCGAAGAACTTGAGAAAATCTTCTCCGCCCAGCAACCCTCTTAGTGCCCAGCCATCGCTTACACATACATTAACGAAAACAAAAACGACAACACATGCTATACTATCTTTTCAGATTCCTCGAGCAATACGACATACCAGGCTCGCACATCTGGCACTACATCTCGTTCAGGGCACTCGCTGCGCTGATTATCTCGCTCTCCGTTTCGGCATGGTTTGGCGAGAAATTCATCGTCTATATGAAGAAGAAGAAATTCACCGAGGTGCAGCGCGACGCGTCCATCGACCCCTTCGGCGAGAAGAAGAAAGGCGTGCCCACCATGGGCGGCATCATCATCTTCGTCTCCATCATGGTGCCGGTGCTTCTCTTCGGCCGCATGCGCAACATCTACCTGTTGCTGATGATTGTCACCACCATCTGGTTGTGCTTCCTCGGCTTCATCGACGACTACATCAAGAACTTCAAGAAAAACAAGGATGGATTGAAACCCAGTTACAAACTCATCGGGCAGGTGCTGCTCGGACTGGTGGTAGGCATTACGCTGTGGGCCAGTCCGGATGCCAAGATCAACGAGAGTATCATCACCGAGCATGTCGATGGCAAGATGACCGTCACCTACAAGTCGGAGCCCGAGAAATCGACCATCACGACCATCCCGTTTGTGAAGAACCACAACCTCGATTACACCAAGGTCTGCGGTTTCATGGGCAAATACAAGAACGCCTGCGGATGGGTCCTCTTCGTCATCATCACCATT
>CAMKSZ010000113.1 GCA_946415525.1 uncultured Prevotellaceae bacterium | reverse complement strand
GGGTTCTTGATGATGGTGAAGTCTTCCTTGCCAAACACTTCGGACATGTTCAGGTGCATCACCATGGCCACCATCAGCGAGACGGCGAAAACCATGGCCACGTCGAACAGGTTGACCACCACGGTCAGCGGGTCGCCGTCGTCTTGCTGCAATAGGGAGTTTCTACGCTTCTTTTTCATGGCGCTCCACATAAATGCGTGAGACATAGTCTAATTTTCCCAAATCCTTGGCGTACCAGCGTGCCTTCAACTGTTGGGAGAACAGCCCGACCACCGAGATGAAGAGTCCGACAACGGTGGCGGAGAACACCACTTGCATGTTGTAGGCCATGCCCGAGATGTCGCCCTCCGACAAACCTACCAGTGCGGGCGACATGGAGATGAGCGTGCCTATCAGTCCGAGCACTGGCCCGAGTTTGGTGAGCAGGCGCGACAGGTTGACGTCCTTTGCCGCCTCGTCCTCGAAGAGGGTGGACAGGTAGTCGGCGTAGGCTTCGTCGGGGTCGTGCTCGTAGAGCATCTTGGCATAACGGGTGTAGAGCGGACTGTGCCCCTCGTTTCGTCGTGCCAGGTATTGTTTGTAGGTGCTGGCGAGCAGGAAGAGCGCCCTGAAGAAAAAGACAATCAGCAGGACGATGTCGGGAATGAGCATGATATTGGCTATTCCAAACAATGCTTTTGAGATATATTCCATAATGAT
This sequence comes from uncultured Prevotellaceae bacterium, assembly GCA_946415525.1. Taxonomy (GTDB): domain Bacteria; phylum Bacteroidota; class Bacteroidia; order Bacteroidales; family Bacteroidaceae; genus Prevotella. The sequence continues at coordinate 9,513 of CAMKSZ010000113.1, read as the reverse complement.
GTTTTGTTGATTGGCGGGGAATACGGTGATTGTCTGTTGCGTGCCCAACAGACTAACCACGCAGACCATGATGGCGAAGCACCAGAACATGGCCAACCTGTCGTGGGATTGGGGCAACAGACGGTTGAAGATGACGGACAACAGCAGCAAGAAACCGGCCATGCCGGCGGCTGTCAACCAGGCGATGGTGCCGAAGTCGATGCCTGGACAGGCGTATAGCAGGTGTAGGAGCAGATAGATGGCGGCAGGATAGATGAGCAGGCCGGGATACCATTTAAATCGATGGAGCAGGGCGTCGAGGATGCAGACGACGGCCACCTCTTGCATCATCTCCGTGTTGTGGAGCCATGCTTCCACTTGTGTCTTGGAGATGGCGGTGGCGGCGTCGGTGACCAGTACGAGTGCCATGCCGACCGTTAGGCAGAAGACGGCACGAACCGCCAGCCTGGGCCACAGGCTGATTTTCAATGCCGTTTGCACGACAATGAGCAGGAGCAATAGGTCAGTGACGAGGTTCATTGTTGCGCCGCATCCAGAAGATGAGGATAATGGTTAGGAGAATAATGCCGCCGATGGCCCACAAGGTACTCCGGCTTTGGGACTGTGAAGGCGTGGCGGTGTTGTCGCCTTTCTTTTCAAGGAGCGTTGACGACTGCCCCTGTTGCGCGTTCTTGGCCAGTCCCATTTGGGTGGCGTAGTTGCGCCGGTCGGTGGTGCCGAGTTGCTTTTCCACATATTGCTGCAAGGCGGTGTTGTTGCATACGAAATCGGTGCAGGCCGCTCCGTCTGCCTTCATCGAGTTGGCGTGCAGACGGGCTGTTTCTCCGAGTTGGGTGCCGGTGGGTTTCCAATACCCCTTGCGGGCGCTCTCCAGCAGCACGGCGGTCATGGCCTGCAGGGCGGCGGGGTTTTTCTGTTTGAAATACTCCTCTATGCCCAACTGCTGTTCGTCGGCGACATACATTTTGTAGAGGTCGTCGCAGAGGTTTTTGTCGAGAACGGAGGGGAGGGTGGCGTTCCAGCCAAACACGTTGCGGAACATCTCGCCGAACATTTGTGCCGTGCCTTCGTCGCCCTTCATCCGCTCCTTGATGTAGGTGGGGTTGAGCAGGGTGGTGCGCATTTCCACGTCGATGGCTTCGCGCATGCCTTGCATCCGCCGGTTGTTGCGGTTGCGGTAGTCGGCCATCATGGCGTCGGGTTCCTTGCCGGTCAGTGACTTCACCGTCATGGCGAGGCCGCCGGTGAACTCATACACATGGTCGAGCGAGACGGGGCCCCAGGTGTTGCTCTGCCTTGGCTGCACGACGACGTCGGTGTGCTGTAGCGAGGCGGCGAACAGTTCGCGCTGCATCAAGCCCCAATGCTCTTCGTCGCCGTAGGCGGCGCACATGTTGTTGAGGTAACCGTCGATGAGTTCTTGTTGACCGCTCCACTTGCCGCTTCTCTCGATATACGACATCATGCCGGTGGAATAGCCGTTGTTGACGGGTCCGAACACCCTGAGGGTGGCGAGTTCCCTTGCCTTCTTGGGGGGCACTCCGTTATCTACCAAATCCTTTTCTTGTTGGAGCGTCCCTTCGCGCACGTAGTTGACGCCTTCTTCGTCGTTGGCGGCGAGCCGTATGGCATCGGTGATGAGTTGCAGGCGTGAGGCGGCGATGTCGCGCAGTTGTCCGCTCACCTGCACCGTCACGTTGACGCGGGGACGACCTAATTGACTGGCGGGCACTAAGCGCAGGGCGCCGATACGGCCTTGACTGTCGCGCTCGGGTTCCACGCCCATCATCCAAAGGGCTTGGGCGATGGTGGCTCCTCCCGACGCGATGAATTCCCCTGCCCAGAAAGTGTAGGCTATTTTCTGGGGGTATTCACCGTGCTGCTTGCGGTATTGGGCGATGGTTTGTTCGGCCAGGCGCTTGCCGTCTTCCCACGCTTGCGGGTCGGGGGTGTTGTCGGGGTTGATGCTGAACATGTTCCTGCCTGTGGGCAGCACGTTGTCGTTGAGCACGGGGTCGCCACCTGGTGCGGGTGCCACGGTGCCGCCATTGAGTGCCCGAATCATGTTGTCCATCTCGCTCTTGGTCGATGCCTGTAGCAGTTGCTTGATTCTTGGCCATTGGGCGGGGTCGTCGTTCATGGCTTTGGCGGTCTCGTTGAGTTGCTCTTCGTTGTAGGGTTGTCCCATAATGTAGTAGGCACCCTGCATCCGCTCGTTGAGGAGGTCTTCGATATGGGTGTCGATGCGCTCCAACTCCTCGTGGCTCAACGGGGTTGTCAGCGCACTGTCGATGCCGAGTGTCCTATGCAGGCCTTCCTTTACAACGCGCTGTTTCAACGTGGTGGGGACTTGTCCGCCCAACGCCTTGTGGATGTCGTCGTGCAACGAGGCGTATCTCTGACTCATGCCGCTCTTGGCATAGGGTGGGGTGAGGTAGGTGAGGAGCACGGCTCCCGACCTCCTCTTGGCGATGATGGCCTCGCCGATGTTGCCGGTGGTGTAGAAATAGAAGTGGGGCGTGGGACCGATGAGTTGTTGGCTCCAGTCCTGGCGCCTCATGCCGGCATCGCGGCCGGGGGTGAATTCCAGGTTGCCGTGCGTGCCGAAATGGATGAGGGCGTCGGCGTTGAATCCCTTCTGCACATACAGGTAAGGGGCGAGGTAACTGTGGGGTGGCGGCACGTCAACGCCATGCGCCAACCGGAAGTCGTCGTCGCCGAGGGCGGGCCGTGGCTGGGGGAAGAGCAGCACGTTGCCGAATCGCAGGCAGGCGACGGCGATGCTGTCGCCTTTGACCATCAGGTGTCCGGGGGCTTCGCCGTATTTGCTCTTCACCTCGGCATATTGCTTTTCGTCGAGCACTTCTTTGGCCCATTGTTCGTATTGCTCCTTTTTAATCCATAGCGGATGTCCCTTTTTCATGTATTGTTGTTGCGCTCCCTTCGCGTAGGAACCCAATATGATGCCTTCGGTCTTCACCATGTGGGCAAAGGATGGGAGGTCGCCGGGCAGGCCTTTGACGTTGTAGCCCTCGCTTTTCAGTCTCAACAGGAAATTGTAGAGCGAGGGGATGACTTCCATGCCGCTGGCGAGCAGCGCGTCTTTTCCAGGTCGCTTGAAATAGCCGATGGCGATGCGCTTCTCGCTGTTGCTCTTGGTGCGCAGTGACATGCTGCGGCAGATGTGCTCCACCAGCATCTCACAGCGTTCCATTTCGGCTGTGGTCACAAAATAACCGTCTGCGTTCTCGTTCTGTGTGGCGATGCAGAAGGGGGCTGTGCCGCCGTCGATTTCGGGGATGACGATGCGTGCGTTCTTGCTGCCGCTGGTCATCGGCTTGTTTTTGTCCATCCATTCATCATGGGTGGCGGAGAGGGGGAAGGGGCAATAGAGCATCACGTTCTTGTCCTGCATCCATTGGATGAGGGTGTCGTTGCCTAATCGTCCCATTGCCATGAACACCACGGCGTCGGGCTTCACTTCGGCGAGCATCTTTTCGCGTTTCTTGTCTCTTGCGACAAATGGAAAGACGTTGAATCCCCGTTGGGTGAGTAGGGTGATGAGGGTATCTACGTGTGGACGGTTGCCTTCCATGGGGAAGGTGATGCCCGAGACGAGGGCGATGTTGGGCGCGCCTTCGTGGTAAAGGTGCTGGCGGCGGAGATAGGCGGTCAGTTCACGTGCTGTCTTGAAATATTGTCCGTAGGCACGGTGGTAGAACATGTTTTTCAGCACTTCGACAGGGGCGTCGTAGTCGTGGTCGCCCCATCGGTGGGGGGTGGCGATGTGTCGCAGGTAGCGAAGGCCGTTGCGGAAATTCTGGCGGTTCTCGTTGTCGAAATAGGCCTGGAGGGTGGCTGTCTGCTGCTGGTCGAGGTTGTGGTTTTCCACGAAGTCGTTGCTTCTCAACGTCTTGGTGAAGATGGGCGTGCCCTTTTGGGCCGCTCTCTTCACTTCTGCCTCTTGTTCGGGGGTGAGGAAGATGCGGCGGGCGTAGATGATGACGGCATCGTAGTCGTCGAGACTTGCCATCTCTTCGGCTTCCACGCAGTCGATGGCGATTTTTTTGCTGTCGTTGCTCAGCACGATGTCGGCTTGCTGTGTTTTCAGGGCATTCACCACGAGGATGCGAGTGGGTGCCATGTAATGGTGGTGGACGACAAGGCCGCCCACCACCAAAAGTGAAAACATGGCCGCCATGGCCAGGTATTTCCTAAATGTCATTTCCTGTTTTTGATTTTTCCTATGTATAGGTCCTGTATTTCGGGCACTTCGCCCAGTCCCTCGATGTGGAGGTCCACCTTGAATCCGTTCTCTTCGAGTTGTTGCTTCCACTCCACCGAGATGTCGTTGCTGGCATGGTCGCCGGCGACGAAGAGCAGCGGCACGAGGGTCACTTTCCTGGCTTTCTGCTTCTTGAGGATGTCGATGGTGGTGTCGAGCGTGGGATAGCCTTCGATGGTTGCCACATGGTGGTTCTCATAGCCTAATGCGTGCAGCACGTAGTCGAGTTGACTGTAGAGGGCGGTGGCGGGACTTTCGGTGCCGTGCCCCACCAGCACCACATGTTCGCGCTTGCGGACATCGGCAGGATGGCGACTGCCGAGGATGTTGGCCACTCGTTCGGCATCCTCTACGCTGTGGAGCAGCGGGGTGCTCACCCAGATGGAGTCGAAGAAAGGCCGCACCTTGTCCACCTCCTTGGTCAACCGTTCCATCTCGATGCCGTCGATGAGGTAGGAGGGTTGCACCATGACGCGCCTGACGCCATCGGCGTGGAGGCGCAACAGGGCCTCTATGGGGGTGCTTTTCTTGATGCCTTTTTTTGCTAAGCGGGTCATGACGATGCGCGAGGTGTAGGCTTCTGCCCATCTTGTGTCGGGGAATGCCTTCCGTGCCTTTTCGTTGATGGCGTCGATGGTCTTTGTGCGGGTGTCGTCGTAGGTGGTGCCGAAATGCACCATCAGCAGGCCTGTCGGCGGCGCAACAGGTTCCTGTGCATGGACGGAGGCCATGCACAGGAGCATTGTCAGTAGGATGAATGGATGGTATCGTCTCATCATGCGACGTGTGATGTTAGTCTTCCACGATGCGGATTTGCTCGAAGTAGTAGCCCTCGGCCACATCGACGCCCTTGCTCACGCTGCCGGTGGCCACGTCATAGACATAGACGCTGGGCTGTGCCTTCTCGGTGTTGACGCCGAAATACACCTTCTTGGTGCTCTTGTCGTAGGCGGAACGCTGTGAGAAACGGCCGCTGCTGTAGTCGATGTCGGCACCGTTGAAGGCCATGCGCGTGCGGGTCTTGGCGTTCAAATCGACGATGCTGTAGTAGTGGCTGTAACTGTCGATGCCGTTCATCACGGCAAGGGCTCCTTTGCTGTTCACCTCGGTCAGGTTGTCGTTCCTCGAATAGGTGAACACCTTGCCGTTGCCCAAGTATTGCACGGTGAGGAGTTTGCCCTCGGCGTTGGGGAAGCCGTTGTAGCCGCTCTCGAAGTTGTATTCGCCGTTCTTGATGCGCAGCAGGCAACCGATTTCGCAGTTCAGGCCATGCTCGCCGGTCTTGTCGGTGAAGGCGACCAAGTAGAGATTGCCGGCCTCATCGAAGAAGGTGGTGTTCTGCAGCAACTCGCCGTAGGCGGAACCGGCCATTTCCTGAATGTTGTCGGTGTTGATGTTGTCTTGTTCCACGGCCATCGTTTGGGCGTTGATGACGGCGACGTGGAAATGTCCCTCGTTGGTGGCAGTCCTGCCGGAACCTTTCTTGTTGAAATAGAAATAGAACAGTTTGTCGTCGCTCTGGCGGTAGGCGAGGATGCCGCTGGTGGTGAAGGTCTCCCAACCTTCTGCCACATGGATGTCGAGTGTCCCTTCGCTGATGATGCTCATGTCGTCGGTGTTGAGTTTGGTCCACACGATGGCATTCTTGTCGCCGTTGGCGGCCATGATGACGAGCGTGTTGTCGGAAGTCCACGCATGGCAGTATTGACGGGTGTTGTAGGTGTTCTCCCTGAACGGCTGGGCCTGCACCACCTGCATCTTGTTGCCGACAAACTGCAACTTGACGAAGCGGTCGGCAGAGACGGGCACTTGGTAGTAGTATTTCCCCTTGACAACGGCCTCCATCGAGTAGTCGGCGTTGATCTCGGCACCCATGTTGCGGAAATCGACGACGGCACCGGCGTCAAGCGTCTCGCGGCTCTGCATGATGGTGGTCACGTCGCGGCCCATTCCGCCTTGCTTGCCCACGGTGACGGTGAGGTCGAAATGGTGGGGGGCGAACACCTCGGGCTCGTTCTCGACGAAGGTGACGTCCTGGATGTCGTCGGCGTTGTATTCAATGATGGTGCCGTCGGTCTTCTGGATTTTCATGGTGTACTGTTTTTGGGCGTATGCGCCAAGGCACAGTACCAAGGTTGCTGCTAATGTGAGTAAAAACTTTTTCATTTCCTTGATATTTTTTTATTTGTTGATGATTTTAATGCTTGAATGGGGTGTCTTGACGATGAACAAGCCCTTGCCAAGAGGGGAGAGGTCGATGTCGGCAGACCCGTCGTCGCCGATGCGCTGTGCGGTCACTTGTTTGCCGTCGATGGTGAACACCCTCACCGTGGCGCCCTTGGGGGCATGGGCGACATAGACGTGCCCTAACTCCATGCGTGTTTGCTCGGCGTTCACGTTGCCGATGCCCGAGGGGGTGTCGGTGAAACTGTATTTGACGACATCGCCCAGAGGGGCGGTCACCTTCGTCTCGCCACCCACGGTCACTTTCAGTTCTCCGTTCTGGCAGTTGATGACCGGACGGTCTTGCAGTGCGATGACCACCTGCGCGTCCTTGAGGTCGAAGACGACATACTGCGCTTCCGCCGCCTTTGTGCCGACTGCCATCATCAGCATGGCGAGTAGCATGAAAAGGAATTTCTGTTTCTTCATTTCACTTGATTTTAAGATGTTGTTGGATTATTGTAATAAGATTCTGAATTTGGCAAACACCATTCGCCCGGGCTTCTGGAGTTTGTAGTTGTCATAGACGGTTCTGTCGAAGATGTTTTCTGCGTTGACGGACACGTTGTAGCGGCCGCGGCACCAGGAGTAGGTGGCCTGGGCACCAAAAATGTTCTTTTCCGGGATGCGGGCCTTGGTGTCGAGTGCCCCGTATCCTTCCCAGGAGAGGAAGAACCAATGCACCCATTGGTAGTCGATGCCGAGGTGAAGGTGGTCGCCCTTGCCGAAGAGGTTCCTGAAATGGTAGTGGGCGTCGGCGGAGGCGAAAAACCAGGGGCGGTTGGGCACATGGTTGTCGAAAGTGACGGAGGGCTTGCCGTCGTTCTTGAATTCCATGCGGTCGCGGGCGTCCTGCCAGGTCACGTTGGCGTTGACTTGCAGCCGCTGCTGCCAGTCGTAGCGCAACTCGCCTTCGATGCCCTTGATGTGGACGGCGGGCACGTTGACATACTGCATCATGCCTTCCTTTTCCGACACTTGGGGCTGGATGTAGTTGTCCACGCGGCGCAGGAATCCGTTGACTTCGTAGGAGAGGGTGTGTCCTGCCATCCTCAGCGTGCCAAACAGTCCGGCGTTGTAGTTCTCGCTCTTCTCGGGTTCCAGTGCCACGTTGGCATAGATGGTGGTGCCGTTGCCGAGGAGTTCCCGGGCGAGGGGCAGCCTGACACTATGCTCGTAACTGGCCTTGGCTTGCAGGGCTTCCATCGCCTTGAACTGCAAGCCGGCGCCGCCGCCCCAGTCGTTGTGGGTGGACGACCCCTGGATGTCCTTCGACCCGGTCACCGTGGGGATGTCGGTTTGCTGGATGTCGAGGTGGTTGACGTAGTCTTTGACAAAGAACGTGTTGTTCATCCTGTTGTTGAAGAGCGAGTGGCTGTACGACAGGCCGATGATGTGCTTGGCGAGGATGTCGTTGGCGGACTCGAAACTTTTGTCCACGTCGTCCCAGCGGTCGTTGCCGGTGCGGTTGAGGGTGTAACTGAGGTGAAGGAGATGGTCGTCGGCGATGCGGTAGTTGAAGTCGGCACGCCCGATGGTCAGGGGGCGCTTGTAGTGGCGCAACGTCTTGGCGCGACCGGTAATCTCGTTGCGCGAACTCTTGATGAATTCGCCGTCCCAGTTGTATTTGCGGTAGGTGGTATCGACGGTCTGGGAGTGGTCCCATGTGTGCGACAACGACAGGTTGACGCCAAGGCGGTCGAGGAGGAAATGGCGTTTCTGATAGTTGGCGGAGAGGTTCCAGGCATCTGTCTGCCTCTCTGCCATGCCCACCACCTTGGTTTGTATCTGTCCGGTCTGTATCTCTTTGTCCACCCTGTTGTAGGAGGCGCTGATGAAGAAGTCGTCGGCCCACCACTTGTCCTTCACACCGATTTCCAGTTGGCCGAGCAACGAGAAATAGTCGTCGTGGAACCGGCGGCGGTTGGCCTGCACGTATTCCCTGCTTTCCTCGTCCCATACTTCCACGTCCTTCATCATGTAGTCGTTCTTCGAATAGTTGATGCCGAGGGTGGGGCGGATGGTCAGACCGTTGCCGAAAATGTATTGTCCGTTGAGGTCGCCTTTGTGGGTGTGGTACGAACCGATGCCGTAGGAGGCGTCAAGGTAGTTGGACTTCTTGCGGTTGGTGACGATGTTGATGGCGCCGCCGAGGGCGTCGCTGCCGAGCCAGGTGGGCACCACGCCTTTGTAGATTTCAATGTGGTCGATGAGATTGACGGGAAGGTTGGCGAGCGTCACGCCAGAACCTTTGGTGTCGAGGGGGACGCCGTCGAGGAAATAGCGGATGGAATTGCCGGACATGCCGTTGATGCTCAGGTCGAAGTCGGAACCTACGCCGCCTTCCTCCCTGATTTTCACACCGGCAGTACGATCTACCAAACCGTTGAGCGAACTGATGGTGCTGGCCATCGACCTGATGTCCACGGCATTGACGGAAAAGGCTCCTTCGCGCAACTTCTGGGTCTTCGACTTGCCGAAAACGGTCACGTCCTCAAGCATCACCGAATCTTTCATCTGGCCTTTTCGCCGCTTTGTGCCCTGTGCGCTGGACGTGGCCAGCACCAACAGACAAAGCGACAGCCATAGCAGTCTCTTCATGAATGTGTTGTTGAAATGGTTCCGCTACACCCTATTCCCGGGGCTTTCGCTTCCAAGCAACGACATGGCAGGTTTCCTGGCTCTCCCCGAAAAGTCCGCCTTCCCGATAGTTCAGTGGCTGATGGGACTTTCCATAATGGGGATGACAGTAGCGGGTACTGCTCAGGATTCGCACCTGATTCCCTTTTATGCCCTGATGAAAATCAAGACATCACCAAGTCGGATGCAAAGGTATCAATTTTTTGCGTACCATCCAAAAAATGACTGAACTTTCACATCCTTGCCATAGATGTTTTTGTTTGAAATTAAGGATATTTACTCAAATCGTAGATGTATGACAGACACTCCATGTCCTACGATATGAAAAGAATAGCCAAGAATGCCGCGCCATGCAGTTCCCCTCC
>CAMKSZ010000112.1 GCA_946415525.1 uncultured Prevotellaceae bacterium | reverse complement strand
TCACATTCAGCAACATAACCTTTGTCATCGGCTCTGAATAGATTGCTTTCATAACAGAGAAATTAGTAAAGTTAGTAAATATGGTTGATTAACTCAACGCAAAGGTAACAATTTATTCAAAAAACGCAAAATATTTTTTCAATTTTTGTTCAATTTTTTAATTGCGCTCTATCTCAAGTTCCGAAATATGAGTAAACAACGGACAGAAAAGACCTTTATCCCTGAGAAAGACAATGCGCAAGAATAAAATAACAAAAAACAACACCTAATTATATACAATTAAACCTTAGCCAAGAAATAAGATGGCACCTTCCTCTGTTGTGTTTATACTATTGAACAGAAAACAAGTTCACTAATTGGCACAAAAAAACCAGGCCTAAGGCCTGGTTGCGTTTCTTGTCCGTTTGATTAGAACAGAGGCTCGTCACCAGTGGTGATAACAGTCTCACCCTCTGAACCGTCGAGTTCGTCGGTGCAGATAGCGGTGTTCACATTCAGCAACATAACCTTTGTCATCGGCTCTGAATAAAACTTCTTCATAATCTTAAAATTTAAATGTATTAATACAGTTAATAATTATGTTGTTTAAAACGTTGCAAAGATATATAATTTATTTTTTACGCCCATCAAAAACGCCCTATAATTAACATAGATTAACAATAAAGCATTATTATTTCAATTTATTCCATATCCATAGAACAATCACAGCCCCCAAAACCGAGGTGCCGAAATTGCTAAATGGTCCTCCCCATGTAATATTGAGGAAATTGAGCACCCATCCACCTACCACACTTCCGATAATTCCCAGGAAAAGATCCATGCAGCATCCTTTTCCCTCACCGGAAGTAATTTTGCTGGCCACAAAACCAGCCATGATACCTACCAAGATATAACCAATAGTCAATTCCATACTTGTAATTTTTATTTAAAATTTATTTGTCTCCCCTATTCATGTCCTCAGCAGCCCTGTCGAAAGACATTTCTTCCTCAAGTGGAGCATATCCCCTGCTATTGTCGGAGAGGAAGATACGATTTAATGTATATTCCAAAGAAAGCAACGTCTGTTGACGACAAGTCGGTTTCAACTGGCACTCCCAAACCGTGATGCAATGCCATCCCATCGCGGCAAGAGCATGCTGGGTGTCGCTGTCGCGCTCCTTGTTACGGCCTATTTTCTTTTGCCAGAAATCGACATTCGTCTTTGGCATCTTGAAAAACCTACAGTTATCATGCCCATGCCAGAAACAACCATTGACGAATATACACGTCCGATATTTTCGCAACACCAAGTCGGGATGGCCAGGCAATCGTTTGTGCGACAATCGATATCTAAAGCCCCGTGAGAAGAGATACTTCCTCACAATCATCTCAGGCTTTGTGTCCCTCGACCTAATGGCAGCCATGACGGCATGTCGTTGCTGTTTATCTAACGTATCCATCTCACCAAGGTCTGTGGAAAGCAAACGTCATCAGATGCCCAACCCACCAGTAAACGAAACATCCACAGCCTTGCTCTGGAGAATTCTCGAACCAGGTGGCACATTATGTGTCAGCCAAATATTGCCGCCAATCACCGTATTGCGACCAATGGTGATTCTGCCCAAAATGGTGGAATTGGCATAGATCGTGACATTGTCGCCAATGATGGGATGGCGCGGAACATTCACCGGGCGGCCGTTGTCGTCAACCTGAAAGTTTTTTGCGCCGAGGGTGACTCCCTGATAAATAGTCACATGATTTCCGATGATGCATGTTTCGCCTATGACGACACCCGTTCCATGGTCGATGGCGAAATACTCACCGATTTGCGCTCCTGGGTGGATGTCGATGCCAGTGGCCGAATGAGCCTGCTCCGTCAAGATGCGCGGCAAGATAGGCACTCCCATTACATGCAACTGGTGCGCCACACGATAGTGGAGCATGGTCTGCACGACAGGATAGCAAAAAATCACCTCGCTGTAATTATGTACGGCAGGGTCATTGTCGAAAATGGCCTTCACGTCTGTAAAAAGGAGTCGTTTGATTTCAGGCAAGGCATCTACGAATTGCCGCACGCATTGCTCTGCCTGTCCACCAGCCTCTTGGCCACATTCTTTCTCGAACAACAGCGCGAGCGCTATTTGCTCTTTGAGCAACACACTCAGTCGCTCAATATTCACGCCGATATGATATTCTCGATAGAACACATCCTCTTGCTTGTCGTCGAAATAGGCAGGAAACACAATATCCCGCACCAGGCCAACAATCAGTTTCAAAGCCTGCACGGAGGGCAGTTGCCTATTGTGACATGGCATCATGCTACTTTCCTCTGCCGACATGGCAGAGAGCAGTTGGATGTTTCTTTTTAATGATTGGTCGTGCATATTACTTTTTCCTTTTAGTTTTCTTGGAAGATTTCCTGTCGGCGACAGGTAGTGGCTGTTTGATGACCTTGGCCACGGCCTCAGCCATCTTTCCGGCTCCCTTGGCATTGGGATGGATACCGTCTGCCAACATCAGTGAATTGTCGGTGATAACACCGTGCAAGTCGATCACTTCCAACCGATTGCGCTGTGCCACCCTGTCAATGGCAGGTATGACCTCGGAAGTGATAACGCTATCGGTAATGGTCCATCGGTCGATGAAAGCCTTGATGGGATGAGCCAAGATGATACGCGGTTTTGAAGGCAAGGCATTCAGTTTGTTTATCATCTGCTGGTAGTCTGCCTCAAACTCATTTTTAAATTTCCAATTGTCTGTTTTGCTATCATTCGTACCCAATTTGATGATGACGACCTGTGGGTTGAAAGCCAATGCATCCCGCCAAGCCAATTCGTTCATAAAGGGATGGTCGCCATGATTGAGCAACGTGCGAGCCCCCACCCCAAAATTCTTCACATAATAATCATCTCCCAAAAGTTGTTGCAACTGAGCGGGATAGCCCTTTGTCTCAGCCATGTCGATACCACTTCCGTCAGTGATACTGTTGCCGATACAAGCCACCCTTATTGCCTCACATCGAGGCGCTTTTAACTTATCCAACCAAGTTGACAAGTCGTCGAGCATTTGGCGATGGTAGGGGAACGACTCACGTATGCCAAATCCATGGCCACCTCTCGGATAGACATGGAGTGCACATTCGTTACCAGCATTTCGCATAGCCGAATAATAGGCGATACCATTGGTCACGGGAGGAACACCTGTATCGTCATTTGCCAACAAGACAATGGCCTGAGGCGTCAAGTGCCTCCTCACCTGGCGCTGGTTGCTATAAAGTTTAGAAGCACTCTCATCATCCCGTTGCTTCCCTAAAAAATTCTTGCACGACCCTTCGTGCTGTCCCTTTTTCTCCATCGTGACTACGGGGTAGAAAAGGATACTGAAATTGGGACGCACGGCAGCCTCTGCATGGGTGGAAATCGTAGAAGCCAAATGGCCTCCAGCCGAGAACCCCATCACGCCGACATCCAAAGGATTCACATTCCACAAAGCGGCGCTGTCGCGTATGAGTCTGATAGCCCCTTCGGCATCGGAAATGGGGACATTGGGATCCCCTTTTGGCATACGATATTGAAGGACAACGAATGCGATGCCTTTTCGACAAAAGAATTCCGCCCAGTCGGTACCCTCATTTTGCATGGAAAGGTGCCCATAACCTCCGCCAGGACAATCAAGCACAGCCCTTCCTGTGGCTTTTTCTGGATTGGGCAAGAACACATGCAGTTTTGTAGTGTCGGCATCATGTGGCAGGGAGATGACAAAACTGCGAGACACAGACTGTGCCTGCAAAGCCATCGGCAATAACCAAGCGACGAAGAAATACAATAGAAGTTTCCTTTTCATGTTTAGAACTTTATCAATGAATAACCTTTAATTTGGCAAATCTGACGAGTAACTGCTTGACTCCAGCATTTCTAAATTCGACAGTCGCTTTCATGTTTTCACCACGACCCTCCAACTGCAAGACTGTTCCCTGTCCAAAACGTTGGTGCTCCACTTGACAACCAACACACAAGCCATCGGGAGCAGGAGAAGAAGGTGCAGGCGAAGCCGAAGCCGGACGGGAGGTAGCCCTTACAGGCCGCAGCCTTCCGCCGTGCGCTTGCTGAAGGCGTTTGAACTCTTCAGAGAAGGGATCGATAGGGGTTTCTGCTTTTCGTACCGGCACTTCCCTTTTTTGCAAGTCCGCCATGAATTGTGATGCCACCGGCCTGGAATTTTGCATCCATTCGCGCCCGGCAGCCCGGTTTTTCCATCCAGTATCAGACCTTTCGCCCATTCCATTTACCTTCATGAATTGCCGGTCGATGTCGTTCAGGAATCGACTTCTCGAATTAAATTCCATCTTACCATAGCGGAGTCGGTTTTCTGCACTTGTCAAGAAACAATGTTTCTCGGCACGAGTAATGGCCACATACAACAGTCGCCGTTCTTCCTCCAACTCACGCGCCGTATTGGTGGACATCGGACTGGGAAAGATATTCTCTTCCATGCCAACGATGAAAACCGTGGGAAATTCCAAGCCCTTGGCACCATGGATGGTCATAAGAGCCACCCTACCCTCCTCCTCGCCTTCGTCACCACCATCAAGGTCGGTGAGCAACGAAACTTCTTGAAGGAAATCAGGCATATAAATGCTATCGGCGTTGCCTTCCTCCTTACGGAGGTCAACGAAATCCCTCATGCTGCTGAGCAATTCTTCAAGATTCTCTTTCCTTGCCATACCCTCAAGCGAAGTGTCGGCAGCCAACTCGCGCACAATACCCGTAGTTTTTACAATATCGATGCCCAAAGTGTATATGTCTTCACAAGGCATTCTGTCAGCGAATCCTTGTATCATTTGAACAAACTGCTGCAACTTTCCACGGGTGGCAGCCGACAAGGCAAGACCTGATGCCTCGGCATCACAAACAGCCCCCCACAAACTCATCCCATTAGAATGTGCCGCCTCCACGACTTTGTTCAAGGTTACATTGCCTATGCCCCTCGCGGGATAATTGACCACGCGTCTAAAAGCCTCCTCATCGTCGTGGTTGACGACAAGTCTGAAATAGGCTATGACATCCTTGATTTCCTTACGCTGATAGAAACTTAGACCGCCATAGATGCGGTAAGGTATGTTGTCCTTGCGCAATTGTTCCTCAAAAGCACGGCTTTGTGAATTGGTGCGATAGAGGATGGCAAAATCGCCATACGAGCATTTTTCCTCCTTTTTAATACGCTTGATTTGCTTGCTGACCACCAGCACTTCCTCCTTGTCACTATAAAGAGGAAGGTAAACGAGAGGTTCACCCTCATCGTTGCGGCTATAGACATCTTTTTGTATCTGCCGCTGGTTATGGCGGATGAGACTATTGGCAGCATTGACAATCCTCTGGGTGGAACGATAGTTGCGCTCCAACTTGAAGAGTTTCGTATCGTTGTAAAGTTGCTGGAACCCAAGAATATTCTCTATATTGGCCCCTCTGAACGAATAGATGCTCTGCGCATCATCGCCCACCACGCACACATGCTGATGCTCGCCCGTGAGTTGATAGACAATTTGCTGCTGGGCATAGTTGGTGTCTTGATACTCATCCACCAGGACGAACTCGAATTTTTGCGCGTATTTTTGCCTAACATCTTCATTAAGATGGAAAAGAAGGTAGGTGTTGAGCAGCAAGTCGTCGAAATCCATGGCATTGGCCTGACGGCACCGCTGGTCGTAGTTGAGGTACACTTGATAGAGCAGAGGCATGCCAGCAGACTTGTCGCGACCGAGAGCATCCATGTCTTCTGCATATTGTCGTGCGGTAATGAGCCTGTTTTTAGCCAACGAAATCACGGAGCCGATGGCAGCAGGCTTGTATTTTGTGTCGTCAAGCCCCATTTCCTTCACGATGTTTTTAATGAGTGTGCGGGAGTCGGACTCATCATAGATAGTATAATTGGAGTGAAAACCGATACGCTCGGCCTCAACTCTCAAAATTCGTGCAAAAATGCTATGGAATGTCCCCATGTTGAGATAGGCAGCCCTATCTCGCCCCACCAGATTGGCCACCCTTGATTTCATTTCCTCAGCAGCCTTGTTGGTAAAAGTCAGGGCCAAAATATTCCATGGCTTGTATTGCTTTTGCAACAAAAGATAGGCTACTTTATAAGTGAGAACACGAGTCTTTCCCGAACCGGCTCCGGCAATGACCAATGACGCACCATCGCAGTATTCCACGGCTTGGCGCTGACTGTCGTTGAGTTGGGCAAGCAATTCCTCTATTGGCGACATGCTTTTTGCTGTTTGATAATCTTATCTGACTATAACTTCTGTTAGTAAAAATACACCTATTTTACTAAAGGCAATTCGGGGATATTTCTCATTTGCCGCTCTATCCACCTTTGCCTCTTGAGTACATAAGAACTGGGTGTTTTAGAACTAAATTTTCGTGGATTAGGCAACGTGGCAGCGATGAGGGCACACTCCGAGCGTGTGAGCGCAGCAGCGCTTTTGTTGAAATGATGCTTGGCGACCGCCTCCACCCCATATATCCCGTCGCCCATTTCTATGGAATTGAGATACACCTCCATGATGCGTTGTTTATCCCAAAACAACTCCATGAGGAAGGAGAAATAAGCCTCCAACCCTTTCCTCACATAACTGCGTCCATGCCAAAGGAAAACGTTCTTCGCTGTCTGCTGTGTAATGGTACTTCCACCTCTCTCCTTCTTATGAGTTTTGTTGTACTCCCTGGCCTCCTGTAAGGCCTCAAAATCAACACCAATGTGCTGGAGGAAACGCTGGTCTTCACTTGCCATTACCGCCCTTGGCATATCAACAGCGATTTGTTGGAGTGGCACCCATTCATGATGGCACACCACATCCTGACCACTCTTCAATTGGCTGAAGCACCTGACCAACATATATGGAGTGAATGGAACAGGCACGAAGCGGAAAGCCACTACCGCCAAGATAGTGGAAACGAAGAAAAAGACAACCAGCCATTTCAGCAGCCTAAGAAACCATCTGATTACAAACATATAGCAAAGGATGAAAATTGAGAAAAGGGCGGATTGTCATAATCCGCCCTTGTTATGTCTAATGTTAAGAGATTACTGGAGGGTACCGTTGTTAGCAGCATCAATCATAGCCTGGCTGGCATACATGTAGACCTCGACGCGACGATTCTGCTGGCGGCCGGCAGCGGTGCTGTTGTCAGCAACGGGCTGTGAAGGACCGAAACCAGAGACATTCTGGAACTGTGTAGAGGGAACGCCACAACTGACGAGATAGTTAGCCACAGCCTGTGCACGATTCTCCGAAAGAGGATAGTTGACCTTATCGGAACCAGTACTGTCGGTATGTCCTTGAATGTCGATGAAAAGGTCGGGCTCAGACTTCAACATGTTGGCGAACTTTGCAAGAGCAGTCTTGGTGTTGTTCTTCAACACATATTTGCCAGTATCGAACAAGATGCCACCGTCGAAAGCAACTTTCACAGCGGTGAGACCATTTTGGTCGGTGACCTCAGAGACTTGAGCATTCTCCACAGCGGCAGCCTTAGCCTTCACCTTATCCATGTGCTTGCCAATGAGGGCACCGGCAGTCGTACCGACAGCCGTACCAATTGCTGCACCAATCACTGTGCTCTTGGTGTTCTTGCCAATAAGTTGTCCGATGACACCACCCAGAAGAGCGCCGCCACCACCGCCAATCAAACTACCTGTTCCAGCGTTGGTGCTGCATCCTACTACCATTAAAGCACACATCAAGTATGCTATCAAATTTGTTTTCTTCATAATTACTAAGTTTTATGTTAGTTATTAATAAATAATCATCATCTCATGACCATCGCCAATCATAATGATGTTGCAAAGATAACACAAAAATAGTGTGGTTGCAAAATAAATGCTTGTTTTTTTGCTTTTTTTCAACATTTGTTCAAATAAAAAACACATCAGGATGCCATGTTTATAAAAAAAGGAAAACAAAAGACAACACTTTTGAATATTTTTAGGTAATTTTGCAAGAAATTTCCAAACTAACGACAAGATGGCAAAAGAATTGAAAGATCTGACCAAGAGGGCAGACAATTACAGTCAATGGTTTAACGACTTAGTGGTGAAGGCCGACCTGGCCGAACAATCAGCAGTGCGTGGATGTATGGTTATCAAACCCTACGGCTATGCCATTTGGGAGAAGATGCAGCAGCAACTGGACAAGATGTTCAAAGAAACGGGTGCCCAAAATGCCTATTTCCCCCTTCTCATCCCCAAATCCTTCCTTTCTCGTGAAGCAGAACACGTGGAGGGCTTTGCCAAAGAGTGCGCTGTGGTCACCCACTACCGTCTTCGCGCAAAAGAAGACAAAAGTGGTGTGGAAGTAGATCCTGCAGCCAAACTGGAAGAAGAATTGATAGTACGCCCCACATCGGAAACCATCATCTGGAATACTTACAAGAATTGGATTCATTCGTGGCGCGACCTGCCATTGATGTGCAACCAATGGTGCAATGTCATGCGCTGGGAAATGCGTACACGTCCCTTCCTTCGCACTTCTGAATTTCTTTGGCAGGAAGGCCATACTGCACACGCCACCCGTGAAGAAGCAGAGGAAGAGGCAAAGAAAATGCTACATGTCTATGCTACGTTCGCCGAAGAGTGGATGGCTGTGCCAGTAGTACAAGGAGTCAAGAGCGAAACGGAACGGTTTGCCGGTGCTCTCGACACATATACCATCGAAGCCATGATGCAGGACGGCAAAGCACTTCAGAGCGGCACTTCGCACTTCCTGGGACAGAACTTTGCCAAAGCCTTCGAAGTGACCTATCTTAATAAAGAGAACAAGCCCGAATACGTATGGGCCACATCATGGGGAGTGTCCACCCGACTGATTGGCGCCTTGATTATGACACACTCCGACGACAACGGACTCGTGCTCCCCCCACGGCTTGCCCCCATCCAAGTAGTGATTGTCCCCATCACGAAAGGAAGCGAGCAATTGGCTGCCATTACCGCCAGACTGCAACCCATCATCGAGGAATTGAGGGCAGCCGGCATCACTGTGAAATACGACGATGCCGACAACAAGCGCCCAGGATTCAAGTTTGCCGACTATGAACTCAAAGGTGTGCCCGTCAGGCTTGTCATGGGAGGCCGTGACCTTGAGAATGGCACTATTGAGGTGATGCGTCGCGACACCTTGGAAAAAGAAACGTATGGACTGGATGGCATCGTCGCACATGTAGAACAACTTTTGGACGAGATTCAAAGCAATCTCCTGTCTAAAGCCCGCAAGTGGAGAGACGAACGCATCTACGAATGCGACAACTACGAAGAGTTCAAGGAGCGTGTAAAGGATGGTGGTTTCTTCCTCTGTCCTTGGGATGGTACCGCAGAGACCGAGGCCAAAATCAAAGAGGAAACGCAAGCCACCATTCGCTGCGTGCCCTTTGGCGTCGAACAGACACCCGGAATCGACATGGTAAGCGGCAAGCCTTCTGTTGCCAGGGTGATTATTGCTCGTAGTTACTAAAACATACTTTACGAACATCAAAAAAATGGCTTGCTTTTTTTACAGCAAGCCATTTTTTGATGATTGATTATATGAACTAATTAAGATAACTCATAACTTTTTCGAAATAACGCTGAGTGCGGCTTACCTTATAATTAATGCCGCCCTGCCACATACGGATTGCCCTTTCCACATTGTTTTTGGGATTATAGTAGGACTGGATAATCACAAACATTTCCTTTGATTTCATCTTGCTGAATCGATCGTTGAGTGTGAACCTCTTTGTACTGTTGCGTCTTTTCAAGATGTTGTTCACCTCAGTCACCAAAACTGGAGAAATCTGCAAAGCACCACAATAGATGCCATTGCGGGCATTGGCGTTACCCTTGCTTTCAACCATCATGATAGCATCGATAACAGGATCCCAGTCAAAATTGGAATTCTGAGCGGAAGAATGAATCGTTAACGTTAAAAATGCCATCACTGTAAATACATACTTCAATGCTTTCTTCATTACATAAAAATTTTGTGGAGTCAATAGAAAATTAATCACTAATTGTCGTATAAGCGGACTAAAGAAAAAATACCGCCCAAAGACTCCTGTTACTTACTTTGAAAGGCTCTTCAAAAAATAGAGAAAAGCCTCCATTTACTTAACTCGGTGCAAAGGTACTACATAAAATTCACAAAATCACCACTTTGCACGATAAAATGGACAAATTTAAGTTTTTGTAAGACTTTTATAGAAAAAGAAACACAAAAAAGAGTCCCCAAGTCAAACGCTTGACTCGGGGACCCGTGATGAAAAG
>CAMKSZ010000111.1 GCA_946415525.1 uncultured Prevotellaceae bacterium | reverse complement strand
ATAAGAACGTGGCTACGTTTATCAAGGAGTTCAAGGTGCAGTTGCCCGCAGGCGCTCACATGGACTTCCTGCCCGGCTCTTACGCTCAGATCAAGATTCCTGCTTTCGACTGCATCGACTATGACAAGGATTTCGACAAGGATGACATCGGACCGGACTATATCTCGTCGTGGGAGAAGTTCAATATCTTCTCGCTCAAGGCGCACAATCCTGAGGATACTATCCGCGCTTACTCCATGGCGAACTATCCGGCTGAGGGCGACCGCATCACGCTGACCGTGCGTATCGCAACTACGCCCTTCAAACCGCGTCCTGAGGTGGGATTCATGGATGTGCCTACTGGCATCGCGTCTTCTTACATCTTCTCGCGCAAACCGGGCGACAAGGTGATCATGAGTGGCCCCTATGGCGATTTCCATCCCATCTTCGACTCCAAGAAGGAGATGATTTGGGTGGGTGGTGGCGCCGGTATGGCTCCACTGCGTGCACAAATCATGCACATGACCAAGACGCTGAAGACACGCGACCGCGAGATGCACTTCTTCTATGGTGCACGTGCGCTCGTCGAGGCTTTCTTCATCGAGGATTTCCTCGAACTGGAGAAGGAGTTCCCCAACTTCCATTTCCACCTCGCTCTCGACCGTCCCGATCCGGCTGCCGACGCTGCTGGCGTGAAATACACGGCGGGATTCGTGCATCAGGTGATGTATGAGACTTACCTCAAGGATCATGAGGCTCCCGAGGACATCGAATATTACATGTGTGGACCTGGCCCCATGTCGAAGGCCGTTCAGGGCATGCTCGACTCCTTGGGTGTTGAACCTGAGTCGATAATGTTCGACAATTTCGGATAAACAAAAAAATGAGGAACCTGCGGGTTCCTCATTTTTTTCATGTGGTTGGGTGAGTTCTGCAATCAGAAGGATTATGGGAATTCACCTTTACTGGAAATCTCGCTTGATTTTGTCCACGTAGGCATCGATGACGGCGACGGCGGTGATGCTCACCACGTCGCGGACACTGCTGCCGTAGTCGGCGAAATGGATGGGTTTGTTCAGGCCCATCTGGATGGGACCGATAACCTCGATGTCGGGCTCCAGGGCTTGGATCATCTTGTACGACGAGCGGGCGCTGGTCAGGTTGGGGAAGATGAGGGTGTTCACATCCATGCCTTTCAGACGGTTGAAGGGGTACATCGTGTCGCGGAGTTCGCGGTTGAGTGCCGTGCTGATTTGCATCTCGCCGTCGATGGCAAGGTCGGGCATCTGCTCGTGAAGTTTCGCCACGGCGTCGCGCACTTTCTTGCTCCCTTCCGATTGGTCGCTGCCGAAGTTGGAGTGGCTGATTAAGGCTATTCGGGGGCGCTCGTTGAAGAACCTGACGGCTGTGGAGGCCAACTTGGCGATATCGACGAGTTTGTCGGTGTCGGGGTCGTTGTTGATGAGGGTGTCGGCGACAAACAGCGTGCCACGCTGTGAGTTGATGATGTGCATCGTGCCAAAGTTATCGTATTCTGGGCGTACGCCGATGATTTCCTTCACTACCTTCAACGTGTTGGAGTATTTGGTGTAGAGGCCGGTGATGAAGGCGTCTGCTTCGCCGGTCTCCACCATCATCATGCCGAAATAGTTGCGCTCAAACATCTTGTCGTTGGCTTCCTCGAAGGTGTAACCGTCGCGCTGGCGCTTTTCCGTGAGGATGCGGGCAAAGCGCTCGCGGCGCTCAGCCTCGCGGTCGTGGCGGAGGTTGACAATCTCGATTCCGTCAAGGTTGAGGTCCAACTGGGCGGCAAGTTTCTCGATGCGCTCGTCGTTGCCAAGAAGGATGGGATAACAAATGCCTTCGGCCTTGGCTTGCACGGCGGCTTTCAGCATGGTGGGATGGATGCCTTCGGCAAACACCACCTTTTGGGGATGGGCACGGGCGGTGTCGTAGAGTTTGCGGGTAACCTTTGTCTGCAGACCGAGCATTTGGCGGAGTCCATTTTTGTACTCTTCCCAGTCGGTGATGGTGCGGCGGGCAACACCGCTGTCGATGGCGGCTTTGGCAACGGCGGCGGATACTTCGGTGATGAGCCTGGGATCGACGGGCTTCGGGATGAAGTAGGAGGGACCGAAGGTCAGGTTGTTCACTTTGTAAACGTCGTTCACCACGTCGGGCACGGGTTGCTTGGCAAGGTCGGCGATGGCGAGAACGGCGGCCATCTTCATCTCTTCGTTGATGGCTCGGGCATGTACGTCGAGCGCTCCACGGAAGATGTAGGGGAAACCGATGACGTTGTTGATTTGGTTGGGATAGTCGGAACGGCCAGTTGACATCAGCACGTCGGGGCGGGAGTCCATGGCGTCTTCGTAGGAGATTTCAGGCACGGGGTTGGCAAGGGCGAACACGATGGGGTCCTTGGCCATCGAGCGAACCATGTCCTTGGTAAGCACATTGCCTTTGGAGAGTCCTACGAAAACATCGGCGCCGCGAACGGCTTCTTCCAACGTATGAACGTCGGTGCGGCTCGTGGCGAAGAAACGTTTCTGTTCGTTAAGGTTCTCGCGGTCGGCGGTGATGACGCCTTTAGAGTCGAGCATCAGGATGTTTTCCTTTTGGGCGCCAAGGGCCATGTAGAGTTTCGTGCACGAGATGGCGGCGGCTCCGGCACCGTTGACGACAATCCTCACGTCCTTGATGTTCTTGCCGTTAACCTCAAGGGCGTTTTTCAGTCCGGCAGCCGAGATGATGGCGGTGCCGTGCTGGTCGTCGTGCATCACGGGGATGTCGAGGGTGCGCTTTAGGCGCTCTTCGATGTAGAAACACTCGGGGGCCTTGATGTCTTCAAGGTTGATGCCGCCAAAAGTGGGGGCTATTTTCTCCACGGCTTCGCAGAATTTCTCGGGGTCTTTTTCGGCTACCTCGATGTCAAACACGTCAATGCCGCCATAAATCTTGAATAGCAGGCCTTTGCCTTCCATGACGGGTTTGCCGCTTAAGGCGCCGATGTCGCCTAAACCGAGCACGGCGGTGCCGTTGCTGATGACGGCCACCAAATTGCCTTTGTCGGTATAGCGGTAGGCGTCGTCGGGGTTGTCTTGGATTTCCAAACAGGGAAAGGCGACACCGGGAGAATAGGCAAGGCTCAGGTCGGTCTGCGTGCGATAGGGTTTGGTGGGCTTGACTTCAATCTTGCCGGGACGGCCGCTCTTGTGGTATGCCAAGGCGGCTTCTTTTGTGATTTTTACCATTGTTGTTGTTTTGCTGATGCTGGATATTAAGCGCCCATCACCACGGTCACCTCATGGCTGCCGGGGGTGTAGGGTATCTCGTTGCCGTCGATGAGGGTGCCGTCAACCTCTACCGAAAGTACGCCTCGGTTAACGCCTTGGGGGTTGGAAATGCGAATGCGGTATTCGGCGTCGCGGAACTTGCGCTTCACAGAGAACTCTTGGGCAGTGGTGGGCACGCAGGGGTCGATGAGAAGACCGTCGTAGTCGGGTTTGATACCGAGGATGTACTGGCTCACGGTCAGCCACATCCAAGCGGCGGTGCCGGTCAACCAACTGTTCTTGCCTTCTCCAGGACGGGCGGCATCCTTGCCGGCTACCATCTGGCAGTTCACATAGGGCTCCACTTTGTGAAGCGTACTGTATTTCTCTTCCACATAACTGGGCAGAATCTTGCGATAGTGGCTCCAGGCGTCGTCGCCGCGGCCGGCGAGGGTCTCGCCGATGATTACCCATGGGTTGTTGTGGCAGAAGATGCCGGCGTTCTCTTTGTAGCCTTCGGGATAACTGCTGATTTCGCCGTACTCATAGACGTATTTCGTAAAGGCGGGGTTGTTGAGAACGATGCCGTGTTCGCATTCCAGGTATTTCTTCACCGAGTCGAGCGACTGTTCCACCATGCCTTCCTCGCTGCCGATGCCGGCCATGGTGCACCAACCTTGGCTCTCGATGAAAATCTTGGCTTCGTCGTTTTCCTTCGAACCGATTTTGCGGCCATAGAAGTCGTAGGCGCGAAGATACCATTCTCCGTCCCAACCGTCGCGCTTCACGGCTTCCACCATTTCATCTACGTGCTTCTGGGCGCGGGCGGCTTCTGCTTCATCGCCAATGCGGCGGCAGAGGGCGACATACTCCTTGCCGGTGACGACAAACAGACCGGCTATCATCAGACTCTCGGCTTTGGAACCTTCGGTCTTGTTCTCTGTCGTCTGGAACGACTCGTTGGGGTCCCAGGAGAAACAGTTCAAGTTGAGGCAGTCGTTCCAGTCGGCACGGCCAATAAGGGGCAAACGGTGTGGACCGAGGTTGTTCACCACATGGTCGAAAGACACGCGGAGGTGTTCCATGAGGGGCACCTCGCTTCCGGGCTGGTTGTCGAAGGGGACAGGCTCGTCAAGGATGCTGAAGTCGCCGGTTTCCTTGATGTAGGCGACGGTGCCGAAGATGAGCCAGCAGGGGTCGTCGTTGAAACCGCCGCCGATGTCGTTGTTGCCGCGCTTTGTCAAGGGCTGGTATTGGTGGTAGCACCCTCCGTCGGGGAATTGGGTGGAGGCGATGTCGATGATGCGCTGGCGAGCGCGCTCGGGTATCTGATGGACAAAGCCTACGAGGTCTTGGTTGGAGTCGCGGAAGCCCATGCCACGGCCGATGCCGCTCTCGAAGAAGGAGGCGGAGCGCGACATGCAGAAGGTGACCATGCATTGGTATTGGTTCCAGATGTTCACCATGCGGTCGAGTTTGTCGTTGCCGGTGTCCACCACGTAGATGTCGAGCAGGGCGTCCCAATAGTCGTTGAGTTCTTTGAAGGCGGCGTCCACTTTCTCTGTGGTGTCGAAGCGGGCGATGGTGGCAAGGGCTTTGCTCTTGTTGATTACTTGTGGGGCGATGAATTTCTCGTCTTGCTCGTTCTCCACATAGCCTAAGACGAAGATGAAGTCGCGCTGCTCGCCGGGTTGCAACTCCACTTCGATGTAGTGCGAGGCGATGGGGCTCCAACCATGGGCGTGGCTGTTGCGTGCATGGCCTTCCATCACGGCATCGGGACAGTCGAAGCCGTTGTAGAGTCCGACAAAGGTCTCACGGTCGGTGTCGTAACCGTCGATGGGGGTGTTCACGCTGTAGTAGGCGTAGTGGTTGCGGCGCTCGCGGTATTCGGTCTTATGGTAGATGACTGAACCTTCTATCTCCACCTCGCCGGTTGAGAAGTTGCGCTGGAAATTCTCCATGTCGGTGGCGGCGTTCCAAAGGCACCATTCTTCAAAAGAGAATAGTTTCAACTTGCGAACGCTGTCGGTGGTGTTGCTAAGCGTCAGTTTTTGTACTTCGCACCAACTCTTCAGCGGGACGAAGAAGAGAACGCTGGCCTCGATGCCGTCTTTACGCGAAGTGATGCGGGTATAGTTCATGCCGTGCCGGCACTCGTAGTGGTCGAGTGGGGTCTTACAGGGCTTCCAACCGGGGTTCCACACCGTGTCGCCATCCTTTATGTAAAAATAGCGGCCGCCATTGTCCATCGGAACGTTGTTGTAGCGGTAGCGGGTCAGACGGCGGAATTTGGCATCCTTGTAGAAGGAGTAGCCGCCGGCGGTGTTACTGATGAGTGAGAAAAAGTCCTCGTTGCCAAGATAGTTGATCCATGGCCAAGGGGTTTGGGGGTCGGTGATGACGTATTCCCTTTGGGCGTCATCGAAATGTCCGTATTTCTTGTTGTTCATGATGGATGATGAATGATTATTTGAAATGTTCATTTTGTGTGCAAATTTACAACAAAAAATCGACACACATGGCGAATGGCCATCAAAAATCTCTTAGAAAATAATCCTCAATGTCGATTGGCGCTCATCTGCCCGTTTTCATTCGTTTCCGCGCTTTCCTCCATTCCCTTCACCGCCCCTCTCATGTCCCTTCTTTTCCCCGTCCTTCTTTTCCCCTTCCGTCCCTTCCCCGTCCGTCTCTTCTCCTTCCGTCTCTTCTCCTTCCGTCTCTTCTCCTTCCGTCTCTTCTCCGTCCGTCCCTTCTCCGTCCGTCTCTTCTCCGTAAGTTGCGCCTCCGGCGCAACCCCCAAAAACAATCCCTCCCGTGCCATCGGCACGGGAGGGATTGCATGATGGTGGCGAGGTCGTCAGAGCCTGTATAAATCGCTGGCTGCCAAAAGGTCTATCTTTTTCGACTCCAGGATTTGCTCACATAACTTCAGGTCGGAAGGGCTAATTACCACGTTGGCGCTGTCGCCGTTGCTGAAAGAATACATGTATTCGATGAACACGCCTGCGTCTGACAGGCATTTCAGCACCACGGCGAGCGAACCGGGGGTGTTGGGGCAGGTGAATCCTATCACGTCGGTCTTCTTCACCGTGAAATGGGCTTCTTTCAGCACTTTATAGCCTAAGTCGGGGTCGCTGACGATACAGCGGAGGATGCCGAAGTCGGAGTTGTCGGCGATGCTCATGGCTGAGAGGTTGACGCCGGCTTTGCCAAGCACGTCGGTGACTTCTGTCAGACGGCCTGACTTGTTTTCCAGAAAAATGGATAATTGTTTTGCTAACATGTCGTTGGTTGTGTTTTGATGGTTCGTTATTGGGTTGGCTGATTGCCTTGCAGAAAGGCCGTTAGAGCACGCGGCGGTCGATGACACGCTTGGCCTTGCCTGTGGAGCGCTCGATGCCTTTCGGCTCTACAAGTTTCACCTTGAAACCGAGGCCGATGACGCTGCGCAACTCGCTCTCGAGTTTCTTCTGCAAGCCCACCATGGCGGCCATGTTGTCGGTGAAGTATTCTTCTTTCACTTCCACCTTGAGCATGCTCGTGTCGGTGTTGTTTACGCGGTCCACTTCCAACAGGAAATGGGGCTCGAATTCGGCTTGTTTGAGAATTACCGACTCGATTTGCGACGGGAATACGTTCACGCCACGGATGATGAGCATGTCGTCGCAACGGCCAAGGATGCGGTCCATCTTCACCAAGGTGCGCCCGCAGGAGCATTTCTCGTAATGTAGGGCGGTGAGGTCGTGCGTGCGGTAGCGAAGTAGTGGCATGCCTTCCTTCGTGAGGTGGGTGAAACAGAGTTCGCCAAACTGACCTTCGGACAAGGGTTCGCCGGTCTCGGGATTGACAATCTCTGGCAGGAAATAGTCTTCGTTGAGGTGGGTGCCGTTCTGGCACTCGCATTCGAAACCGACACCGGGACCGCAAATCTCGCTCAGTCCGTAGATGTCGTAGGCTTTGATGCCCAACAACTCCTCAAGTTTCTTGCGCATGTTTTCTGTCCATGGCTCGGCTCCGAAAGCGCCGATGCGGAGTTTGAAATCCTCACGGGCCCATTCTGAGTCGCGCATCGCCTCGCCGAGGAACATGGCGTACGACGGGGTGCAGCAGAGGGCGGTGGTGCCGAAGTCGTGCATCAGCGTGATTTGTTTCTGTGTGTTGCCCGACGACATGGGGATGACGCTGGCGCCGATGTTGGAGGCTCCGTCGTGTGCGCCAAGGCCGCCAGTGAAGAGGCCGTAGCCGTAGGAGATTTGGAAGATGTCTTCCTTGGTGGCGCCATAGGCGGTGAAAGCGCGGGAGATGGCTTCTATCCACATCGAAATGTCCTTGCGGGTATGAAGCACGACAACGGGCTTGCCGGTAGTGCCAGAGGAAGCGTGAATGCGGACAATCTGGCTCATGGGGACGGCGGCAAGGCCGAAGGGGTAATTGTCGCGCAGGTCAATCTTGTCGGTGAATGGCAATTTGTGGAGATCCTCGATGCCCTGGATGTCATCGGGGCTCAAGTCCATCTCCTGGAATTTCTTACGATAGAAAGGTGTGTTGTGATAACAATAGTTCACAATCTTTTTCAGTCGGCGGCTTTGGATCTCACGAAGTTGCTCTCGATCCATGCACTCAATACTTTCATTCCAATACATGTTGAATGTCTTTTCAAATTAATGGTAATTTTTTCTTGTCGTTGTCTATTCCGTCTGCAAAAATACACAAATTCCGTGAAAAAGAAATCTTTTTCCTTCTTTTTGTGAAAAAATGTTGTGAAATAGAATGTGGATGGTGCATTTTGTTATTGACGGGGTGGTGCCGACAAATAGTCAACAACTGTTGTCGCGGCCATATCCAATAAGGTCTTTCACTACTTCGCTGCCCACGACCAGACCGGCGGCGGCGGGAACGAAGGCGTTGCTGGCGGGGATACGTCGTTGCGACTCCGTCGGTGAGTGGTTGGACTCGGAGGTGGCGACGAGTGGGCGTAGGGGCGTTTCTTCGCTATATACCACTTTCAGGTGGGGAATGCCCATCTTGCGTAACTTTTGTCGAATGGCCTTGGCCAGTGGGTCCATTTTGGTCTTGCTGATGTCGGAGACACGGAATCCCGTCGGATCCATCTTGTTGGCTGCGCCCATGCTGCTGATGAGACGGACGCCCAACGAATGGCAGCGCC
Source organism: uncultured Prevotellaceae bacterium (assembly GCA_946415525.1). GTDB lineage: Bacteria > Bacteroidota > Bacteroidia > Bacteroidales > Bacteroidaceae > Prevotella. The sequence goes on along the minus strand of CAMKSZ010000111.1, from coordinate 1,850 downwards.
GGGCCAACTCTATCTTGGCGGTCACGGTGTCGATGCAGTCCACCACATAGTCCATCCTGCTCAGGTCAATGGCATCGGCATTCTCGGGCAGGTAGAAAATGGGGTAGGTGTGGACGCGACAAGAGGGGTTGATGTCATGGATGCGCTCCATGGCAACCTCCACTTTCAGACGACCCAAGGTGGAGTGAAGGGCGTAGATTTGGCGGTTGATGTTGCTGGCGTTCACCGTGTCGTTGTCGATGAGGTGAAGTTCGCCAATGCCGCTGCGGGCGAGCACTTCGGTGGCATAGCCGCCCACGCCGCCCACACCGAACACGGCTACTTTGCTGCGTTCGAGGATGCCGAGGGCGGTTGGGCCCAAGAGCATTCGGGTCCGTGAGAACAGGTCTTCGTCTGTGGGTTGGTTGACTGTCATGATGTTGGGTTTGCTGTTGCGTTATCTTTGCAAAAGTAGGAAAAAAGGAGCGAAGAGCCAAACCAAATGGGGCTTTTCCTCAAAAAATGGGCAAAATACTCGGTTCGTCTTTGTCTTGTCATAGGCTTTCATTACCTTTGCATCAAATTTACGAAGATGATGGAAAAGGCCCAACAAGTGATTGACTACATGCTGTCGATGCGCAACGAACGGCAGCGGGAGGTGCTCATGCGTTTTTTCAAGACGGCTCCGGGCGAATATGGCGAAGGCGACGAGTTCTTGGGACTGAAGGTGCCGCAGACACGCGCTGTGGTGGCGGAGGCGAAGGATTTGCCGCTCGACGAGGTGCCTGTGCTGTTGGTGAACAGATGGCATGAGGTGCGGTTGTGCGGACTGTTGTTGCTTGTAGTCCGTTTCGAGGCTTGGGCAAAGAAAAAATGGTACTCTGACCCTAAGGCGGCACGCCAAAGGGACGCTATTGTGCGCATCTATCTCGACCATGCCCAATGGGCCAACAATTGGGATTTGGTGGATCTCTCTGCTCCCAAAATTCTCGGGCATTGGCTACTGCTCCCAACATTCTTGGGAGGGGAGGGTGGTGTGCCCGAACTCAACATGGACTACAAATGGCAGACGCTCGATGGATTGGCGGAGAGTCCTAACCTTTGGCTTCAGCGAATGAGCATGGTTTGCTCTTGGAAACCTACTCAGCAGGGCGACCCGTCTTTCTGCCTGAGATATGCCGAAAAGCATCTTAGGCATCCACACGACCTTATGCACAAGGCGGTGGGGTGGATGCTGAGGGAAATGGGGAAAAGGGTAAGCATCGACCTGCTGCGCGACTTCCTTAGACAGCATGGCCATGAGATGCACCGCACCACTTTGCGCTATGCAATAGAGAAAATGGATGCCGAGGAACGGCAAATGTGGATGGAGACGACATGAACTTGTATATCGACGACCATTTAGAGAATCTTGACTTGGAATGGGGCTTGAAATGCCTTTCGGAACAACGGCGAAAGCAGGCGTTGCAATTCAAGTTTGAGTTGGGGCGGCGCACATGTGTGGCGGCCTATTTGTTGCTGTGCAAAGGATTGAGGGAGGTCTATGGCATATATGAGAAACCGGTTTTCGAATATGGAGAACATGGAAAACCGGCTATCGTGGGGCATCCTGAGATTTATTTCAATTTGAGTCATTGCCGCGAGGCGGTGGCTTGTGTGCTGAGCGACAAGCCTGTAGGAGTGGATGTCGAGTCGGTGAGGAATTTCAGCGATAGTTTGCTTCGATACACGATGAACGAAACGGAAATCCAGCAAATCAGGCGGGCGGAGCGTCAAGACGTTGAGTTCATCCGTCTATGGACAATGAAAGAGGCGGTGCTCAAAAGGTCGGGAGAGGGACTCCGCTCGGATTTGGGGAGCGTGTTGGTGCC
>CAMKSZ010000110.1 GCA_946415525.1 uncultured Prevotellaceae bacterium | reverse complement strand
AGGTGAATTGGACCAAAGAAGAATTCGTCGGGCACTGCTCACAAGACAAAGCCGGACTGGGCTGGGACGGTTGGCGCGATGCGGAACTATACGTCTATGAGGCCATCGTATTCTGAAAGACAATTAGGATATGAAAGCAAAAGAGTGCAACTATTATAGGCCGTTTGACGACGGCAAGGTAGAGTGCCAACTCTGTCCTCACCACTGCCGTATCGCCCAAGGGAAGACCGGCCTCTGCCGCAGTCGGCGCAACATAGACGGGCAACTAATAAGCGACGTCTATGGGCGCCCTTGCTCCTTGGCCATCGACCCCATCGAGAAGAAGCCCCTCTACCATTTCCATCCAGGCACCCAATGCCTTTCCATCGCCTGTACTGGCTGCAACTTCAGGTGCCTCAACTGTCAGAACCACGATATTTCCCAAGTTTCACCACAATCAGTAGGCCATTACGACCTCTCGCCCGAAGATGTTGTCGCCCTCTGCTTGGAGCATCGCTGTCCCGGCATCGCCTACACTTACACCGAACCCCTCACCTATATCGAATATGTCGCCGACATCGCCAAACTGGCGCATGAGAAAGGACTTTGGAACATCCTCGTCACTGCCGGCTACGTCAACCAAGCGCCCCTCGCCGACCTCCTGCCCTTCATCGATGCCGCCAATATCGACCTGAAATCATTTAGCGACGACACCTATCGGAAAGTCTGTGGCGGTCAACTTCAGCATGTGCTCCAGACCATACTTGCCATGCGGGATGCCGGCGTGTGGATAGAGTTGACCCATTTGGTCATCCCCGGCATCAACGACGACATGGAGAAGATTCGCCAAATGTGCCGATGGATGGCCGACAACGAACTTGCTGAGACGCCCCTCCATTTCAGTCGCTTTTTCCCACGCTACAAGATGTCCGACGTTCCCCCGACGCCACTTTCCACCCTTCGGACGGCACGAAACATCGCCTTGGACGAAGGCATCAGGCATGTATATTTAGGTAATGTATGACCAACAGTCCCTTGCTTGTCATACCCATGGCAAAGAAAAGGCTTGCGCCAAAGAAGCAAACCTTATAGGTGCCCGACGACATCGACATTGGGCTGCCACAATATGACCTCGCCGGCAAAGAGCGTCTTTTGGACATCAATGAGCCTTTGGTTGGAAGACCCCCGAAAGAGCAAGTCAGGGTCGTGCCACTTTTCTATATACGGTCCGTCAACCAGTACGTCGAGTTGTTCGAGCAACTCCCGCTGGTCATCGTGAATAAGGCTCTCGTAGGCGAAGCCCGTAAAACACCAGATGTCCTTATTGGAATAGGTGTGGATGGCTCTTGCCAACTCTGCAAAACCAGCCGCCTGGTACATGGGGTCGCCCCCCGAAAAAGTGACATTGGCAAAAGGGTCGGCCATGATGATTTTCATGATTTGCGCGGTAGTCATTTCCTTACCGCCATCAAACGCCCACGACTGCGGGTTATGGCAGCCCGGGCACCGATGGTTGCACCCCGCACAATAGATGGAGGTCCGGAATCCCGGACCATCCACCATCGTATCTTCTATGATGTCGAGCACACGAATCATTCTCCAAACAAGTCTTTTGGAGCATGGTCGATATGGGTGACACGGTCGTTCAACTCAGCCAGTTTACCACTGTTCCACCTGTCGGTAGTACCGACGAGATAGCCCGTGATGCGTTGCAGTTTGTCAATGTTCTGCGAGCCGCACTTCGGGCATTTCACCAGATGGTCGTCGGCATTCTCATAGCCGCAATCCATACAGCGGTTGCGATTGTGGTTGACCGACCCGTATCCCATGTCGTATTGGTCCATCATATCGACCACGCTCATGATGACCTGCGGATTGTGGGTGGCATCACCGTCGATTTCCACGTAGAAGATGTGTCCGCCACGTGTCAAGTTGTGATAAGGAGCCTCCACTTCCGCCTTATGGCGTGCCGAACACTTGTAATAAACCGGAACGTGGTTGGAGTTGGTGTAGTAGTCGCGGTCGGTGACGCCCGGAATGACGCCAAATTCCTTCCGGTCCTTTTTGGTAAACTTGCCTGCCAGTCCTTCGGCAGGAGTAGCCAATACGGAATAGTTGTGGTGGTAACGCTCTGAAAACTCGTTCACCCTGTCGCGCATGTAAGTGATGATTTTCAGGCCCAACTCCTGCGACTCCTCGCTCTCGCCATGGTGCTTGCCCGTGAGCGCCACCAGGCATTCCGCCAAACCGATGAAGCCGATGCCAAGGGTGCCTTGGTTGATGACGCTTTTGACGGTGTCGGTCGGAGCCAATTTGTCGGCTCCCATCCAAAGGCTCTTCATCACCAAGGGGAACTGCCTTGCGTATGCCGTCTCCTGGAAATGGAACCTGTCGTCGAGTTGTTTCGCCGTCAGTTCAAGCGTATGGTCGAGTTTGGCAAAGAACATGCCGATGCGCTTCTGCCTGTCCTTCTCCCCCATGCACTCGATGGCCAATTTCACGATGTTGATGGTCGAGAACGACAAATTGCCACGTCCGATGGAAGTCTTCGGCCCGAAACGGTTTTCGAAGACACGGGTGCGGCATCCCATGGTAGCCACCTCGTGCAAGTAGCGTTTGGGGTCTTCGGGCCTCCACTCGTCGGTCTGGTTGAAAGAGGCGTCGAGGTTGAGGAAGTTGGGGAAGAACCGGCGTGCGGTCACCTTGCAAGCCAGCGTGTAAAGGTCGAAGTTACGGTCTTCCGGCAGATAGTTGACTCCACGTTTCTTCTTCCATATCTGTATGGGGAAAATGGCGGTCTCTCCCCCACCCACACCTTCGTAGGTGGAAAGCAGGATCTCGCGCATGACGCAGCGCCCCTCGGCGGAAGTGTCGGTGCCATAGTTGATGGACGAGAACACGACCTGGTTGCCTCCTCTTGAATGGATGGTGTTCATGTTGTGTATGAAAGCCTCCATCGCCTGGTGGACGCGCCCCACGGTCTTGTTGATGGCGTGCTGTTGCGCCCTTTCCCTCCCTGTCAGTCCGTCGAGAGGTTTTCTGATATAGTCGAAGAGAGGTTCGTCGTAGAGGTCTTTGTAACTCTCGCCATTGAGTTCCTCCAGGTTTTTGAGTTCCTCGATGTATGTCATGCGCACGTAAGGAGCCAGATAGAAGTCGAAAGCCGGAATGGCCTGTCCTCCGTGCATCTCGTTTTGGGCACATTCCAACGAGATGCAAGCCAATACGGAAGCCGTCTCTATGCGGCGTGCCGGCCTTGACGCGCCATGCCCGGCGATAAAGCCACAGTTGAGGATATTGTCGAGAGGATGCTGCACGCAGGTGAGCGACTTGGTGGGGTAATAGTCCTTGTCGTGGATATGGAGGTAGTTGTGCTCCACCGCCTCACGGCTTTCTTCGGAAAGCAGGTAGTCGTCCACGAAGGGTTTGGTGGTCTCCGAGGCAAACTTCATCATCATGCCCGCAGGGGTGTCCGCGTTCATGTTGGCATTCTCGCGGGTGACGTCATTGTTCTTGATGTTCACGATGTCGAGGAACACGTCACGCGTCTTGGCCTTTCGGGCGATGGACCGCTGGTTGCGGTAAGCGATATACTTCTGCGCCACATCCTTTCGGCTCGACTTCATCAGTTCCATTTCCACGGCATCCTGTATCTGCTCCACCGTCATCTGGCTGTCGCCTTTTTGTGCTACATGGTCGGTAATTTTATAGAGCAGTCTCTCGTCTTCTCCCTTGTCTGTTTGCAGCATTGCCTTTCGGATGGCCGCCATGATCTTCTGTTCATTGAAGCCCACAATGCGCCCATCACGCTTAACTACAGTTTGTATCATTTTGTTTATAAGTCATTTAGTTGTTTATAGCCTCCGGAACGAACCATCATTCGTTCCCTTTCCCTTGCAAAGATAGTGCAAACCGAGTGCAATACAAAATAAAACATCGAAGATTTTTTATTTCAAAAAATTAATCTCACTTTTTGCCGCCGTTCATCAGCCAAGCGAAACCTTTCGCCATTCTCTTGTCGGCATCGACAAAGTGGTTGCCCTGATTCCATTCGAGCACGACATTCTCCATCTGGCCTGCCAACCTGTCGTATTGCATACGGATGGCATTGCCCACCTGCGCCATCACAGGATTTTTCGTCTTTTCCTCCTTGTCGCCCAAACTGAGGTATATCGACTTGGCCATCGGTGTCTTGTCGGCCACATACTCCGTCCAACCAGGATACCAAACAGACGGAGAAGCGGCCACGACACCCGCAAACAAATCAGTCTGATAGGCAGCCCATAGCGCGAACAGTCCTGCCAACGAATATCCCCCTAACAAGCAATGCCTTATTTCGCCATGAAATTCGGGCAGCAGTTGCCCGACAACAAAAGCCAACGTCTTTTCTGCCCCTTCGCCAAAGGGCACTTTCCCAAATACCGGTGGTGCTGGCCATGGGGTGAGTTCTTTGTTCCAATCACCCACCCGAAAGGCAACCAAGGAAAATGGCTTGTCGCTGAGTGCTTGTATCTGTTTCACCTCTTGTTCCAACAATTCACTGTCATGGTCGTCCACCGGTTGAACGAGAAGGCAATCTGCACTTGCATTGTCAAACAGGATGCATTCTCTCCCGGAAATGATTGTTTCTCTCTTGTTCATCTATCCTGATATTTAATAGAGGTGTGAAGACAGTCCGTCTCCCCCCTATCGACGACTATCTATCTCATTTCTCCACAAAGGTGTTGAACGAATGGGGAGCCAAGTTGACATTCAAAAAACGGTTGCCTAATTGGATGGTCAACGGCTGTGCCCCATCATGCGTATTGCCACAGACGACCACGCGCTTGCCGTCGGGGCGCCGGAACACGATGGCCTGTGTGCCGCTATCTTTGTCCCATGGTTTGAAAGCCAACATACGGCTGCCCGGTTCCACGAAATGGGAGAAATGCTTCACGGCATAATATTCGGGGGTGTAACGATAAGTCTTGTCGGCAGAGAGCACTTGCACGAGGGCGTTCTGTTTCCATCCCCACGAACTGCTTCCCTGGTCGCTGAGGATGAAGTTCCAGATATAATATTCTTCACATCCGCGTCCCACATATTCGTTGAGCAGGAAGAAGGTGTGTTCGCCCGCCTTCCAGTCCATTTGTCCGTTGCCGCACTCGCTTTCCGACTGGATGAAGCGGAGGTTGGGATAGCGCAGGATAAGGGAATCGATAATCTGCCGCCCTTCCCATTGAAGGCCGACACCTTTTACCTGGTCTTTCAGTCCATCGAGAAACCGTTTCACATATCCCAGGCGGTTGGTGTTCAGCGTACCGATGCAGACATCCACTTCGGGATGCTTCTTCCGCATGGTGGGAATGAGGTAGTCGCGGTTGAAACGCAGCGTGCCTTCTGCCGTCCATGCGCACCCAGGATAGGGGGTGTAACTGTAGGCTTCGTTCTGATACATCACCATGTCGATGGGGATGTTCTCCTCGGCATAGAGTTCGATGAAGCGGCAGAACATATTGGCGTAGGCTTGCAGATAGCGAGGGTCTTGGATGAAGTAGGTCTGCGACGCCAACTTACGGGGAAACAGGTGGTCGCGCTGCACGTCGGCTGTTTGCATTTCCTTAGGGTCGGGTATGCCGCCATCGTCGAAGAGCAGATAGTCCTTTTCCTTGGCCTGCTTGTTCCATTCCGAACTGCGAACAGGGTAGTCCTGGTTGATTTTCATCCAGGCGGGAGGACTCCATGGCGACACCCAGAAGGTCATTTTGGGTTGCCAGCGCTGTGCCATCTTTATCAGTTGGATGACGTTCTGCTTGTCGTGCTCAATGTTGAAGTGTTTCAGTTGGAAGTCTCCTGCCACCGTGTCGCACGAATACCAAGCGCGGCTGTAGTCGTTGGCGTTCATCGACAGCCGTCCTCGGGTGAAGTGCAAGTCGCCGTCGGGCGCGAACAGGTCGTGCATGATGCGCTCCTGCTCCTCGGGTCGTAGCAGTCGGATGGCATCTAAATCCAGTTCGTTGAAACATGTGCCCCAATGCCGGAACACACGTCCCTGCTGGTTGTTTTTCACTTCGAGCGAAGGTTGCCCTTTTGCTTTCGCTTGCAGCGTCACCTTTGTCTCTTTCTGCCACTGCTGCCGCTCGTTGGTGGTATAGTGGGCGAAAGTCTGTGCCTCGAGTCCGCAGGCTGCGGCGAGCGACATCATCAAAAATAGTATTCTCATGGTTTTTGTCTTTTGTGCTACTTGCATTTCATGGTCGTGGGGGTTGTCAACTTGGCAACGCCCCATATTATTTGCAAATTTAGCAAAAAAAGCCGTTCCGCACAATCATTGAATCGCATTTTTATCGTCATGCCGCCTTTTTTGTAGGATGTCTTTGATTCTGAAGGCATGGAGACGGATATGCCACAAAAGAGGTTACAAACGGCATCGACGGTCGTCGTATAAGTAAGAAGCCTCCGATTTTTACCTATCAGGCATGCCCCCTACGAGTTTGTCTTCTTCATGGAGGTCTATAAATGATACATTTGAAAAAACACAAATATAATAAAAGATGAGGTACAAGGATATTTTTTGCGTGGAATGTGGATGTGAGGATATAAAAATCCATAGAGACGGAACCTGCGAGTGCTTGGGTTGCGGCTTCGTTTGGCAAATAGAGTCATGAGGCAACTGCTATTTCTACTGGCATTGCTCCTTCTAAGTTCCTGTTTATCCGATTCCCCCACGAAAGGACAGGAACCCTCCGATAACGAATCCGTGGAATCGTTATCCCCCACTCCTTTGGAACCGAAAAACCAAGGGACTGCCAATCCTGCTCCCTCCACCAATGCCCATCAACCTACTCCCGTGATGGACAGATACGAAGAGGGGTTGATTGACGGCGAGGCGGCAGCGGAGGAAGACCGTCTGGCGGGCAATCCCGGCATGCAAGTGGGTGATGAAGACGATGACGATGCCGACGACTATGCCGACGGCTACGATGACGGTTACGATGAATAATGCTGCTTTATTTGGCATTCAGACCGCCAATCCACACCGCAATGTCATTCAAGACTTCGGGTGAGAACGTCTCTTCGATATCGCCATACTCATCGACGAGACCGGTCTGGCAATGTTGGAAGAGATGGTTCAGCGAAGGATACTCCTTTATCACCGATTTCTTGTTTTTGGGCAAAGCCTTCCTAATCCCCGAAAGGTTCAATTGCGAAATCACCTGACAATCCTTGTCGCCATTGACCGCCAAAACCGGACAGCGCGTAGCGGCGATGTCGGGCGTTGGGTCGTAGTCGATGAACCAGCGCAACCATGGGTTGTTGGCAGCCATCGCATTCAGCCGGAACATGGCGACAGAAAGTTTTATCGACTGTCCTTGCAGTTCCAGGATGCGATTCGACTGTGCGGTGAGCGCTGAGTCTGCCTTGACACCCACGCCAGCCAGACTGACTACGAAATCGACAGACTTGCTTGCGCCAAGCATGAAGGCGACATTGCCGCCCTCGCTATGGCCTATCACACCAATTTTTCCAAACTGTTTCATGCTACGCAGGAATTCTATTCCCGCCTCTGCATCGCGCTTGTAATCGAGTGTCGTCGCCTCTGCTTCCATGCGGTCGCCTCCAGAGGAAGCGCCGATGCCGCGGTCGTCGTAACGAAGGGAGGCGATGCCATGACGTGCCAGGTAGTCGGCGATGACAAGGAACGGCTTGTGTTGGAAAATTTCCTCGTCGCGATTTTCGAGACCACTTCCCGTGACCATGATGACAACGGGCACCTTTCCTCGTTTCATTGTCTCGAACCCGACGGGATAGGTCAGTGTCCCGACGAGGGTGACATGGTCGGCATTATTGTAGAAAGTCACCTCTTGTGTCTTGTAGGGATAAGGTTCCACGGGATTTTGTGGCCGCTTTATTGGGCGCACCCTTTCCCCCTTGGCAAGTGTCAAGGGTATGTTCATCCCGTTTTGCGTAAATGTGCCGACCATCTTCTCTCCTTCCACCCGTGCACGATAAGTGGCATGGATGGTTTCCACGTTGAGGGAGACAGAGTCTTCGGACAGGAACTCTTTCTTTATGGGTATTCCTTTGGCACCTTGGTCGGGACTGTCGATGGTGCATTTGACATAGCCATCGGCCTGTTCGAAGTTGATGACGAGGGTGAGCGACATGCCTCCCACTTTCAATTTGCCTGACCATGAACCAATAAGGGCGTCGGCCTTCGTTGCGACTTGCGGTGCGGCAGTCATGGCAACGAAAGAAAGCAACATCAAAACGACTATTCTTCTCATATCTTGCTTGTTTTTGAGAACAAAGATAGTGCAAACCGAGAGCAATACAAAATAAAATTTGTATTTTTGCACTATTAATGTGTAAAATGAAATGAAAATCATCGACGAACAGTTAATCAATGGCGTAATGGACGAAGCCAGGAAGTCGCCAAGGCTGAGAATGAACTACAATTTCCACCAAAGCCTTTCGGACAAGTGCCACCGCTTCATCAATGCCTTGGTGCCGGGAACGCAAATTCCCGTCCACCACCATCCGACCAAGGACGAGACCCTCGTCGTCCTGAAAGGGAAGGTCAGGGTGCTCTCCTACAATGACCAAGGAGAACTTGTGGAGTCATACGTGCTTTGTCCCGAAGAGGGAAGGTATGGTGTGGACATTCCCAAGAACACCTGGCACGGTTTGGAATGTTTGGAACCTTCCGTATTGCTTGAGTGCAAGGAAGGTCCGTTTGTGGAGCATGAAGTTGACGGCATATTGGAAATACACAATCCATGAGAATAGTTGAATAAAATGGACAAAACAACAAAGAAGAGGAACAGGACGATGGTGTCGGTGCTGTTCATGGAGTTCAGCATCCTTTTCACCGTATGCCTGATAGCCTCCAACATCCTCGAAACGAAACAGATGGTGTTCGGCCCCCTTCATATCACGGGCGGTTTGCTGATATTCCCCATCTCCTACATTGTCAACGACGTGGTGTGCGAGGTGTGGGGCTATCGCCGTGCGAGCATTCTGATATGGACGGGGTTTCTGACCAACTTTGCCTTCATGATGGTGGCTTACATAGCAGACGCCATCCCAGGTGCGCCCTATTGGGAGAACGAAGAAGGCTTTCATGCCATCTTCGGCCTCACCCCTCGCATCGCCTTGGCGTCGTTTGTCTCTTTCATCGCTGGCAGTTTTGTCAATGCCTACGTAATGAGCCGTATGAAAATAGCGGACAAAGGCAAGCGGTTTCCCCTTCGCGCCATCATGAGTACGGTCTGGGGCGAAGGAGCCGATTCGCTATTCTTCTTCCCTTTGGCTTTCTACGGTGTGCTGCCCAATTATGAGTTGCCGCTGATGATGCTGTCGCAAATGGTGCTGAAGACAGTCTATGAAATCATCGTCCTGCCAATAACCATTCGCGTTGTCAACTGGGTGAAGGAATACGAAGGCGAGGATGTTTACGACACCCATGTCGATTACAACATTTTCGCCATTTTCAAGAAATAGCAATACTCCAATCCTGTGGCAACGGACAGCCTCGAATCTTGTTCCTATCCACATTTTTGTGCTAATTATTCTCTTTTTTCTCCATAAAGACTATTTTTTCAATTTTTTTTCATACTTTTATACCCGAAAAGATTCATACCTAATTTATAACCACTTTTAGAAACATTATTGGTGAAAACAAGAAAAATTTAACATGGAAACAAAGAAAAAGAAAGTATTGGTAACCGGCGCCAACAAAGGCATAGGTTTTGGCATCGCTAAACATTTGGGACTCTCCGGATGGAAAGTCGTCATCGGTGCACGAAATCAGGAACGTGCCGAGAAAGCCATTGGAGAACTACAGACTTTGGGCATCGACGTTGACGGTTGGGTGAACATAGAATTGGCCGACCTCTCAAGCATAGAGAACGCTGCCAAGGAAATCAACGAACGGCACCCCGACTTGACACTATTGGTCAACAATGCCGGAATCCCGGGCGACATGAGCGTGGACAGCCAGCATACGGAAATCAGCGTCATCAGAGAAACCCTCGACGTGAATTTCATCGGCACCTTCTCGCTCACCAAGGCTCTGATACCCTTAATCTGCAAAAACCAAGGACGGATTGTCAACGTCACAGTTCCTTCGGAAATCAGTCCCTACTGGCACCCATTGGCATACGTCACCAGCAAGGCCGCCCAAAATGCCATGATGGGCGTGATGGCTATTGAATTTCAACAACAAGACATACCCGTGGAAATCTTCTCCGTTCACCCCGGTCCAACCACTACCGACCTGAACGGCAACATGTGCCTCCCGGGCTTCCACGACATTGACACCGTGGGCAGGAAAATGGCGGAACTCATCAACGACGGCCAGCACCACCAAGGAGAGTTTATCGAACTTTACCCCATCGTCGAGGAG
>CAMKSZ010000109.1 GCA_946415525.1 uncultured Prevotellaceae bacterium | reverse complement strand
CGAGACAAGCAATGATTTTTTCCATTTTTTATTTTAAGGGTAGAATTTAGGAGTTTGGAGGTGAAAAAAAATTAGTCATCTCCATTATTGTCAATTATTATTATTACCTTTGCCTAAGAAGCATCCGCATCAGATTATCATTTCAAATTACAACTGACATGAAGAAAATCGCATTATGGATTGGAGCACTGATCATTGGTACCATTTTGGGTATTTTAGGCATCAACTGGATCAACCAGTCGATGGAATTGATAGCCACCATTTACACCAAACTCTTCCAATTGTTGTCCGTCCCCACAATCGTCTTGGCCGTGGTCACGACCTTTGCCACATTCGGTTCCAAGGGTTCTGGACGTATTTTCACTCGGACACTCACCTACACATTGTTGACCACCATTGCAGCAGCATCCGTCGGAGCGCTACTCTACGTGCTGATTGCCCCAGGCAATCTTCCCGTTGATACCGTCGAGCAAGCCGTTGCCGCCGACTCCTCCACCCCCTCACTCACTTATCAAGACCATATTTTAAGTGTCGTGCCCAACAATATCGTCAGGCCATTGCTTGAAGGCAATGTGTTGTCGTTGTTGTTGATAGCCTTTGCCGTCGGCATAGGCTTGTCGAAAATGCCAGAGTCAGAGAACAAGTCAGTGGTTGTGAAAGGGTTTCTCGGTTTGCAGGATTTGCTCTTCCTGCTTATCCGCTGGCTGATCCAGACTCTGCCATTGGGCATTGTTGCCTATTCCGCCCAATTGTCTGCCCAAGTATCGGCAGGAATAGTAGCAGACTCCATTGGCAAATACGTATTGGTGATATTGGGAGGCAATGTAATACAATTTTTTGTGGTTTTGCCGTTGTTCCTGCTGGCACGCGGCCTACGTCCCCTTCATGTAATGAGCCGCATGATGCCAGCCATCCTCATGGCCCTCTTCACCAAGAGCAGTGCCGCCACCCTTCCTTTGACGATGGATACCGCCGAGCGCAGGCTTGGTGTGAGGAAAGACATTGCCCGTTTCGTGTTGCCCATCTGCACCACCATCAACATGAACGGTTGTGCGGCCTTTATTCTCGTCACCTCGCTTTTTGTCATGCAAAATGGAGGTACTGTCCTTACGCTGCCCACTATTTTGCTATGGATTTTTATTTCTGTCGTATCCGCCATAGGCAATGCCGGAGTTCCGATGGGATGTTATTTCCTCACCCTCTCACTAATGTCCGGCATTGGTGCCCCTATAGCCATTCTCGGTGTCATATTGCCTATTTACACCATCATCGACATGGTTGAAACAGCAGAAAACGTATGGTCGGACTCTTGCGTATGTGCAATGACCAACCATGACCTCAACCCGAACCATTAAAAACAAGACACATGAAAGTATTATTGATTAACGGCAGTCCCAAAAGCAACGGCAATACCCACCTTGCCCTATGCGAGGTAGCCCAAGCATTGAATGCCGAAGGCATCGACACCGAACTTGTCGGCATCGGCAAGGGAGCCATACAGGGTTGCATAGCCTGTGGCTGGTGTGGGCGTATCGGCAAATGCACCTTCAACGACGACCTCTACTACAAGATATGGAGGTCGGTAAAGGACGGCATCGACGGTCTTGTCATCGGTTCCCCCGTCTATTACGGCGGCCCCAACGGTTCCCTATGCGCCCTCCTCGACCGAGTGTTCTACTCCCTTGGCAGGATGCTTCAGTATAAGCCAGGGGCATGCGTAGTCACCTGCCGAAGGGGAGGAGCATCATCCACCTTCGACCGGTTGAACAAGTATTTCTCCACTATGAACATGCCTGTTGTCAGTTCACAATACTGGAATATAGCCTACGGCCATACGCCTGGACAGGCAGTTCAAGACGAGGAAGGCATGCAGACCATGCGCACCCTTGGGCGCAACATGGCGTGGGTCATCAAACGTCTGAATGTCGCAGAGGATGGCCATCCCCAGCAAGAACGCCCCATCTGGACCAACTTCATCAAGCCATAGAGATTTTTGTATAGCATTGTAATTGGGAGTTAAGGAGTTTAGACAATACTCTTTCCAAAGTAGGGCTATTGATAACAAGGGCACAATCCACTCTGTGAAATCTGAAGATAGAGACAGCATAAGCAATCGCAACTCTGTGTTACCCACCCTTAAAAAAACCAAAAAAATTGGATATTTGGCCGATAATGCTTAATTTTGTAGGCAAAAGAGGTCACAGACACTGTCTGTTGTTATTATTATAATAAGAATATCAAAGCGTTACGCCATATTGTCAGTACACTGCTGTGGCTACTCTTAGGAGTTGCCATCCTGCTATTTATCCTGCTGCGCATTCCAGCAGTACAAGGATTCATTGGCGAAAAGACAGCCGAAGCACTTGGCGAAAAATTAGGAACGGAAGTGCATGTCGGCCGTGTCGATATCGGCCTTCCCAATCGTTTGGTGATTGACGATTTGGAACTTTACGACCAACAAGGCCATCCCATGCTGAATGCCTCGCGTCTCTCCGCCAAGGCAGACATCACCCCCCTTTTTAAGGGTAAGATTTCGATATCTTCCGCCCAGATTTTCGGCATGGACGCCCATTTCTATCAGAAAGACGCCAACACCCCCGCCAACTACCAATTCGTCCTCGATTCATTGGCGAGCAAGGACCAAAAAGAAAAGACCCCATTGGACCTCAATATCAAGTCGCTTGTCGTCCGCAACGGCAAGTTCACCTACGACCGTCTTGACATCCCCCCATCCAATGTCCTGTCGCCCCATCATCTCGGCATCAGCAACTTGAGTGCCCACTTGATGCTCAACCGTCTCACCGACGAGGAAATAGACATCAAGGTGAAGCGCCTGTCGTTCAAGGAACAGTCAGGCCTCGACCTTCGCAAGTTGTCGCTTCATCTGAAAGCCGACAAACAATCCGCCCATCTCACAGACTTAGCGATTTCACTCCCCGCCAGCATTCTCGAAGCCGACACCTTGACGGCAACCTACGAGATGGCAAATGGTGCCATCGACAAACAAACCTTTCAATACCATGGCGCCATTGACCAATTAAGCCTCACCCCCGCCGACATCACTTGCCTCTATCCCAAAGCAAGTGCGATGAGCGGCGGCATCAACTTGTCGGCACGATTCTCCGGCAGCATCAATGTCGCCCATCTGCACCATCTGCAACTCAGCACCGCTGAGGGAGTTCGCCTGACAGCCAACGGCAACATACAAGACTTGCAAGAGACACCTCAATGGATAGCCAACATCGAGCAACTCAGCCTAAATGCAGAAGCGCTCCAGAAAATCGCCCAGAATGCGAGTTCAGACTTGAACATCCCCCCTGCCCTTCTTCGTCTTGGCGACATCGCCTATCGAGGTGAGATAGGCGGCAAAGGCAAGCAATATGCCATGCGCGGCCGACTGTCAACCGACGCCGGCATCGCCAACCTGACCGCCGGCATCCACGACCTTCACATCACAGGGCACGCCGAAACCGAAGGCCTCGACTTGGGCAGGATTCTTGCAGACGACCGCCTTGGCATGCTTGCCACCACCATCGACATTGACGGTCTGCTGCCCATCAGCAAAGACATGTCGATGCTTGCGAAAGGCACCATCCAACGTTTTGATTTCAATGGCAACACCTACAGCAACATCACTGTTGACGGTTTCTACGACAAAGAAAACTTCAATGGTACGCTCGGCATCGACGACCCCCACGGGCAAATCGGCGTTGAAGGCCGTTTCGACCTATCGCCATCGCATCAATCCGCCCAACTGAGTGCCAGTGCCCGCCATTTCAACCCCCATGCCCTTGGACTCACCGACCAATTAAAGGGGCACGAATTCGATTTCGATCTAACGACCGACGTCCAAGGCTTCGACCTGAACACCCTCACAGGCATCATTGACGTGGAGAACTTCACCCTCCGTTCCCCCGACAAGAACTACCATTTGTCGCGACTCCATCTCGACACCGACAACAAGAGCGCAGACAAATACGTCGAATTGACCAGCGACTTTGGCCAAGTACACCTTGACGGCCATTATCAATTCAACACCATAGTCGCCAGCCTTGCCAACATTGTGAAGAGCAAACTGCCCACACTCCCCTTCCTCCCCTCCGCTTCCGTCACCACAGGCAACGATTTCCATTTCACCGCCGACATCGATCGCAGTGATTGGCTCCAACAACTGACCGGCATAGACATCGAAGTGAACTCCCCCTTGCACCTAAACGGTCATCTCGACGAGCCCAATGGCAGCATCGAACTGTCCCTCTCGGCCCCCAGTGTGGAATACAAGGGCGGCGACTACCGCGACATCGACCTGCACATGACCACTCGAAACGACACCATCTACACGGAAGGCAGCCTGAAAAAGATGCAAGACAACGGCAAACCCTTCGATCTCGCCCTATCGTCAAGTGCCTCCAACAACAAACTATCCACCGACATTGCCTTCAACAACCATGGCGGAAAGCAAAAACTCCGCGGCATGATATCCACCACCGCAGATTTCTTGTTGGATGAAGAGAATCGCAAGGCCGCCCATGTCCGTATGAACCATTCGCGGGTGTTCGTCAACAAGACCCCATGGGAAATAGAACCCTCGGAACTCCAATTCGCCGACAAGGACATCTACATCGACGACTTCACCATCCGCAACGGTGAGCAACACATCATCATTTCCGGTTCACTGACCGACCAAGCCAACGACACCATCCATTTGGACTTGAAAAAACTCGACGCGCAATTCATCTCCGCCATCCTGCATGTCAAGGGTGTGGACTTCGGTGGCCTCATCACTGGCGACGCCTATATCACCTCCGTCTATGACACCCCCCAAGCCAAAGCCAACCTATTCATTGACGATTTCAAGTTTGTAGGCGGTCGCATAGGCGAAATGTCCCTTCAAGCCAATTGGAACTCATCCGACAAACGCATAGAACTCCTCGGCACCGCCACTGACGGCAATGTCGGACGCACCGACGTCAACGGATTTGTCGATCTCTCAAAGCAAGCCCTTGAAATCAACATCCTCGCCGACAACACCCCCTTGAAATTTCTCCATCGGTTCTGCAGCAGTTTTATCGATGACATCGGCATACGAGGAAACGGCCATGTCCGTCTCTCCGGTCCGCTAAGCCATATCAACCTCGAAGGCGAGATGGCCTGTCATGGTCCGGTACACATCTCCAGCCTCAACACCACCTACACCCTACTCGGCGACACGGTGAAACTTATTCCCAACCACATCCTCTTCGACCATGCCAACATCCACGACAAGGACGGGCACCAAGGTTACGTGACAGGAAGTGTTGACCACAACGAACTAAGCAATTTCACCTTCGAACTCGATGTTCATGCCGACAACCTGCTCTGCTACGATTTCAAGGACTTTGGCGACGACACCTTCTGCGGCACCGTCTATGCCACTGGCGATTGCCATATCAAGGGAGTGAGTGGCGAAATCACCATCGACGTGGATGCCACCCCCGAGAAGAACACCGTGTTCTACTACAATGCCGCCAGTCCCGACATGCTCAATCGTCAGGACTTCATACAATGGAATGACATCACGCCCGAAGCCATCGACTATTCTGGCCTGCCCTCCGCGAGCAACAACGCCCCGCTGCGGCCCACCATTTACGAAGATGAAGAAGACAGCCAAGACAGTGACGACGTGCCCACCAACCTCAGGATGACTTTCCGTATCAACGCCACCCCAGATGCCACCTTAAGACTTTTGATGGATGCAGAAAGTGGCGACTACATCTCACTGAATGGAAGCGGTTCGCTCCGTGCCAACTATTTCAACAAAGGCACTTTCACCCTTTTTGGCAATTACGTGGTGGACCAAGGCATTTATAAATTAACCGTCCAGAACGTCATCAAGAAAGATTTCCAATTCCAGCAAGGCGGCACCATCACCTTTGGTGGCAATCCCTACGACGCCACCCTGCAACTGAAAGCCCTCTACACCATTAACGGCGTGTCCCTCTCCGACCTCAACATCGGTCGCAGTTTCTCCTCCAACAACATCCGTGTGAACTGTATCATGAACATAGGCGGCAGTCCCTACTCGCCAACCGTCGATTTCGACTTGGAATTGCCCACGATGAACAGCGATGCCCAGCAGATGGTGCGCAGTCTCATCAACAGCGAGGAAGAACTCAACCAACAAGTCATCTACCTGCTTGCCATCGGCCGTTTCTACAACCCCACCCCAACACTTGACGGAGAAAGGCAAGCCGCCGGTCAAAGCCAAACCAGCCTTGCCATGCAAAGTTTGCTCAGCGGCACCATCAGCCAACAAATCAACTCCGTGCTGAGCAATGTCATCAAGAGCAACAACTGGAACTTCGGCGCCAACATCTCGACAGGCGCCGAAGGATTCAACAATGCCGAATACGAGGGATTGCTCAGTGGCCGCCTGCTCAACAACCGCCTATTGATCAATGGTCAATTCGGTTACCGTGACAACCCCAACGCCACCACAAGTTTCATCGGCGACTTCGACATCCGTTATTTGCTCTATCCCAACGGCAACCTCGCACTGAAAGTTTACAACCAAACCAACGACCGCTATTTCATCAAAAACAGCCTCAACACGCAAGGTGTGGGCTTGATTATGAAAAAAGACTTCAACGGCTGGCGCGAATTGGTGGGTTGGAAGCGAAGAAAGAAAAACAACAAGTAATCGACAACATAAAAAACACGACATGAAAAGACATCTCCTCCTGGTCGCAATGACCCTCATAGCCTTTTATCCAATGAAGAGTATAGCCAAAGACAAGACCGTGACCCTCAAAGTGATAGAAACAAGCGATGTACATGGCCATTTCTTTCCCATCGATTTCATCAACCGCAAGCCACTTGACGGTACACTCGCCCGTGTGATGACACACGTGAAATCACTTCGCGCCCAACATGGCAAGAACGTGATACTGTTGGACAACGGCGACATCCTTCAAGGCCAGCCCACCTGCTATTATTGCAACTATATCAAGCCCGACATCCCCAACGTAGCCGCCGAAGTAATCAACTACATGGGATACGACGCCGAAACGATGGGCAACCATGACGTAGAAACCGGCCATGCTGTCTATGACAAGTGGATCAAAGAGGTGAAATGCCCCATGCTCGGTGCCAACATCATAGACACCAAGACGGGCAAACCCTATGTTCATGCTTACACCATCATCGAACGCGAGGGCGTGAAGATAGCCATTCTCGGTCTGCTGACACCCGCCATCCCCAACTGGTTGAATGAAGACCTATGGAAAGGCCTTAAATTCGACAACATGGTGAAGAGTGCCCATCAATGGATGAACTATCTGCAAACCCATGAACGTCCCGACATCGTCATCGGCCTGTTCCATTCCGGCAAGGAAGGCGGCATCACCACGGAGGATTACGAAGAAGACGCCTCACACCGTGTGGCCCGCGAAGTGCCCGGTTTCGACCTGATTCTTTTCGGGCACGACCATACACGCAACAAAGAAATCATACGCAATACAGCCGGTCAAGACGTAGTCTGTCTCGACCCCTCATGCAATGCCTTGATGGTGGCAGAAGCCACCATTAACGTCAAGTTGAACAAGCGTGGGCGGGTTGTCGGCAAACATGTGGACGGCGAAATCATCGACGTGAGGAAATTGGCTATTGACGAAGAATTCGAACGTCATTTCCAACCAGCAGTTGACAGTGTGAACGCCTTTATCAACCGCAAGATTGGAGAGTTTGAAAGCACCATCTACACCCGTGACTGTTATTTCGGCAGCGCCCCCTTCACCGATTTCATCCACGACCTTCAGATGCAAATGACAGGAGCCGACATCTCGTTCAACGCCCCCCTATCTTTCAACACCGCCATCCACGCAGGTTCCGTCTATGTGAGCGACATGTTCAACCTCTACCGTTATGAAAACGAACTTTATGTCATGCAACTGACTGGCGAGGAAGTGCGCAAGCACTTGGAGATGAGTTACGACCTCTGGGTGAACACCATGAAGAGTCCCGACGACCACATCATGCTCCTCAACGACGGCAGCATGGACGACAAGCAACGATTCATGTTCAAGAATCTCGCCTTCAATTTCGACAGTGCCGCCGGCATCGACTATGAGGTGGACGTAACAAAGCCCGATGGCCAAAAGGTACACATTCTAAGGATGAGCAACGGCGAACCCTTCGACGAGCACAAAATGTATCGTGTAGCCTTGAACAGTTACCGTGGCAATGGTGGCGGCGAACTGTTGACCAAAGGAGCCGGCATCCCACAAGAGGAATTGAAGAACCGCATTGTTTACCGCAGCGAACGCGACCAACGCTATTACCTGATGCGGGAAATAGAAAAAGCCGGTCGCCTCAACCCTAAAGCCCACAACAACTGGCGCTTCGTTCCCGAGGAATGGACCCGTCCCGCCATCGAGCGTGACCGCAAACTACTATTTGGCGAATAATCTCCATTTATTTTTCAAAGAGAAAACAGATGGAAGAAAAGAAATATTGGTTTGTCTTCTGCCAAGACGACCTTCTGACAGAAGAAATGGGTGACGGCACATGGGACGTACCCTTCTTAGAAGAACCGCCCATTGCCTTAAAGCCTTGGACTACCGTCCATGAGATTACCCTGCCCGACG
Source organism: uncultured Prevotellaceae bacterium (assembly GCA_946415525.1). Taxonomy (GTDB): domain Bacteria; phylum Bacteroidota; class Bacteroidia; order Bacteroidales; family Bacteroidaceae; genus Prevotella. Next base: position 1,783 of record CAMKSZ010000109.1, on the reverse strand, counting down.
GCATAACGGTTAAGACCTACAGCATCGATGCGCCAGTGACCAACCATCCCCTCTACAAGATGACAGGCCTGAGAAGCAGTTATAATATTCTCCCCCATCAGCAGTACCTTAGGGCAGGGAAATGCGCCGAAATCCTCTATTGGGACAAAACGACCAAATTCTGTGGCGTTTGTGGCGGTCCGATGAAAATGCACACCGAGATATCGAAGCGATGCACCTGCTGTGGCAAGGAGGTGTGGCCTCAACTTGCCACCGCCGTCATCTGCCTCATCGAGCGTGGCGACGAGGCGTTATTGGTGCGTGCCCGGAATTTCAGGCACAACTTCTACGGCCTTGTAGCAGGGTTTGTGGAAACAGGAGAGACGTTGGAAGAAGCCGTCGCCCGAGAGGCGCTTGAAGAAACCGGCATCCACCTGCGCGACATCCACTACTTCGGCAGTCAGCCCTGGCCCTATCCCTGCGGTCTGATGGTCGGCTTCACCGCCACCTACGAGAGCGGCGAGATACATTTGCAGCGGTCGGAACTTTCACGTGGCGGTTGGTTCCGCTACGACGCCCTTCCCCAGATTCCCGAAAAGATGTCGATAGCCCGTCAACTCATCGACCATTGGGTGGAAACCAAACGGAGAGGCTGAGGGCTATGTTCTTATTTCCGTGAACTTGAATGAAATAATTTGAGAATTGAAGGAAGGATTGGCATCATAGAAGGCGGCAAAACGCCGCCCCCTCTATGATTCACTCCTTGCACCTTGCATAAAATTCCACCAGGGCAGGGCGAGGTATGCCCGCCTTGACGGCTTTGTCGAGGTCCTCCCGAGCCTCTTTTTTCTTGCCCATCCGCAAGCGGACATCCACTCTATTGATGATGTAGTCGGTGTTGTCAGGGTCAAGCCTAATGGCCTCCGAATAGTCATATTCAGCCAGTTCGAGCATGTTGCGCTCCGCCTCCATCCCCCCTCTTGCGGCAAATGCCACCGCACTATCAGGATAGAGTTCCACCAGTTGATTGGCCAAGGTCATAGCCTCCGTGTAGTGCATGTCCTTTTGGTGGAGCAGCGCCAATCCGAGCATGCCGTTGAAGTTGCCCGGAACGATGGCAAGCATGTCGAGATAGTCTTTCTTGGCGTATTTGTAGCGATGCAACTTCTCGAAGACATAAGCCCGATAGTAGAGTGCAGCCACGTTGTTAGGTTCCTGTTTGAGAACAGCGTCATACTCCTCCTTGGCATAGTTCCACTGTTCGAGCAGCATATTCCATGAAGCCTTTTTCAACCTCAACCCGATATTGTTGGGGAATTTCCTCAACATGTCAGTAGCGACCTCCAAGGAATCGCGCAATTGGTCGTAGGACTGGGCATGAGCGCCCAGCCCCACGAGTCCAAGCATTACGATGCAAACGTATCGACGAAAACTCATGCCTCCTTTATCCAGTTGACAATCCATTCGCCGACTTCTTTCGTCCCATATTTGGCCCCCCCCTCGACCTGTATCTCAGGTGTGCGCACTTCTTCGTCGAGACTGGCATTAACTGCCTGTCGCACGAGTGTACCCTCCTGTTCCAAGCCGAAATATTCCAGCATCATGGCCACCGACAGGATTTGTGCGAGCGGATTGGCAATATTCATGCCAGCAGCCTGCGGCCATGAGCCATGGACAGGTTCGAAAACAGGCGTGCTCTCCCCCGTGGAAGCCGAAGGCAGCAGACCCATGGACCCAGATATACAACTCCCCTCGTCGGTAAGGATGTCGCCGAAAGTATTCTCAGTCACCATCACGTCGAAGA
>CAMKSZ010000108.1 GCA_946415525.1 uncultured Prevotellaceae bacterium | reverse complement strand
CCAAGGAGGATGCCGACGAGGCTATGGACTGCGCCAGCTGCATCGGCTGTGGCGCTTGCGTCGCCGCTTGTAAGAATGGCTCGGCCATGCTCTTCGTCTCGTCGAAGGTCTCTCAGCTCGCTCTTCTTCCCCAGGGACGCGTCGAGGCCAAGCGCCGCGTGAAGAACATGATTGCCAAGATGGATGAGTTAGGCTTCGGCAACTGCACCAACACTCGCGCCTGCGAGGCCGTCTGTCCGAAGAACGAGACCATCGCCAACATCGCCCGTCTCAACCGCGAGTTCATCAAGGCCAAATTGGCCGACTAACCTGACAGCGGTTACATAAATAAATACGCTCCGTCTGGCTTGCCAGATGGAGCGTATTTTTGGATATATGTGCGAAGACACCTTACTGTGGTGTCATAGCGTCGCTACTTGACAGGCTTTGGCGCAAGCACGGGATAGCCAGGAATGGCATCGTCGCCATTTGTGGGTGGGGTGTTGTCTTCGTCTTCCGCTTTGTGGAGGATGATATTTACACACAGCATGACATCGGTGACATCTACGGCGTTATCTCCATTGATGTCGGCATTGTTGAAAGAAAACGCCATGTCATCGCTTTTGTTGAGGATATAGTTGACGATAAGCATCACATCGACTACATCGACCGCTCCATCTGAATTGGCGTCACCTTTGATGGAGGTTTCGGCCATGGTTTCCACCGTGAAGAACAACCCTAAAAGGCAGGTTAGAAAAATTCTTGAATAATGCATGATATAATAGGGTAGGGGAGTTTATTTCACAACGACCTTGACGGTCTTTCCGTTGCTGTATTTGATGATGTTGACGCCCTTCGACATCCTTTCCTTCTGGGTGCCGTTGGTGCTGAATATTCCGATGATTTCAGGACAAGCCTCAACCATCTCGACAGAAGTGGGACCGTTCTCCGTCTCCATCTCAATGGCATTGGTTTTCGACGGAGTGTCGGTGACGAGATAGGCCCTGTTGGCACCTATCATTACTTTCCCGTTAGCCGCTACGTGATAAAAAGCCGTCTTGCCGTTGTGGTTTTGCAACACGTAGCAGTCCATGGGTGCATACATGCTTGTCAGGCATCCCCTTAGGGCACCATTGACCAAGTAGTCTTCGCCCATGGCATCGGGATTTTCCCTTTCGCCAACGAGAACGTATTGCCCTAAGTTGCCCTTCACCAAATAAGGTTTGTAAGCCTCCGGTGTCTCCACCTGTTCCTTGATGAGGTGCCCATCCTTGTCGATGCCCAGCACCGTATAGAGTTCCAGACCTTCGGGAATGACGAACTGGAATGGCAGACAGATTGTCGACCAACCCACTGATGATATGTGAAGCGTATAAGAGGAAGGCAGGGAAGTGAAAGAATAAGCCATCAATTTGTCAATTTGTACCAATCGGTCTTTGACCCAGGGATAGATGCGAGCCAAACTGTCTTTGCATCCGATTTGCTTGTAAGGTCTCACCCCTTTGGTGGCCGATTTCGCTTTCCAGAGCCTGTACCCAGCCTTGGTGATATCTCCAGCGGCATATTGAGTGCTACTGCTATATTCCTTTGTCTTGTTATAGGTGGTCGCGTTGTAGGTTTGCAATTCCCAAGGTGAGTTGGCGATGGTTTCCAAAAGACAAGGACTCTTGGGCCATTTTTTCCATTCGTCTGCATAGTTGGATAGTCCGATGTCATAATACCAATTGCTGAACATGGAAGAAATGATTTCAGGGTTGAGCAGTCCTTCATCGCGCAGTGTGGCATATCTATCACGGATGTCCTGTTTGAAATAGGTCTCTACAAAATTGAAAGGAAAGTACGACTTGAAATTGAAACTCGTCAGGTTTCCCAAACAATAGAAGTTGGGTGAGAAGACAATGCTGTAGTAGGGGAAGTAGCCGAAGGTGTTGTCGAGGTCGTAGGGAGCGACAAACCATTTTTTGCCGTCGTAGGTGAAGAGTTGGTAATTTTTCTTCAGACCGTCAAAATTGTTGGTCACGATATTGTGAATCATGTAGTCTATCATGCCGACGACATCGAAACGCTCGGCGATGGCTTCACGGATGGTTTCGTTGCTTGCCTTGTTGTTGATGAGTGTCTGTATCTCTTTCTTGTAGTTGCTAAGGTTGATAATATATTTCTTCACCTTAGCAGAGTTGGCTTTGTATTTCTTCGTGTTTTCGTCGTCGGTGTCGAGGTTGTAGTAGGCCGACGACTCATCAATCAATTCGGTGGGGTTTTCGCTGTCGTAGGCTTTTCCATTGACGGTATATAGGTTTTTGGGGGTCTTGATTTCGAAATGCTTCCATTTCACAACGCCTCCGTAAAGGGTGGTGTCTTCAGCGAGCACGGTGTCGAGATGGATATGTTCGGGCGTGTTTTTTTTCATGTTCATGTTTTTCCGGTGCTTCTTCAGTTGCCAGCAGAAGATGCCGTGCAACTTACCGTTGAGATAGACAAGGCAAGGAAAAGCATCGGGGTGGCACAAGGCGTCCAGGTCTGGGTTCTTGATGTTGGTTGCCCTTTCCCAAATACGGCCATATTCGCCCCTTCCGATGGTCAATTGGTCGTAAATTCTATAGGACATGATGCCCGTGCCTCTGAAGAAATCGCGGTAGAAGGCCTTGAAGTGGAAGGCATCCTGCTCCACCCAGTTGCCAAACTTGATTTCGGGTGTGGCCTCGCCGTCCCAGTCTTCTTCGAAGAAGTCGGCTTTGAAATGTTTTTTTGTCAGGCCTACCGAAGACTGTCCCTGAAGGGCGAGGACAACACGTTTCTTGAAATAGTTGCCATGTCCGTCATACATTTCCATCCACCCCTTTAGTTGCTGTCCATCTTTCGAGGGCATGGCGGTAATGCCTGTCACGTTGGCATAGGCGCAGATAGGCATGGGCAGCGAGATGACTGCGCTGTCGCTCCAGTCGGTGCATTGTTCTTTGACGATGCCCAGACTGGCGAGTTTTTGTTGTAACGTCTGTTGTGCCACCGATGTCAAGGGAAACATGGCGATGGCCCAAATCAATAGTACGAAGGGTCTGAGAATTTTCATCATCATTATTCTATTATTTATTATTATATGCAAAAATAGGAATAAATGATGTTAATGGCAAATTTTATTATAACAAAAATTTGCCAACGTCAATTTCAAACGAAAAGTGTTTATCAATGTTTTACGAATGTCTCAATTGAGAGAACTGTCGAGGAGGGTAATTCAATCTCCAACCTACATTATCACCGAGCAATTAGTCGTATTGTCTAAACTCCCAAAACCCAGGGTGTTGCCCTGGGCTAAGTGCTCATTGGCTTTTCAAGCCGCCGCAAACTCCCCGAAAGAAGTCGTTGAGCAATCAAGAGTATTGTCTAAACTCCCAAACTCCCAAACTCCTTAACTCCTAAAAATTTTGGCTTTTCTCTCGTTTATTCGTAACTTTGTTGTTTCACAACGAAGTTACTCCCGCTCGGAAAAGGCTCAAATGAATTTGGCTTTTCTCTCGTTTATTCGTAACTTTGCAGCATGATAATGCAAAGACTATCCGATTTTGAAGTGATGGCTCCAGTGGGGTCGCGCGAATCGTTGGTGGCTGCGCTGCAGGCAGGAGCCGATTCCGTGTATTTCGGCATCGGCCAACTCAATATGCGCGCCCATTCTGCCAATGCGTTCACCATCGACGACCTGAGGGACATCGCCGAACAATGCCAGCAACATGGCGTGAAAACTTATCTCACGGTCAACACCATCATTTACGAAGACGACATCGCGACGATGCACGACATCGTGGATGCGGCTCACGAGGCAGGCATCACCGCTGTTATCGCCAGTGACGTCGCCGTGATGACCTATTGTCGCACCATCGGTCAGGAGGTGCACCTCTCCACCCAACTCAATATCAGCAATGCCGAAGCCTTGGCTTTTTATGCTCAGTTTGCCGACGTGGTGGTGCTGGCTCGCGAACTTAACATCCATCAAGTGGCCGACATCCACAAAAAAATAGAGGAGCGTGGCATCTGCGGACCGAACGGTCAACAAGTGCGTATCGAGATGTTCTGCCACGGTGCATTGTGCATGGCCATCAGTGGCAAGTGCTACCTCAGTCTCGACAATGCCGCACGGTCGGCCAATCGCGGTGAGTGCATGCAACTTTGTCGCCGTTCCTACACCGTCACCGACAACGAGACTGGCACGCAGTTGGAAATCGACAACAAATACGTGATGAGTCCAAAGGACCTCAAAACCATCCGTTTCATCGACCGGATGATGGAGGCCGGCGTGCGCGTCTTCAAAATCGAGGGGCGTGCCCGTGGCCCAGAGTATGTATATACTGTAGTAAAATGCTACAAGGAAGCCATTGCCAGCGTCCTCGACGGTACCTTCACCGAAGCCCGTAAGGACGAATGGGACGAGCGCCTTGCCAGTGTCTTCAACCGAGGTTTCTGGGACGGCTATTACTTGGGACAGCGTTTGGGCGAGTGGAACAAAAACTACGGCAGCAACGCCACGGTGCGCAAGGTGTATGTGGGTCGGGGCGTGAAATACTATTCTCGGCTCGGCGTGGCAGAGTTCACCTGCGATGCAGCCGAATTCAGCGTGGGCGACAAGTTATTGGTCACAGGTCCGACGACAGGTGTGATGTACCTTGATGCCACGGAGATTAGGTATGAGTTGCAACCCGTGCAGACCGCCCGCAAGGGCACTCATATTTCCATCCCCGTCCCTTCAAAGGTGCGTCCCAGCGACAAATTGTTTCTATTAAAAAACGACGAAAACAACCATTGACATGACAATCAACGAACTACAGCAAGAGGTGGTGGAAGAGTTTGCCGACATCACCGACTGGATGGACAAATACCAGATGCTCATCGACTTGGGCAACGAGATGGAACCATTGGATGAAAAATACAAGACCGAGAGCAACCTCATCGACGGGTGCCAAAGTCGTGTATGGATACAGGCCGACTACAAGGACGGGTTGTTGCTGTTCTCCGCCGAGAGCGACGCCCTCATCGTGAAAGGGCTCATCGCCCTCCTCCTGCGGGTGTTCAGCGGTCACACCCCCCAGGAAATTCTCGATGCCGACCTCTTTTTCATCGATGAAATCGGGTTGAAGGAGCATCTCAGTCCGACGCGCAGCAATGGTTTGCTGGCCATGGTGGATCAGATTCGCATGTATGCCCTCGCCTATAAGACCAAGGAGAATGCGCAAACTTAGGACGATAGAAATGCAGCGCCTCACCGTGGAGGAGTTCAAGGCAGCGGACAAGTTGCCATTGGTCGTGGTGCTCGACGATGTCCGTAGCCTCTACAATGTGGGTAGCGTGTTCCGCACGGGCGATGCCTTTCGCATTGAGGCCATCTATTTGTGTGGCATCACCGCCTGTCCGCCACATCCCGAAATCCACAAGACGGCCCTTGGTGGCGAGGATAGTGTCGAGTGGCGGTATTTCCCCACAGCCACCGAGGCGGTGGCGGCATTGCATGAGCAAGGTTATTTCGTCTATGCCGTCGAGCAGGTAGAGGGCAGCACGCATTTGGATGAGTGGCAACTCGAAGTGGGCCGACGTTATGCTGTCGTCTTCGGCAACGAGGTGAAAGGTGTCCACCAAGAGGTGGTGGATGCCTGCGACGGATGTTTGGAAATCCCCCAGAGAGGCACGAAGCATTCCATGAACGTGTCGGTCACTGCGGGTATCGTCATGTGGGAATTCAATAAGCAACTTTTCTAATATCCATAAAATTACACTCTTATGATGAAGCCATTTGCCACATTCCAATTGATTTTGGGTGTCGCCTTTTTGTCCTTTTTAGGGACGGCGACCGCCCTTGCCCGCGAATTGTCCCCGACAGACGAGAAGGGGGTGGCCACTTATGTGCTCCATGTTGACCAGCCCCGGCAGACCATCCGCCATTTTGGTGCCTCCGACGCTTGGTCGATGCCTCAGATAGGGCAATGGGAAAATGTACAAGAACAAGAGCGCATTGCCGACTGGCTCTTTTCCATGAAGTGCGATGCCGACGGGCGCCCGTTGGGCATCGGCCTGTCGCTCTGGCGATTCAACTTGGGAGCGGGCAGTGCCTATCAAGGTGACAGCGCACAAATCAACCCTAATACCCGCACTGAGTGCTTTCTCCTACCCGACGGCACCTATGACTTCTCGCGACAAGTCGGACAGCGCCGCTTTCTCCAGATGGCCAAGGAGCGCGGCGTGCCCCATCTCCTCGCCTTCCTCAATTCTCCCCCCGTCTATTTCACCCAAAATGGTCTTGCCACCAACACCGGTCGAGGCGGCACGTTCAATTTGCGCGACGATTGCTATGACGATTTCGCCCGCTATATGGCACTGTCGGTGAAGGGGCTGGAAGAGCACGACGGCATCCACATCGATTACATCTGTCCGGTCAACGAACCTGATGGTCATTGGAATTGGCAAGGTCCCAAACAAGAAGGCACACCGGCCACCAACCGCGAGACGGCACGCATCGCCAAGGCCACCGCCGAGGAGTTGCGACGGTTGCACCTTGGAACAGAGGTGCTGGTCAACGAGTCCAGCGACTTGCGCTGCCTGTTGGGCATCTACAACACCACCTGGGAGCGGGGCAACACCATCCGCACCTTTTTTTCACCCGATAGCACCTATACCTATCTCGGACAGACGTCCGGCATTCCCCGTTTGATATTGGGGCACAGTTATTGGACCAATACCCCCATTCCCTATATGCGGAAAATCCGTGAGCAGTTGCGCGACACGCTCGCCCGCTATGGTGCCCGTTTCTGGCAGAGCGAGTTGTGCATCATGCAGAACGATGAGGAAATCGGCGGTGGCGGTCGTTACGACTTCACGATGAAGACCGCCCTATACGTGGCACGCGTCATCCACCACGACTTGAAATTCGCCGATGCCGAAAGTTGGTCGTGGTGGCGAGCCTGTGGTGGCGACTACAAGGACGGTTTGATACGTGTCTATAACCGTGCCCAGCGCGGCCGCGACTCCAAACTCCTGTGGGCGTTGGGCAACTACAGTCGGTTTGTCAGGCCAGGTGCCGTGCGCCATGAGTTGTCGGGCGAGGAAGACCCGTATGGCTTGATGGCAACGGCCTATCGCAACACCGATGGCAGATGGGTGTTGGTGGTCATCAACTATGGCGGCCAGCCTCGGACGATAGACATCACCTCCACTGACAAGAAGCACCAATGGACACTTTATCGCACCTCCGACACAGAAGGCGAGAACCTGTTGCCCGTAGGCAAATGCCAGGGTCGGGCAGTGCTGCCAGCCCGTAGCATCACCACATGGGTGGAGTAAATGCATAGGCCGAACTATAAAATATATGCCGTAGGAAGCATTTTTTCGCTGATGAGTTGGAATGTCTTAAAAAAATCATTATATTTGCACTATCTTTATTAACAACCCTAAAAACTAAAAATTATGGTAGCAATATTAATTGGTATTCTCGGTCTCATCCTTTTGTTGGTGATTTTTATTTGCATTTACATCTTCAGGACCCAGCGCCAGTTGGTCAATCTCGACGAACTCTGCAAGAACGCGATGGGCCAAATCGCCGTGCAACTCAACTCCCGTTGGGATGCATTGCTCGCTTTGGCAAAGACGGCTGCAAAATACTCCAAACACGAGTCGGAAACGCTTGTCAAGACCATCACTGCACGCCGTCAGGCCCCCATCAACACTGCTGAGGAGGCCTTGATGCAACAAGGCGAACTCTCGCAAGTCATGGGAAGGCTGATGGCCATCGGCGAGGCATACCCTGAATTGAAGGCCAACGAACTGTATCTGAAAGCGGCAGAAGGCGTCAACACCTATGAGGAACATGTGCGCATGAGCCGTATGGTGTACAACGACACCGCCACCAAGATGAACCGCATGGTGCGCCAGTGGCCGTCGTCGTTTGTCGCCTCGATGCTCAACTTCCGCGAGAAGGCTTATCTGACCGTTGACGAGGAGAAGAAAAACCTTTACCCTGATCTCGATGAGGCATACAAGTAAGTTGCTTTTGTTGGTTGCTTGGTGGGCTGCCTCCTTGTCCGTGGCGGCGGCACCCGTGCTGCGCAACCTTCAAATCCTCGTAAAACTCCACGACAACGGCGATGCCGACATCCGCGAAATCCGGACCATGGACATCGACGGCGAGGGCACGGAGTGCTACATCGTCATCGGCAACCTCAACGGTAGCGACATCAAGAATTTCAAGGTGACCGACGAGACCAACCAGAAATATGTCAACGAAGGGGAATGGAACGTCGATCGCTCCCGCCAGCAGAAGGCGGGTCGCTGTGGCATGGTGACAAAATCAAATGGCTATGAACTCTGCTGGGGGCTCGGCAACAGCGGCACCCGCATTTACATGGTCGATTATACCGTCACCAACATGGTGCGCTCTTATGAGGAGAGCGACGGTTTCAACTGGATGTTCGTCACCCGCGACATGAATCCGGCTCCGCAGAAGGCCACGGTGATGATCACAGCCGACCGAGAGGGCGGACTGCCACATGACTCCATCGGGGCCTGGAGTTTCGGTTTCAAGGGAAACGTCACCTTGGAGGAAGACGGTGTGGTGGTGACGACCAGTGAACCGATGACTTCTGAGATGGCCATGATTATCATGCTGGAAATCCAAAAGGGCATCCTCCATCCTGCCATGGCAGGGAAAGGCACTTTCAAGGATGTGCGGAAAAAGGCCTTTGAAAACAGCGACTACGAGGAACAGACATGGTATAGCAAACTATGGGACGAACTCAAGGCCGACCTTGAGATGTTGTTCGGATTGCTTTTCTTGGTTTTAATCTTTGGCTTCATTATTTGGACGAATATCAGAACTCGGATAGAGCGCAAAAAACTGCTCAAGACTGTGAACTGGTATCGGGAGATTCCTGTCAACGGCAACCTCGTCACGGCCAAGAAACTCTATAACGCTTTCTTTAACAGCGGTGGCATCACTTCGGAAAACATGGTAGAAGCCATGATTCTGCGCCTTATCCGGACGGGGACGCTAACCATCGAGAACCGCCTTGTGAAGCCCACTGGCCTGAAGAAAATCTTTGGCGCCGAAGGCAAGTATCAGGACTGCATCGTCGTCAACGACTTCAATGAAAAAAACCGGCTCGTCAACACTCCATCCTTGCGTATGCTCTACGACATGATGCGTGCGGCCTCCGGCGACGACTTTGTGCTTCAGCCCTATGAACTGAAGGAATGGATGAGGAGCAACAAGCAAACAGTGTTGAGTTTCATGAAAAGCATAGACACCAGTGCCAGCATCAGTGAAGCCAAGCGAACGATCGACGATACGCGTCAGGTGTTTGGCTTGAAGATGTTTCTTGAAGACTTCACCCTCGCCAATGAGCGACATCTCACTGAACTGTCGCTGTGGAACGATTACTTGGTGTATGCCACGCTCTTTGGCATCGCCGACCAGTTGAAGGCCGACATGAAGAAACTCAACCCCGAATACTTGGAGATGAATAATATCGCCCGCAACCTCACCAACAAAACGGTTGTGCCCTATTTGGCGGCTGCCGCCTACAATACGGCACATTCCATAGATTCGGCTTCTCGCTCTCGCAGCAGTGGTGGCGGCGGCAGTTCCTCCTTTGGAGGCGGCGGCGGCTTTAGCGGCGGCGGCTCTGGCGGCGGCGTGAGATAGCGTCCAACCATAAGCAATGAACATTAAAAATTAGGGGCTGACCACTATGGCCAGCCCCTTTGCGATTTCAAATACAAGGTGCGGGGAATCGCATTAGTCTTTCACATACTCTGCGAAGTCGGTCAAGCGCATGTCGCCCTTGCGGCGCAGGGTGTCGTGCATGGCGAAGGCGCAAGGCAGACAGTGGCGGGTGTGGCCGCCGGTGCCCAATTTGAGGTAGTCCCAAAGCAACTGCTTGTAGTCGGGATGTGCGCACTTCTCGATGATGAGTTCGGCACGCTGCATGGGGCCTTTGCCACGCAGGTCGGCAACACCTTGTTCGGTAACGATGATGTTGACGTCGTGCTCCGAGTGGTCCTGGTGGCTGACGAAGGGAACGATGGAACTGATGACGCCACCCTTGGCTACCGACGGGCAGGTGAAGATGCTCAGGTAAGCGTTGCGCTCGAAGTCGCCCGAACCGCCGATGCCGTTCATCATCCTCACGCCGCTGATGTGGGTGGAGTTGACATTGCCATAAATGTCCGCCTCGATGGCGGTGTTGATGGCGATGACGCCCAAGCGGCGGATGACAGCCGGGTGGTTGGAGATTTCACTCTGGCGCAGTGTCAGGTGGTCTTTGAAATAGTCCATGTTGTCATACACCTGCATGAGGCACTCGTTGCTCACGGTGAGCGAGCAAGCGGAAGCGTCCTTCACACGGCCGGTGAGCATCATATCGATGACGGAGTTCTGGATGACCTCGGTGTAAATGTTGAAGTCGGGCACGTGCT
>CAMKSZ010000107.1 GCA_946415525.1 uncultured Prevotellaceae bacterium | reverse complement strand
GGTGTTATGCCAATTCAATATATACTTCTTCTTCCACGGCAGGGATGAACCATATCTATTCATGTTACATTGACGGTAGCATTATCGGTTATTCATCTTCTCCCTATAGCCAAATGGACATACAAAACTGTTTAATAACCGGTGACCTGAGATACCTCAACAATTCCATTATCAATAATAATACAATCGTACGAACACAATCAGGTAGCTATTATTGTCTAAACAGTAATATAACCAACACCCAAATCACCAACAATATCATACTCAACACTTCCAATTATAGTTATGATATTTATTCTTCATCCATCTATGCCTCTGGTTCCGGCAACACGATAGAGCATAATATCTTCAGCCGCACTTCGGCACTCACTTATTATCCCACCAACAAAATCGGCTATGGAAATAGTGTCAGTGAACTATTTGTCCAGACTGGCAACTACTCCGATTTCTACAAGTTGGCCGACAAGAGTCCCGCCAAGGGCTATGCCACCGACGGCGGCGAGGTGGGCTGCCATGGTGGCATGTTCGGTTGCCCGTCAGGTGGTCGCCCCCAGTACATCCCCTATTTTACGAAAGTGACCGTAGGCTCACGCAGCACCGATGGCAAGTTGCCCGTCTCCATCTCCGTGAAATTGCAAGACGAATAACCCAAAACCTTGGCAACATGACACGAATCAGCAACATGCTATGGGCATTAGCCCTATCCATGCTGGCCGCCTCCTCGGCTTTTGCCCAGGGCGTGGTGGAATACTTCTGGGACGATGACCCAGGAGTGGGCTGCGGTGAGGTGTTGCAAACCTTCAGCGGGTCACAGTCCACCGCCAGCACTGAGATTGATGTGAGTCAGTTGACTGCGGGTATCCATCGTATGGGCATCCGTGCCCTCAACGGCACCCATTTTTCCTCTACCTATTATCGCACCTTTTACATTCCCCCCATTGAAGAACGGATTACCCGAATAGAATATGCTTGGGACAAAGTGCCCGCCGTAGGCAAGGGCACCGCCCTCAGTTTCACCTCCGGTAGCACTGTGGACGTCTCTCGGAATCTCTCTGTGAAGTCGCTCTCCGTTGGACTTCACACCCTCTATCTCCGTTCGCTCACGGGCCGTCACTCATCCGCCCTCTATGCCCGTACCTTCTATGTTGTCCCCAAGCCGCAACAGGTGGAGGCTGTGGAGTATTTCTTCGACCATGACCCCGGTGTCGGTCGTGCCACGCGCATGGCAGCATCCCTCACAGGCGACTCCCTAAACATGGCCTTTGACGTGGAGACCGCCGCATTGCCCGACGGCATCCATCATATCGGACTGCGCACGCTCACCGCCGGCACCTGGTCTGCCACCTACACACGGCAATTCCTTGTGCGCAGTCAGGCCGACAACGAGATAACCCGTGTGGAGTATTATTGGGACAGCGATCCAGGAGAAGGCAACGGCCTCACGGTGGACATCACCCCGTCGGACAAGGTGGAGGCAGACTTCATGGCCGACATGGTGGACTTGGAAGAGGGCACCCACACCCTCTATGTGAGGGCCTTTACTGGTTCCCACGGCCGTTCCACGACAGCCGTCACCGGCATCGAGTTCGAAGGTTGGGACGCGTTGCAGCAATACATCTACTCGCTCACCGACACCGAGGACACGTTTGCCAATAACGTCTATACGCGGCAGATGCGCAACAAGCATTGGCAGGCGCTCTATGTACCCTTCAGCCTCTCCTACAACCAGTGGTCGGCTCATTATGAGGTGGCTCGCATCAACGCCTTTTACCAATATGACGACGATGAAGACGGCGTGGTCGATCGCCAGGTGCTGGAGGCCATCACCGTCAAGCCCGGCAACGGAGACCTGAAGCCCAACTATCCCTACCTCATCCGACCCAAATCGACGGGTGCCTTCGACATCAAGGTAAATGCCTCGCAGACGGAAGCAGAGCAAATCAGTTCCATCAGTTGTTCTACCGTAGAGGCACGCTATACCTTTACTGGTAACTATGAGTCGCTCACCGGACTGAAGTCTGCTGGCAGGTATCGTCTGCAGGGTGGCACGCTTACCATCCCCACTTCCGACGACGAGGTGCTGCCGCCCTTCCGCTGGTATCTCACCATCGATGACCTTGGCAACCAGTTGCAACCCTCCGCCTCGAAAGTACACCTGCGCATTGTGGGCGACGATGCCACCGGCATTGATAGCGAAGTGCTGGCCGACGACATGCCCGTGGGCAAGCGGGTGGTCTATGACCTCTCAGGGCGTCGCGTGGAGGTTGCCCCCGAGGTACCTCTCTCTTCACTCCCCAAAGGCATCTATATCGTCAATCATAAAAAATGTATCATAAAATGAAAACAATCGTCAATTATTCAAGATGGCTGGCCATGCTGCTATGTATGTTTGCCATCGCCGATGTCTGCGCACAGCAACTCGACCCGCTGCAGGCATACATCGACTCGCTGGCCCGTGAGCAGGCTGTGCGACAGGGCGGTCCCAACAAGGTGCAGGGCACTGTCGTTCCCGTGGATCAACTTCCGGCTATAGACCTTTCCAAAAAGTCTTTTCGGAGTTATCTTAGCCGCACGGAGCCTTTGATTATTAACGCCAGTGCAAAGTTCGTCAATGGTACCATCTCTGCTGCCGCTACGTTTGCTGGTAACGGACCGCTGTTGAAAGTCACCAGCGGTGTCACGGTGATGGTGGATGAGACGGCGGCCATCAATGCTGGTAGCGTTAGCAGTTCCGTATGTACCGCCGCCGTGGGTATCTATGACTGCAGCACGTTCATCCAAAATGGCAATGTCACCGCTCCCAACAACGGCTCGGGAGTGGCCATCTTCCTCAATTCGGAGTGCGACAGTTACCAATATCTCTCGGGCGAACTCAACGGCACTATCAAAAACGACAACAACGGCACCGTCAGCGGCATCGCTATTGAAGAAGCCTACGCCGTGTTCTCAGGCTCCACGCTCACCTTTTATTATGATGCCAACAAGGCAAATAAGACAGGGATGGTGTATGCCTTGAATACAGGATATGAAGGACTTGAAACACCTGGGTGGTATGCCAATAGTGAAAGTATTTCTACCGTTGTTTTCAATGCTTCGTTTGCCAAAGCAAGGCCAACGACAACTTATTATTGGTTCAGAAATATGAAGGTATTGACTTCAATTGTTGGAATTAGATACCTCAATACTTCTAATGTGACAAGAATGCAAAGTATGTTCGAAGGTTGCTCCAGCCTTGCGAGTCTCGACGTTAGCAGTTTCAACACATCCAAAGTGACGAACATGTCTTTTATGTTCAGTGGTTGCTCCAGCCTTACGAGCCTCAACGTTAGCAGTTTTGACACTTCCAATGTGGGTTACATGAGTGACATGTTCAGTGGTTGTTCCAGCCTTACGAGTCTCGACCTAAGCAGTTTCGACACCTCCAATGTGACCCACATGGGAACTATGTTCTTTTGGTGTGACAACCTTACGAGCCTCGACGTTAGCAGTTTCGACACTTCCAATGTGATTTACATGAATGGCATGTTTAGTGAATGCCACAGCCTTACGAGCCTCGACGTTAGCAGTTTCGACACTTCCAATGTGACTGACATGTCAGGCATATTTGCTTATTGCTCCAGCCTTAGGAGCCTCGATGTTAGTAGTTTCGACACTTCCAATGTGACGAGCATGTCATTTATGTTCTATAATTGCTCCAACCTTACGAGCCTCGACGTTAGTAGTTTCGACACTTCCAAAGTGACGGATATGCAATTTATGTTCGATGATTGCTCCAGTCTTACGAGTCTCGACGTTAGCAGTTTCGACACTTCCAATGTGACGAACATGTCTTCTATGTTCTATAATTGCTCCAGCCTCACCGACCTCACACTCTCTTCCACCATGGAAAATCTCGATGGCAATGCCTGCTTAGGTGTCGGCACCACCACCAAACCCTGCACTATTCACGTCCCCGACGGTTTCGACTTTGGCGTGAGCACCACAGGTAGTTATTTCCAATGGAAAAGCGGCTATTTCACTTTGGGTAGAATCCTCGGCGATGTCAACGACGACGGCGTGCTGAGTATTTCCGACCCCGTTTGTCTCTTCGGTTGGCTGTTGGAAATCGCACAGCCCGTGTTTGTGGAAAGCGTGGCCGACTACAACCAAGACACCTACGTCACCGTATCCGACGGTGTCGCCATCATCGCAGACTTGCGAAGCGGCAATGCTGCACCCCGTCGGTACAATGCCCCCGCTTTGACAGCCGCCAATGATGCCCTGCATTTGGGCGTGAACAAGAGCGGTTTCGGCGTCGCCCTCGACAACGAGAGCACTTTTACCGCCTTCTCCTTAGACATCACTCTGCCCGAAGGCGAGACGCTACGCAGCGTCACGCTCGACAGTCGGCGCACTGACGGTCACACCCTCTCTTGGCGTCAACTCGCCGACGGCACCTACCGTGTCCTCTGCTTCTCGCCCGACTTGCAACCCCTCGTTGGACACGAGGGAGTGTTGCTCACCTTCGAGACCGACGGCACGTTCTCTGGTAGTGTCAGTATCGACAACATCCGCTTCTCCGACCCCACAGGTCAGGAAAAAGTGCTCGCCCCCGTTGCCAGTATGCCCACCGGCATCCATGAGATGGAAAGCGAGACCGTCAACACCCCGCGCTACACCCTCGACGGCAGACGCATTAGCGGTACGCAGCATGGTGTCTATATCTACAATGGAAAGAAAATCATCAATACAATCAATAACTAACACCTATGAAACAGAGAATCTATCTTTTCTTGCTGGCGATGATGGCGGTCTCCGCCATCCACGCCCATTCGCTGACGATAGGCGAAGCGAAAGTGCTAAGGGGTGGACAGGCCGAGGTGGTGGTGAACTACACTTCCACCGCCCCGCTGTATGGTTTCCAGATAGAAACCCCGCTCCCCACCGGCATCTCTTTGGGAACGGTCACGCCAGGCAGCGGCCTACAGGCACAAGGCTACACCGTTAGTGGCTCGCAGTTAAGTTCGGGCAAATTCCGCTTTTTGGGTTATAGTGCCGCCCACAACGCCATTCCCACCGGGTCGGGCGAACTCTTCCGCTTCATTGTCAATGCCTCTTCCACCGCCGCCACCGGCACCTTTGCCGTCACCCTCGGTTATGTGGAGTTCACCAACAGCCAAGGGCAGCGTGAATTGTTGAGCAAGCCCACCTTCAAGATTACGGTCTATGATCCGACGGAACTGAGGAACACCATGCGCTCGACCTTGTCCGCCATCGATGACGCCCTGGCCCGCCTGCGTGCCCTCTACGACAATACCATGGCTCTCTATGAGCAGTTGGAGGGAAGTCTTCCCGATGCCGACTACAACCAAGTCATCGCCAGTTTACAGGCATACGATGCACCGTTAGCCGCCCTCCTCGCAAGGCGTAATGCCCTGGCCAGTCAACTCGCCAGTGCCAGCACTGCCGACTATCTTGCCCTCAACGAAAGCATCAACACACTCTATAACGATGTCAGCAGTTTCTCATCTACCATGACAGTAGGCATCGCCAACCTCAATGAAACGGTGAAATCGATGGCTGCCAACGACTTGCAGCAGCGCCTGTCTGGTACAGGCCAGTTGGTGTCCAACTTAGGCAACGGATGCGCACAGATGTTGACAGACAAACTCAACCTGACTGCGCAGACAGGAAACTACTACTTCGAGCGCAAGGCTACCACGGCATTCAACAACGTGCTCGCCACCACCAACAGCAAACTCAATGCCTACAAGAACTCGGTTGACTCACTGACCACCGTGTATAACCAACTCGTGAACAACAATTCCATCGCTTCGGTGGAAGATGCCATCAGTTTCTATAAGAAGTATTTCAAGTTGACCGACGGCTATGACAAAGTTAGCGCCCGCACCGCTGGCGCCCAGAGTAGCGTCGATGCCCTGCAAGCCGCCTTCGACCAACTGGAGGTGAACTTCCCCGACGAAGAGTTATTCTTCGCTGTGCGGCCCACCGGCCTTTCCAGCGAGATACAAATGGGCTACAAGGATAAGCGGGGCTTCGTGCTCACCGGAGGTGGACTGATTATGTTTGAACAAGTGAGCGGTTGCGATTTTGTGATGTTCGACGAGGACGAGAACTACGTCGTGGCCTCCACGGGTTCGACTGCTCTCACCGCCGGTACCGAGGCCAATGCCACCGTGTGGACGGGAAAGAGTCTGGGCGACGGCAATTACACCTTCTACAGCAAGACCACAGGCCGTTATCTGGCCTACGGCAGCAGCGGCCTGAAGGTGCACTCGCCCATCACGGCATCCGCCACAGCCCACGCCTGGACCATTGAGGAGACCGACCTCGACCCACTCAAAGCATTCATCATTAAATTAGCAGAGGAGGAGCAAGACCCGAAAACCGGTTCCAACGAAGAAGAAGTGGTCATCCCCGGTGTGGAGGAAATCTGCGACGACTGTTCCAGTCGCCCCACTCCCATCGTCTTCCCCGACGTACCTTATCCTGTTAAGATCAAGGGAGGTTACCTGCCCATCCCGATGCCCACTGGCAACCGTGTGGAGAGCGTCCATCCCATCCGCGTGCCCCAGGGCAGTCACGTCATCCTTGACGGCGTGACCATCAGAGACTATATCGGAGGACACCACGCCATCTATGTAGAGGGTCTTCTGGAGGTGTATGTGAACGTGGTCATAGAAATCAGACTGTGGGAATGGTTCATCCAAGTCGGTCCCACCGGACGTGTCATCTGGCATTACCAAGGCGAGGACCAACGTATCAAGAATCAGGGTGAACTGGAGATGGACGGCGGCAAGATTGAATTGGTGGACAACTTAGGCACCGTCAACCACAAGACCGGCATCATCAACCACATCATCAACCGCTATGTGTACAACTTTGTGGGTGGAACTATCGGCAAGGCATATAATTATGCCACGATGAACCACAGTGGCGGCACCATCCTCACCGCCCGCAACTACGCCGACGGCACCTGGCGCATGACAGGCGGATATGTGGACAACACGGTGCAGAACACCACCGACACCGTCTTCGTCAACCGAGGCAAGTTCTACTTCACCGGCGGTATCATCCGCGGCTGGTGCAGCCGACTCATCTATCATGACCGTGGTGCTTTCATGCGTATCGACGGCGGTACGTTCGACTTCACTCATGTGCGCCACTATTTCATCGAGGCCCACGATGAGTTCTACATCCGAGGCAACTACGACTATGCCGCTACCGTGCCTATTCTGCTACGCCCGTCGGTCACCATCCGCGTGCTCTACAAGTGGATCTACAATTTCAACATCGTCTTCATCAACGGGTTGCCCACACCACGCTATCCGCTCTTCAGAGGCGAAGGCTTCACGCTCAGCACCAACCACTATCAGTATATCAGTTGGACGCTGCCCAACCACCGCTGGCGCTGGTATTATTCCGTGGTGAACAACACCATTGAGCCGCGTGACGAGGAAGTATGGGACGAGGACGACCTTGACGCTTACATCGCTTGGCTTACCACCTACAAAGATAGTGAGGCCGCCAGCACCGAAACCAACCCGCAGGTGCTCGACCTCGGCGGACGTGACATCGTCATTACCAAACCCGTGGTTTGGCCTACTGGCTCGCATGTGCTTGTCAAGAACGGCAAGTTCATCTCCAACACCACTTGGACCTACGAATATATGTTCCGCATCCCTGCCAATAGTTCCGTGCGCCTCGAAGGCGTGACCATCGACTATTCAAACCGTGTACACTATGTGGTGAGCGGCAGCATTGTGCAACGCTACATCTTCGATGTGACAGGTTATCTCTACATCGGCACCGGAACAGTAATCAAAGGCTATCTCGACAAGAGCCTGCCATCCACCGACAGTTATATCCCTGGCGCAGCCATCCGTGCGAATGGTACTGGCCGCATCTATTTGGCAGGCGGACTTCTCACTAATGTGGTGTTGAGGCTCAACTCGACCGTCAATGTTTTCATCACCAAAGCATTGACAAGCGACGTTTACTTCTACCTGCCCGTGAACTGCCGCAACAAGGGCTTCCGTATCGCCGGGGCCTATGGCGGGTACACCATCAGCCAAAGTGACCTCTATCGTTTGAAAATTTTTGGTAGCAATCAGTGGGGATTCGTCATTGACACCCAGGGCTACGTCGCGCTGAGTTATCTGTTGGGCGATGTCAACGATGACGGTGAGGTGAACGTATCGGATGTGATGGCCACTGTCGGCTATGTGCTCGGGAATAATCCACCGATATTCATCTACAGAAATGCAAATGTCAACTTCGATGATGGCGTGAACGTCGCCGACATCATGGCTATCGTCAGTTACATTATCAATTGACAAGAGGGTAGGGATTTCCTGCGTCCGTCATGGACATAAATTACCAAGGGGGCATGGTTATTGGGCCATGCCCCCTTGAACTACTACATGGTCATCTTAATAATGAGGGGCATCTATGAGTCCACTTTAAAAAGTCGGCCTAATCAACAACTGTAGGGGCTTACTTTATGTATGCCCGTATTTTTTGTAATTGTCAGCGCACACATCCAATTCTTCGGGCATACATAAAGTAAGCCCCTACGACAAATCACTTTTTAAAGTGGACTCATCTATAGTTTTTCTCAGAAGGAAATAATGTCATTTTGTGCTTTGTGACGATGGGCAATGGGCACTTTGGGCGGCTTTTTTGTCAATTTTAAGTGAAAAAAGAGTTAAAGATTTGGAAATTAGCGGAATAAGATGTAATTTTGCACCCACGTCTTTTCTAAGGCGGCGAATTACCAATATAGTTTAACATTTAAAAATTAAAAACAAAGGCATGATTATTGTACCAGTAAAAGATGGCGAGAACATCGAGAGAGCGTTGAAGAAATTCAAGAGAAAGTTCGAAAAAACAGGTGTGGTGAAAGAACTCCGCGCACGTCAGCAGTTTGTCAAGCCCTCTGTTTTGAAGCGACTCAAGATGGAGAAGGCTATCTATGTACAAAAGTTGAGACAAGCCGAGGAGTAAAAAACTCCCGCGAAAATTTGGTAGTTTGAATTTTAATCTGTAAATTCGTTGCCGAAATCATCCCGAAGGCGACAATGGACATGATCGAAGGTTTTTTGGACTATCTCAAGTACGAGCGCAACTATGCCGAACTTACGGTACTCAGTTATGAGGCCGACTTGAGGGATTTCCAATCGTTTTACGAAGGCCTCGAGAGTGAGTTGTCGTGGAAGACTGTGGATGCCGACGTGGTGAGGGCATGGATGGAGCAGATGGTGGAGCGGGGCAACTCGGCCACCTCCGTTTGCCGGAGGCTGAGCGCAGTGCGCACTTTCTACCGTTATGCGATGTCAAGACATCTTGTCGATTCCGACCCAGCCCACGCCGTCGAAGGCCCCAAAAAGCAGAAGCCGCTGCCCCAATTCGTCAAGGAGAGGGAGATGGACAAACTGCTGGAGCCGGAGATGTGGAGTGATACATTTAAAGATGTACGCGCACGTACATTAATATTATTGTTTTATTCCACCGGCATGCGCCTCTCTGAACTAATCGCCCTTGACGACGAGATGGTGGACTTCACCACCAAGGAGTTGAGGGTGACCGGCAAGAGAGACAAGCAACGCATCATCCCCTTTGGCGGGGAGTTGTGCGAAGCCCTTCGGGAATATATCAGGCGTCGCGACGCAGCAGTCGTCCGCACCACGAGTGCGCTTTTCGTCACCGACAAGGGCGAGCGCATGAACCGCAACAAGGTGCGGTATGAAGTGCAGAAGGCCCTGACGAGGGTCACCACGCTCAAGAAGCGTACACCCCACGTGCTGCGTCACACCTTCGCCACCGCCATGCTCAACCATGACGCCGGCATAGAGAGTGTTAAGAAACTGCTCGGGCACGAGAGCCTGTCCACGACGGAAATCTACACCCACGCCACATTCGAGCAGTTGAAGCGAGTTTATAACAATGCCCACCCACGGGCTTAACCTTTAAAAACAGGAGGTAACTATGGAAATCAAAATTCAAGCGATCCATTTCGACGCTACCGAGAAACTTGAGGCATTCATCCAAAAGAAGGCCGAGAAATTGCAGAAATCATTTGAGGACATACAGAAAGTTGAGGTGCAACTGAAAGTAGTCAAGCCTGCCACCGCTCTCAACAAAGAGACCAGCATCACAGTCACCGTTCCGGGGCAAACACTCTATGTTGAGAAAACGTGCGATACGTTTGAAGAGGGAGTTGACCAGTGCGTTGATTCGATGAAGGTGCAGTTGACGAAATTTAAGGAAAAACTACGCAGCAGATAAAAAAAACGCCTAAAAATTTTGGCGATTAAAAAATAATGCCTATCTTTGCAGCCGTTTTACGACAAGTCCTTTGCGAACCGCGTACGGCTGCGAAGATTTCGCCTCTTTAGCTCAGTTGGCCAGAGCACGTGATTTGTAATCTCGGGGTCGTT
>CAMKSZ010000106.1 GCA_946415525.1 uncultured Prevotellaceae bacterium | reverse complement strand
GATTTCAGGCCGCTTTGGCTCCCAATCCAACCGTACATATCGAATAAAATCGAAAGTTCGCCGAGAGCCCCATGCCGTCGGCTCCCGAGTAGCGCTAATGCGCCGGGGCGTTGTTGGAGGTATTGCTGAGCACAATATCCACGATGGCCATCACGTCGGCCACCGTGATCACCTTGTCGCCATTGACATTGGCATTGTCGAGATGGAACCCTTCCGGTGGGGTGGAGCCCAATACGTAGTTCACCGTCATCATCACGTCGGAGACGCTCACCGAACCGTCGCCATTGGCGTCACCCATTTTGAAGGCATCCTTGAAGTAGCCGCCCTTCCACATGTACCATCCGTTGCCTGTGGAGGTCTTCTCAGGCGTGAAGCCGGAGGGGTAGACGAGTGTGCAGGGGGTTGCCTGTGTGCCCACTCCTTCGCAGGCATCATCGGTAAGACTGTTGGGCCCCACGACGCTATACCGGTCTCTTCCAAGTACACTCCCAATCAACACTCTAACTGTTTTGGGGACGGTCAGCGTCTGAAGAGAGGAGCAGCCATATAATAATTTATCGCAATGCATTACAGTCTTGTTGACCAATTCTCCTGGTTCGAGCGTGTAAGCCAACTGGATATTCGAAAGGTCGAGGCTCGTCAGGCTGGAGCAGCCAGCAAACATTTCTTCCATGTTGACAACCTCCGAAGTGTTCAAGTAGTCCAGGCCTGTGATGGTGGTGAGGTTCGACATGCCATAGAACCATCTATAGCAGGACTTGGGAATGGCGTTGCCAAATGAGGCGTCGAAAACGATTTTGGTGATTGTGGAGCCATTGGAACTCCATCCAGGGGTGTTGGTGCCGGTATTTAAAGAATAAGGAGTTCCACTGCGCTTTTGACGATTAATGTCATAGTAGAATGTCAGTGTCGAGGCTCTTAGTATGGCGTAGGATTGCGGAGTCTTGTCGTCGTAGAAGTAGCCGCTCTTCCAGTCATACCAGCCGTAGCCTGTATTGCCCTTCTCTGGCGTGAAGTCGGTGGGATAGAGGAGTTTGCATGGTTTCTCTTCTGTGCCCACACCCAAGCAGGCATTGGCATCGAGGACGTTGGCTGTTGCTGGGACGCTGAGAGATGTGAGTGCATTGCAAAGCCTCAACATGCTGGTCGTCGTGGTGGAAGCCGACAGGGTGAATCCGCTGATGTCGAGTGTCTTCAGACTCTTGCATTTCTGGAACATAAAGGACATGTCGGTCACATGGCTTGTATTGAGGTACTCTATGCCGGTGATGGTGGTAAGGTCGGTCATGCCGCCGAACCATCCGTGGCAGGTGGTGGGAGTAGCATTGGCGAAGTTGCTGTCGAACTCCACCTTGGTCACCGTCGTGGCCTTGCTGTTCCAACCGGGAGTATCCGTGCCTGTGTTCAGTTCATACATGGTTCCTGGGCGTGAACTGCTTAACTTGTCGTAATAGAATGTCAGGGTCGAACCATCAAGCACGGCGTAGGCTTGTGTCACCGCATCCTTGAAGTAGCCGCCCTTCCACATGTACCAGTCGCTGCCCGTTGATGTCTCATGAGGCGTAAATCCGGAGGGATAGATGAGCGTGCATGGAGCAGTCGGCGTACCTATACCGGAGAAGGCATCGGGAGGAAGTCGGTTTGCATCCACATTTTCGTAAGTCTCAAGCCATTCTTCGTGATCAGGGAATACTTCTACAGTAACCCCGACATATACGTAAACAGTTTTGGGGACGGTCAGAGACTTTAATGAGGTACAGCCATATAAAAAATTATCGCAATGCATTTCAACCTCGTCAATACATTCAAGGGTGTATGCCAGTTGAAAGTTCAAAAGGTCAAGGCTCGTAAGACTGGAGCAACCAGCGAACATACCTTCCATGTTTTCAACTTTTTCGGTGTTAAAAGAACTCAAGTCGATGTCGGTGAGTTTTGAGCATTTGTAGAACATGCAATACATGCTTTTCACCTCCGATGTGTTCAGATAATTCAGGCCTGTAATGCCGGTGATATTAGACATTCCATAGAACCACTTATAGCATGAGGTGGGACGGGCATCGGCGAAGGAGGAATGAAATACCACGTTAGTAATGGATGTGCGGTAGTCGTACCATCCTGGGTTGCTGTCTTCTTCATTGAGCAGATAGGACGTTCCAAATGCTTCTGGAAAGCGGTTGTCGTCATAGTAGAATGTGAGTGTCTTTTTGTCGGAACTGAGGAAGGCGTATGCCCTTGTGGCTCGCGCGCCCACTGCTCCCAATAGGAGCATGAGTGTCAGAATGAATAATGCTCTTTTTCTCATGGTTTATAATGTTTAGGTTTTGATAACAAAGGGTGTATTCTTGCAATGTGTCAAAATTAGGAAAAAAAAACGAGAATAATGGACTTTTCGTGAAAAAAACAAAGAAAAGTTTCATTTACAGAATAATTGCCAAAATGTTACCAATTCATAAAAATTGTTTTTTTGCTCTCATTTTTTAAACCAATTGTCTTTTTCGGCATCAAATAAATACAAAAAGCAGGCTGCTAATTGCAATTTATCCAATTTAAATAATAAAACAAAGGAAATATGAAGAGACTATTTTTAATCGCCATGATGGCGAGCGTTTTTTCCATTTGTGCCAATGCACAGCAGGAGGACAATAGGCAGCGTTTCAGGATGGACCGCAGCGAGATGATTCAAAAGAGAACGGAAGACTTTGCCAAGCAATATGGCCTCGATGCCAACCAACAGGAGCAACTTCTCAAACTCAATCAGGAATATCCTCAAGCCATGATGTTCATGGGCGGTAGGCGCGGTGGACCCAGAGGCGAAGGAATGGGACATAGAAGGCCGGGTGGCCCGATGGGCAACGGAGAGGTTCGGCAGCGTCCCGACAACGGAGAGGGCGGCAACCCGCAGATGCGTCAGGGGCGCGACGGCAACAGGCCCGAGGGTGGCCGTGGTCGTGGTCCGAGAATGGATAGGGAAACCATGGAGAAATACGACCAGGGATTGCAAAAAATCTTGACTCCCGAACAATATGCCAAATTCCAGGCCGACCGCAAGGCACGTATGGAACGCGGAAGAAATAGGAACGACAATAATAGCAGTAAAGAATAGCATTTGTTTTTTAGCAATGTTTTTTTAGTTTTATTAGGTATCTTGAGAGATTCAGGATAAGAGCCGCAGCCCGCGAGGGACTGCGGCTCTTTTCGTCGTGGAATGTGCCAAAGCAGTCGCAATAGCGCAGTCCTTAACATATTTTTCATGGTTTTGGCTTTGCCTTTCGTTGCTTTTATGCTAACTTTGCAGAACTTTTGCACAACTTACCTATAAAAACAATAGTAAACGACAATGAGAAATATTCTGCCGCTGATGGCGCTAATGATGGCTGCGGGACTCTTCGTGGCTTGCGAAAAGGAGAAAAAACAGACCGTTGACAATATTATCGTGCCTCCCAAGGTGGTGAATGCACCCGACACTACCATACACAAGATGAACGTCACCCAGGGCGTCGATTCATTCAAATGGTTGGGCAGTTCCTATTGCGCCAATGTCAGGAGATCGACATCCGACAGTTTGTCGTATGTCACCGACAATACCGGCAAGCGCTACCGCAACAACGTCATCGAGATGAAAATCACACGCAGGGATGGCAGCGTGTTTTTCGAGAAGAAATTTAGCAAAAAGGCTTTCGAGAACTTCCTCGACAAAGAATATTTGGAGCATACCGTCTTGTTGGGTATGGTCTATAATGGTACGGAGAAAGACGAGGTGAGGTTTTTAGGTAGCGTAGGTTCGCCCGACGACCTGGCTGAGGAGTATGTTCCTTTCAATGTGTTTGTCTCGAAGATGGGAGAGGTGAGGATTGAAAAGGCTATCCTCGACATCCCAGGCGATTCCACGCAGACGGCGGGCAACGAAGGGGTGTGACGCACCGCTAACGGCCTATTTGCCAAAAAGTTCGCTCTCTCCGAGCACGACGACTTGCCCATAACGGGCCAATGCAGCCATGTTGAGCGCATGGAGGTCGCCCACTATGCCGACGACACGGTGCCTGCCGTTTCGTCGGACATTTTTATTGTAAAAATCCATCATGTCGCCGAGGGTGGCTGAACCAAGGAGTGAGGCGGTTGCAGCCGACGGGTCGCTCTGATACCCTTCCCATTGCAGGTGGGCGATGTGCTGTCCCATGGTGCGGAAGGTGGGATGCTGGAGGTTGATGTCGCTGATGGCGGCATGGCGGATGGCCTCGAAATTATTTTCCCTGACGGGCATGTCGCGCAGAAGACTGTCGAGCAGGGCGATGGCGTCCATCGTCTTTTCCGTGGCGACGTCTATCACATTGTAGAACGCTTGCCGACTGTCGGGCGACAGGAGTCGGGGGCGGGAATGGAGGTGGCTGGAGGTGAGATAGGCCATCGAGCGGTATTCCCGTATTTCTTGGAACAAGACCGACGACATGCCGCTGCCGAAATAGTTTTTTAGCAACAGCAGTGGGACGTATTCCTCAAGGGTGGGCGTCGGGGCGATGGTCTCGTAGGTGAAGATGTGGCTTTGTCGCGCATGAGGGGTGTCATAGACATAGACCATTGGCTCGTCGTAATGAAGGGGAGTGACGCTATAGTCGATGTAGGGAACCGTGCTGCGGCGGATGGGGAGGTGGCGGCGGATGGCTTCGCCGACGGTCTCGCTCTGGAGGCTGCCGCTATAGATGATGTGGCAGGCACTTTTTAGCACGTTGTCGAGGACGGCTGTCATGTCGGTGCTTGATGGCGCATCTTCGTTCGGTGGCGTCGTTGGTGCGAGATAGGGCGAACGGTCGCCCATCATCACTTTCATCAGCAATGCGCGGAGGGCTTCGTCGTTCTTCTTCCCTTGTTTCTCTTTTTCTTCTGCTTCTGGGATGGTGGCGGGACGGATGTGCTGCAGGAGGTGCCCGACCAGTTGGAGGGTGGCTTCGAAATGTGCATCCTCGCCGCTGATGAGCAAGTTGAAAGTGTGCTCTGTGCTTGAAGATAGCAGGGTGGCGCCGATGGAATGGAGTTTGCTTTCCCATGCTTGGCGTCCTTCGCTGTCGGTGTCGGCGGTGTTCAGCCATTGACAGAGGGCTTCCACGTGGCGGTCGGCATATTGTCCGTGGTTGTAGGTGAGGGTGAGTTCGAAGAGATGGTCGATGGGGTTGGCTACCGTATAGAGGGTGGCGGTGCCGCCCAAAGGGGTGATGGTGGCGTCGCGGTCGAAATGGATGGCGCGTGGCTGTTGTTGTGGGGTGGGGATGCTGTGCAAATATTGGGCGAAGACCGATTCGGCATCGGGATGGCGAGGACTCGCCTGTACTCTTGCGGGGAGGGGGAGTGGGGACTCGCGATGGCTTTCCTCCATCTTCTTGAATCTGACGAAGGGGGCGCCGAGGTATTTGCGGGCGGCGGCGGTCACGTCGTCTTGTGTCAACGTGTTGAGGGCGTTCACCTTGTCGAGGTAGGCCTGCCATGTATGGCCGGAAGCCATCACACGCACCATCTTTTGCGCTCGGTCGTCGATGGTTTCCAGACTCCGAAGGGCTTCTTGGAAGGTCTCGCGGCGATGGCTCTCGAAAGTGTCCTTGCTGTAGCGTCCTTCGCAGAGGCGGCGCACTTGTTCGAGACAGGCGCGTTCGGCAGATGGGGAAGAACCGAAAATGGGGGGCATGAACAGGAGATAGGCGAGACCGGCGTCGTTGAGCCCTTGTAGGGCGGCCATGGCGCTCAACAGTGTGCCGTCGTGGCAGAGGGAGTCGAGCATCCCGGTCTGTTGGTCGCTGAGCAGGGAGAGGGCGACGTCGAGGGCGTTGGCGTCGGGGGCGTATTCCGTGGGGGCTTTGTAGGCGAGGATGCCTAAATTGACGAGGGGGAGGGGGAGGTGCAACGGGGCTGTGCGCTCTTCCGTGATGTCGGGCAGGGGCGATGGGGTGCGCTGGGGCGCGTCGCCGCGTGGTATGCGTCCGAAAGTGCGCTCCAAGAGGGGTTTTAGGTGACGAGTGTCGATGTCGCCGCAGAGGATAAGGCCCATGTTGCTGCCCACGTAGTAGCGGCGGTAGAATGATTGTAGGGCGGAGAGTCGGGGATGCAGCAACTCCTCCCTGCTGCCTATGATGGGGTAGGCGTAGGGGAGTGTCCCGAAGAGTTCCTGCATCATCTGTTCCCTTACCGACGAGAGGAGGTCGTCGGCGTAGGTGTTCTTCTCTTCTATGACCGTGGCGAGTTCGTTTTGGAAGAGTCGGAAGACGGGATGGATGAGCCGGTGGCTGTTCATCTCGCACCAATGTTCGATGTAGCCGGGGGAGAATGTGCCGTGGTAGTAGGTGAAGTCCCAACTGGTGCCGGCATTGGGTGGACTGCCGCCGTATAGTTGGGTGAGGCGGTTGAACTCGTTGGGAATGGCGTATTCGGATGCTTGGCGGCTCAGGCGCCCGATGGCAGATAGTGCCTGCCGGCGGATGGTCTCGTCCTTGGCCGTGGCAAGTTGGTCGTAACAAAGGCTGATGGAGTCGAGCAGGGGGCGCTCGGCGGTGTAGTCGATGGTGCCCATCTCTTCCGTGCCTTTGAACAGAAGGTGCTCGAAATAGTGGGCGATGCCGGTGCCGGGGCAGTCGCGTGCTCCGGCGTTCACCACCACAGCGCCGAAGACCTTGGGTTGGCTGTGGTCTTCGTTGAGCCAAACCGTCATGCCGTTGCTCAGCCGTAGTGTCGTCACTTGCAGTTGGTCGGGAAGGGATTTGACTTGCGCCGACGACGGCAACAAGAGATGCAGGATGACGAGGGTGGCAAGGGCTCTTCGCATGGTGACGACCGTTGTGATGATGGGGGAGCCACCTATAAAGTGCGGTAGCCGTGCTCCTTGCACCAGTCGATGGCGGGACGGTAGCCTTGCGTCATGGCGCGGCGGAGCCAACGGAGGCCGCTTTCCTTGTCTTCTTTGACACCGGTGCCGGTCATGAGAAACCAACCGGTGGCAAATTGTGCCTGGGCGTCGCCGCCATTGGCGGCAAGTTCATACCAGAAGGCACATTCTTCCAAGTTCTTCTCCACGCCGTCGCCGTTCCAGTAGGCGGCGCCCACGTTCTTCTGCGACTGCACATGCCCTTGGAAGGCGGCCTCGCGATACCAGTTGAACGCCTTCGTGTGGTCTTGTGCCACTCCTTCACCCAAATAGTAGGCGTTGGCGACGTTCACTTGCGACTGCATGTCGCCTTTTAGGGCGGCCTTCAGATACCATTCGAAGGCTTGCTCACGGTCTTGTGCCACACCGTCGCCACGGTAGTAACATTCGGCTACGTTGAAACAACCATAAACGTCGCCGGTGGTGGCGGCGCGAAGATACCATTCGAATGCGGTCGTATGGTTTTCCACGACACCGTAACCGCGCATGTAGCACACACCGAGGTTGTTCATCGACTTGGAGTCGCCTTCGTAGGCGCGCTTGCGGTAATTGTCGGCTGTCTCGCGTTCTTTGTTCATGACAGGGGTTGTGGCGGGAAAAAAGAGAATGCCGGGGAAGGGTGTCTCCCCGGCATCGCTCTTGATTGAATATGGAAGAAGTAAATGGGGTGCGCTGTGATTACAGGATGGTCTTCACGGCCTCGAGCATGCCCTTCTCCTGGATGAGGTCGAGGTCTTTCTTCACCAACTCTGCAAGTCCGGCGATGCTGTGCAGGTCCTCGCCCCAGATGCTGGTGGCGGAGAGAACGCCGTCGGCTACCTTCTGGGTGTCGCCGGTGGCCCAAAGGTTCTTCAGCAGGTCCATGATGTCCTGGGCGTCGTTGGGCACAATCTCTGCGCCGTCGGCACGCTTGCCACCCTTGTAGTAGGTGATGATGGCGGCAAGACCCATCACGAGACCCTGGGGCAACTCGCCCTTGCGCTCGAGATACACCTTCACGCCGGGGAGGTCGCGGGCGCAGAACTTCGGGAAGGAGTTGAGCATGATGCTGGTCACCTGGTGATCGACAAACGGGTTGTTGAAACGCTCCAGCACGTCGCCGGCAAACTGCTTCAACTCGTCCATCGGCAGGTTGAGGGTTTCCATCAACTCTTCAAACTGCACCTTGTGGATGTACTTGCCGATGACCTCGTGGTTGCAGGCGTCGCGGACGATATCGACACCGCTCAGATAGGCGACAGGCGACAGCACGGTGTGCGGGCCGTTGAGCAGCGTCACCTTGCGCTCGTGGTAGGGTTTCTCGCTCTCGGCGATGAGCACGTGCAGGCCGGCCTTCTCGGCGGGGAACTCGGCGCGCAACTCTTCGCAGGTCATGTTCTCGGCTTTCTCAATCACCCAAAGGTGGAAAATCTCGGCTTGAACGACCAGGTTGTCCTTGTAACTGATCTTCTGCTGAATCTCGGCAATTTCCTTGCGGGGGAAGCCGGGAACGATGCGGTCAACGAGGGTGGCGCATACATAGCAATATTTGGTGAACCACTCCTTGAAACCTTCATAGTTGGCGCCGAAGTCTTCCTTCCAAAGTTCGATGTATTTGTAGATGCACTCTTTCAGATGATGGCCGTTGAGGAAAATCAACTCGCAGGGCATGATGATGAGGCCCTTGGTGGGGTCGCCCTCGAAGGTCTGATAGCGGCGATAGAGCAACTGCACCAACTTGCCGGGATAACTGCTGGCGGGGGCGTCGCTCAACTTGCAGGTGTCGTCGAAGGCGATGCCGGCCTCGGTGGTGTTGGAGATGACGAAACGAATCTCGGGCTGGTCGGCCAATGCCATGTAGGCCCAGTTCTGGGTATAGGGGTTCAGGGCACGGGAAATGACGTCGATGCGCTCGAGGCTGTTCACGGCTTCGCCATTCTCACGACCTTGAAGGTTGACGTGATAGAGGCAGTCCTGACCGTTGAGCCAGTCCACCATGCCGCGCTCGATGGGTTGCACCACCACAACGCTACCGTTGAAGTCGGTCTTCTGGTTCATGTTCCACAGAATCCAGTCCACAAAAGCACGAAGGAAGTTGCCTTCACCAAACTGAATCACTTTCTCGGGCATGACGCTCTTCGGAGCAGTCCGCTTGTTCAATTCTTGTAATTTCTTCATTTGTTCTTATAGATTTAGTTGTTGTTTTTCCGTACTCATTTTCTATGGTGCAAAGATAGTCATTTATTTAAAACTGACAATGATTTGCTGCAGATAAATAAACGTAAACCTTTGCGCTTGCCACTTCGATGGATGACATGTCGAAAATGTGAAACAAAAAGTTACAAAATCACAAATAGAACGTCAATTATTTGGAAAATTGCGAATAATCAGTTATTTTTGAAGCCAAACTAAAACCATAAACCCTATCTATAACAATTATTTTAATCTACACTCACTATGGACAACATGAAAAGATGCCCCATGTGCGGGCAAATGGTAAAGGCTGAAGCCCTAAAGTGCCGATATTGTGGATATTGGTTCAACACACCTAATGACACCAAGCCTACACCTGACAACCGTTCCGAAGATGAGGCCCGCCGCCAGCAGGAAGAGGCTCGTCGCCAACAGGAAGAGGCTCGTCGCCAACAGGATGAGGCCCGTCGTCAACAGGATGAGGCTCGTCGTCGTCAACAGGATGAGGCCCGTCGCCAACAGGATGAGGCTCGTCGTCGTCGAGAGGAGGCGCGTTGGCAGGAGGAAAACAGTTTTTCTTCCCAGGGCGGGCGTCTTATTACGGTCATGGGCGTCATTCAGGAGGGTATCGGCATCGGCCTGAAAAACTTCCTCTCCGTCTTCCTTGCCTGCATCCTTTATGTGATTACCATTTGGGTGCCCTACCTCAATGTGGGTACCACTATCGGTCTCAACACTCTGCCATTAAAACTCAGCAAGAATTCCGATGCCGTCGTCAGCCCAACCTTCATTTTCGATGGGCATTACAGAAAATACATGGGAGAGTTCTTCAATTTGGTGGGCCTGATGTCCATTTCCATCTTCCCTGCTTTGTGCTTCATGTTCGTTCCTGCCATCATTATCAGTTACGGATGGTCGCAGGCCTTGTTCCTGCTGCTCGACAAGGAAATGTCGCCTTCGGAGGCGATGATGCAGAGCACCAAAATCACTTACGGCTACAAATCGACCTTGTTTTGGATTGACGTCGTTTGCTCCTTGGTCTTCTTCATCATTAGCGGTATCCTGATGTGGATTATCGGTATGATTTTGAATTCGATGGTTGTCACCTTCATTGTCATGGCAGTTTTGATTGCCATCTTCATCGTCGTCAAGATGGCTTGCAATGCCGTGGTCTATCGCGAACTGAGCAAAAGAATGGCGGAATAATTATTCTGATGTTTCCCCCATCCTTGGCATGGATATTTTTGTTTGAAAAAAGATTGGATAAGAGTACCGCACTTTACTGATCCTCTCCCATTAGTTAATGGGAGAGGTCAGGAGTGAGGCATTGCAGTAAAGAGTTTTTATTTCTATAATCATAAGTAGTTAGCCATTCATACTTTGGTAGAGAGCCACAGGGCCAAGATGCCACATCTTGGTGGCTTCGTTCTCCAGT
>CAMKSZ010000105.1 GCA_946415525.1 uncultured Prevotellaceae bacterium | reverse complement strand
CCGCAGCGACACGAGAGGTGATGCCATCTACATCAGGAAGAAACATTCGAAACGTTAATTGCCACATGCAGCAAGAGACCACAAAAAACAGTCCCGCCCCCTCTCCTGCGACAGACGATGCACCTTGGTATGCCATCAAACTCTACACCAACAGCCAGGCGAAAGTAGGCGAGTATTTCAAGGAGAATGGCATAGAATCGTTCATTCCCATGCAATACCGCATCTACGAGGATGAGCAGGGAAGGCCCAAGCGCAAACTACGCCCTGTGGTGAGCAATCTTATCTTCATCAAGAAGACCCTGTCAACCCAAGAGATGCAGGAAATCATCAAAAACGGGCAGTTCAAGATGTCGGTCATCACCAAGGATCGCGAGACGCGCGACTACTACGAGATACCCGCCAAGCAGATGTTCGAATTCATGACCATGTGCAACCCCGATATTGAGATGCGTAAATTCCTCAGTTCTGACGAGGCCCGCCATAAGGCCGGCACCCCCGTCATGGTATGCCATGGTCCGCTGAAGGGACTTTCCGGTCGTTTGGTGAGGGAGAACCACAAATACTATCTTCTCAAAGACGTACCAGGCATCAGCGTGATGCTGAAGGTGACACGTTGGTGCTGCAAGGTGCTTTCCTCATAGCACCTTGCCACCCTATTCTCTTTTTTCCTATTTCAGCGAAAGCCAGTTGCGCAGCATTGTCGGTCCATCGGGAGTCAGTACACTCTCCGGATGGAATTGTATGCCACGCACGTCAAATTGCTTGTGGCGCAGTGCCATGATTTGGCCGTCGTCGCTTTCGGCAGTAACCTCCAGACAGTCGGGGAAGCCCATTCTATCAACCACCCAACTGTGATAACGCCCCATCACGATGCGCCGGGGAAGCGAGTCGAAAATCTCGTCGTTGCCCAACTGCGTGCCCTCCGTGGCCACCCCATGATAGACATCGGAGAGATTGGCCAGTTTCGCACCAAACACTTCGCCAATGGCTTGGTGCCCCAGGCAAACACCCAAGATAGGCTTCTTGCCAGCATACCCCCGGACGACATCCAACAGCAAGCCAGCCTCAGAAGGAATGCCAGGGCCGGGGCTCAACAAGATTTTGTCGAAAGGCTCCAATTGCCCCAACGTGAAACAGTCGTTGCGCCACACCGTCACTTCGGCGCCCAGTTGCCTGACCAAATGGGCGAGGTTATAGGTGAAGGAGTCGTAGTTGTCGATAATAACAATTTTCATTTTCTTGGAAATTCGTTTTCTATATTTCGCCCGCCATGACAATCGCCTTACGGAGCGCACCCAATTTATTGTTCACTTCCTGCAACTCGTATTCCTCGTTGCTTTTAGCCACGATGCCGCCACCCGCCTGGAACCACAATTCACCGTTGCGGCTGACAAACGTGCGGATGGTGATGGCCTGGTTGAGGTTGCCATTAAACCCGATATACCCGATGCATCCGCCATAGGCGCCCCTATTGTGTGGCTCATATTCACTGATGAGTTGCATCGCCCGCACCTTAGGCGCACCACTCAGCGTCCCGGCAGGGAATGTGTCGATGAAAGCCTTCACGGGATCGGCACCCTCGTCGAGTTCTCCCGACACACGGCTTACGAGGTGGATGACATGGCTGTAGTATTGCAAGTCTTTGTAAAAGTCCACCTGCACGCCATGGCAATTACGGCTAAGGTCGTTGCGGGCCAAATCGACCAGCATCACGTGCTCCGCGTTCTCCTTCGGGTCCTGACGCAGGAACTCCGCCCCTCTCCTGTCGGCTTCGGCATCGCCCGTGCGCCTTGTGGTGCCGGCGATGGGGTCGATATAGGCCCGTCGGTTTTCTATGCGGCAATGCGTCTCCGGACTGGAACCAAAGATGCGGAAGCCCCCGAAGTCAAAATAGAACAGATAAGGCGAAGGATTGATGCTTCGTAGTGCGCGGTAGAGTTTGAAGTCATCGCCCTCATAGCGCTGCACGAAACGCCGTGAGAGCACTATTTGGAACACGTCGCCCCTAAGGCAGTGTGCAATGCCCTTGCGGATGTTGGCCTTATGCTGCTCGTCGGTAATGGGCGAACAGACATCGCCCACGGGACGGAACCCATACGCCTGCACATTATCCTTGTTGATGATTCGTTCCAGGTTCAAAAGTGTGCGTTCAGCCGCGGCGTCGTCACCCTCGGAAAGAGTCACTAAGGTGAGTTGGTTGTTGAAATGGTCGAAGACGACAATGTCGCGGAAGAGGATGTAGTACACGTCTGGGGCATCGTTTCGCTCCATCGTCTCATCCTTGACGGGGATGTGTTCGAAATACCTCACGGCATTGAACGAAGTGTATCCATAAAGTCCACATAGGTCGGCGTGCGCCCCCCCGACATCAAATCGGTCGAGGAACTGCCTGATGGCCTTGTCGCAAGTAAACTGCTCGTCCACTTCACACACCTCACGCGACTGGTCGGGATAGGAACATTCCACCTTCCCGTGCCCGATGGCGATGCTGGCGATGGGATGGATGCCGATAAACGACCGACTGTTGTTTTTCTCATGGTAGTCGGAACTTTCCATCAACGCGCTTTGCGGATGAACGTCACGCAGGCGCATGTAAGCCCCGACAGGAGTGAAGAGGTCGCCCAACAACGAGCGGGCGACGGTGTGGTAGGCGAATGCGCCCCGATGGTCAGAAGTTGCCATATTCCCTTGCTTTTTGTTTGTTGCTAAGATAAGTTTCCACATCCTTGTCGCCCCTCCCACTGACGGTGAGCACCACCACGTCGTCGGGACTGAACTTAAGGTGCTTGAGTGCGGCGACGGCATGAGCGCTCTCTATCGCCGGGATGATGCCCTCCATGCGGGTGAGTTCATAACCAGCATAGATGGCCTCGTCGTCGTCGATGGCGACGACCTGCGTGCGGCCTTTCTCCGCCATGTGGGCGTGCATGGGTCCGATGCCCGGATAGTCGAGACCCGCCGAAATGGTGAAAGCCTCCTTTATCTGGCCGTCGTCGGTCTGCATCACCAGTGTTCGCGCCCCATGGAGGATTCCCTCCGTACCGCAATGGATGGTAGCCGCCGTGTAGTCGGTATCCACACCATGGCCTGCCGCCTCCGCCAGCACGATGCGCACCCGCTCGTCGTCCATATAATGATAGATGGTACCGGCAGCGTTGCTGCCACCCCCGATGCAAGCCACCAACAAGTCGGGATAGTCGCGCCCGATTTTCTCTTGCAGTTGCCACTTGATTTCCTCGGAAATGACGCTCTGCATTCTCGCCACGATGTCGGGATAAGGATGAGGCCCCATGGTGGAGCCCACGATGTAGAAGGTTTCTTTGGGATGGCAACACCAGTCGCGGATGGCCTGTGAACAAGCATCGCTCAGCGTCATGTTGCCCGTAGTGACGGGATGCACCTTCGCCCCAAGCATCCGCATGCGCTCCACATTGGTATGCTGCCGCTCCACGTCGGTCTTTCCCATGAAGATTTCGCACTCCATGCCCATGAGGGCACAGACGGTGGCAGTCGCCACGCCATGCTGACCGGCCCCCGTCTCGGCGATGATGCGGGTCTTCCCCATCTTTCGTGCCATGAGAATCTGACCGATGGTGTTGTTGATCTTATGCGCGCCGGTATGGTTGAGGTCTTCGCGCTTGAGATAGAGTTGGCAGCCATACAAACGGCTCATCCGCTCGGCAAAATAGAGAGGCGAAGGCCGCCCCACATAGTCACGAAGCAACGCCCTATACTCCTGCTTGAAGTCGTCGCTCTCGATGATGGGAATATAGGCGTCTTGCAGGTCGTGTACGCATTTATAAAGAATTTCTGGCACGTATGCGCCCCCAAAATGGCCATAGAAGCCATTTTCGTCGACAGAATATTTCATATTAGGCTTTATTTGGATGGTTTTGGAAACTATGGCTCGGGAATGAGAGGTTGGCGGCGCCGGTAGGCAGAGCCTGTCACCATGCAGACGAGTTCGCCGCGCTGGTTGGTCACCTTTATTTCACAGAAAGGCAGTTTGTGGTGGTCTTCCACACGTGCCACGGCGGTCAGTCGGTCGCCCTCGACAGCCGACCTGATGAAAGTAATGTTGTTGGTGGTGCCTACGGTCATCACGCCGCCACTGTTCACTGCCGCCGCGAAAGCGAGGTCGGCCAACGTGAAGATGGCCCCACCCTGGCACACTTGTGCGCCATTGAGGTGTTTTTCTGCCACGGTCATCTCCGCCCGGGCGAACCCGTCGCCCATTTCCACCACCTGCACGCCAGTGGATGCAGCGAAACGGTCGTACTTGTTGAGATAGTCGATGATTTCCATGCCTTATTCCTCCAATGCTTTGTACAACAAGTCAAGGGCGAGGTCAGGATTTCCCGTCTCATTGAGCAGCGTGACGAACTTGCTCCCGATGATGGCACCGGCGGCATGTTCCTGCGCACTCACAAGTGTCTGTTTGTTGGAGATACCGAAACCTATCATGCGCGGATTGCGCAGTTGCAGGGCGTCGATTCTGCGAAAATACTCCAGTTTGGCATCATCGAAACTGTTTTGCGCCCCCGTGATGCTTGCCGAACTGACCATATAGACGAAGCCGTCGGTATGCTGGTCGATGAGGCGGATGCGCTCTTCGGAAGTCTCGGGAGTAATCATCATGATGATGCGCAGGTCATAACGGTCGGCCACAGGCTTCACCACTTTGAGATAGTCGTCGAACGGCAGGTCGGGGATGATGGCTCCCGAGACGCCCGCTTCCACGCAACTTTGGCAAAAGCGCTCCACGCCATAGTGCATCACGACGTTGAGGTAGCCCATGAGCACCAACGGGATGCGCACCTGAGACTTAATCGCTTGCAACTGGTTGAAAAGCAGCGACAAGGTCATCCCGTTGCGGAGCGCACGACTACCCGCCGATTGAATCACCGGACCATCGGCAAGCGGGTCGCTGAAAGGAATGCCCACTTCTATCATGTCGATGCCTCGGCGTTGCAGGGTGAGA
Organism: uncultured Prevotellaceae bacterium; assembly: GCA_946415525.1. GTDB lineage: Bacteria > Bacteroidota > Bacteroidia > Bacteroidales > Bacteroidaceae > Prevotella. The sequence continues at coordinate 5,565 of CAMKSZ010000105.1, read as the reverse complement.
ATGACGTCGCCCGTCCCCTCCAAAGTAGGGCATCCCGCACAAAAATAGAGCGACAACAACTTCTGCTGTCCACGCGAGGTGAACAGTTGATTAATCTTGTTCATAATCGTAATAGAATATAATTTTCTTAGGTTGTGAGGCAGTTTTTGCCATGAGTCAGGATTTGGGAGACAACGCTCCCATCCTGCCTTATGCTTTCACTATCTCGACGAATTGGCGCACTTTCTCGGCATCCTTCACACCTGGCTCTATCTCGAAACAGGAGTTGATGTCCACGCCGGCAAATTTAGGATGCTTGATGGCCTTGATGCACTCGGCATCTTCAAGTTTGATGCCGCCACTCAACAAGAAGGGCACCTCCCCATCGTAAGCATCGACGATGCTCCAATCGAAACGCTCGCCAGTGCCGCCCTTTGCCTCGCTCTTGGTGTGGAAAAGGAAGTAGTCAACCAGCGGTTCGTAGTCCTTGCACTGCTTGAAGTCGTCGGCATTCTCCACAAAGATGGTCTTGATGATTTTCACCTTCCGGATGTCTTCCAAAGTGCGGCGCAGGTTGTCGATCATCACAGGCAGTTCCTCACCGTGGAGTTGCACATAGTCGAGGCTGAAATTGAAAACCCTTTGCACGATGGTCTGTGGCATGTCATCCACAAAGACGCCGACGCGCTGTGGCTTGTTCACCCTCTTGGCCACCTCGGGGAGTCCGCCCAATTCCGACACCTTCTTCGCGAACGAAGAGTAGTCGGGATAGAACCCTCCACGGGCCGACACCTGCTTGACAAATCTGGGACTGTCGGGAACGAAGACCAATCCTATCCAATCCACATCGAGTTGGGAAATCTCGCGTATGTTAGCGGCCACACGCATACCGCAAACTTTCACTATCATGTCTATGTTCGTTTTAGAATTTGCTATTCAAGATTTAAATGCCTTTTAGGGTGCAAAATTACCTATTTTTTTTCAAATTTCGCCAAATCATGCCGCTTTATTCGCTGCCGATGCCCACACATCCTTTTCATCCCTATGAAGAGGCGCCACTTTTCAGTTGTCCGATGAACTCCCCCAAGGCAGCAGGCGGGTCGTCGGTGCGCATGAAGCACTCCCCTATCAGGAATCCCTGAAAACCCTCGGCCCTTAACTGTCGCACCGTGTCGGGATGGGAGATGCCGCTCTCGCTCACTTTGCAAGCATCGGCAGGCAACAGGCGTGCCATCTGCAACGAGGTGCCTACATCGGTGACAAACGTGCCGAGATGGCGGTTGTTGATGCCGCACATGTCGGGTTCCAATGCCACATAGTCGAGTTCATGCTCATCATGCATTTCGAGCAACACCTCCATTCCTACGTCATGGGCAAGTCCCATCAATGCGCGACATTCTTCCAACGAGAGGCAGGCTGCAATCAAAAGCACCGCAGACGCACCGCAACAGCGGGCTTGAAGCACCTGGTAAGGATCCACCACAAAATTCTTGTAGAGCACAGGCAACGAAAGCCCCGACTGCCGCGCTTCGCACACAAAGGCGTCGCTGCCGCCGAAAAACCGATCGTCGGTGAGGATGCTCACCGCAGCCGCCCCATGACGCTCATAGCCCAGGGGCACCTCGCCGGCTCTTGCCTGCTCGTTGATCCACCCCTTGGATGGGGAGCGGCGCTTCATCTCCGCGATGATGCCGGTGTCGGACTGGCGCAAGGCCCGGCTCATCGACGGGATGTCCTTCTGTGTCGAATGCATCCATTCCACTTGCAGTTCCAGTTCCCTCATTGGCAATGCCGCCTTCATCTGCTCCACCTCCACCCGTTTCCAGGCGACGATTTCCTCTAAAATGTCTTTCATGACGCACGAAATTATGAGTTAATGGCAACATACTTTCTCAAAGCCTGCAAAGCCCGACCGCTCTCTATCGACTCACGGGCCATCTCCACGCACTCGTCGATGTCCTTGCCCTTTTCCAGCACCTGGATGGCGAAGGCGGCATTCGCCATCACCACCTCTTTCTGTGCTTGCGAAGCCTGGTTGCTCAGCACGGCATCGAAAATCTTCATGGCCTCTTTGGGCGTGTCGCCGCCCCACAACTGCGAAGGCTCTGCCACGTGCATGCCGATGTCGGCGGGCTTGAAAATGCGCTCATAGCGGTTGGTGGTCACCTTGAAGTCGCCGGTGAGCGATATTTCGTCGTAGCCGTCGATACTGTTGACGATGCCGTATTCTATGCCGATTTTCTGATAGACGTTGTTATAAAGCCGCATCTGGTCGAGATTGGCCACGCCTAACAACTGGCACTGGGGCTGCGACGGGTTGACAATCGGTCCCAAGAGGTTGAAGCATGTGGGGAAAGCAAGAGCCTTGCGGATGGGTCCGACAAACTTCATGGCCTTTGCGAACAGTTGTGCATGGAGATAGACCACGCCCGACTCGTTGATGGAACGGTTGAGACGGTCGATGTCGTCGGTGAAATGGGTGCCATGCGACTCGATGATGTTGGAAGCCCCGCTCACCGACGTGGCGGCATAGTTGCCATGCTTGGCCACTTTGTAGCCCGCCCCTGCCACCACGAAGCAGGAACAGGTGGAGATGTTGAAGGTGTTCTTCTGGTCGCCACCTGTCCCCACGATGTCGATGTAGCGTTCGCAGTCGAGTTTCACCGGCACGCCAGTCTCGAGGATGCCGTCACGCAGTCCCAGCAGTTCATCGACGGTGACACCGCGCATCTGCATGCAAGTGAGCAAGGCGGTAATCTGCTCGTTGGGGAACTCGCTTTTCGTGATGCCGATGAGGATGTCGTGGGTCTCTTCCCTCGTCATCGACTCATGGTTGAGCATCCTGTGCAAAATGTCTCTCATTTCCATTTTGATGTCTCCTCTCTTTGTTTTGTTTTCTTGGAATTGTATATATATTTGTTTTCTTGGAATCTCAGAATAAAGTTAAAGGCCTGTCGTAAGAACGGCAGGCCTCTTTATGCTATTGTATTTTCACATACGGCGTTGCTGGCTCACGACTTCAGGGTCTTGAGTTGCGCCACCACCATGCGAAAAACAAATTCTTCTTCATTTTGACGTAATATTAATAATTTGTCGGCAAAAGTAAGCATATTGTTTCATTCCGACAAATTTTTCCGTGATTTTTTTCTATTTTTCTTTGAAAAGCATCAAAAATGCATCATCATCATTGTTTGAAAGAGTCATTCGTCCCACAAAGTGGTCATGTGGTAAGTGTTGGCGTTGAGATCGCCGCCTATCTCCTCTATGTCGGGGTCGCGCACCAATCCATCCACACCATAACTGCCAGTTGGCACTCCATCCCTCCCATCTTCCAGGCATCCTTGTTGCAAATGAAGTACCTCGATATCGGTAACGGGTGCTTGATATTCCTTTTTCATCATATTTGCTTTTATTGGATGATTAGATAGCCGTCGAAATCACGGATGGAAGTTCCGAAATTGATGACAAACGACTTGATTTTTCCCTTGTATCCCGACAAGTCATAACCGAAGGGAAGATAGACAGACCCGAAATCATCAAGTGACCCCACCTTATAATCATTGTCTTTGTAAACCTTGCACTTGATTTCTATATACGCTCCGTCAGCGGCAGTGGCTTCGCTGTATTTGCGATTGACGCTTTCGATTTTCGTAGGCAGAAGGAACAGGAAGTCGTTTTCGTCTTTGGCGAGAAGGGTGGCATCTGTCGTCAGTGAGATGAAATCGGTCTTTTCGCCATTCCTATAGGCATTGAGTGTAAATTTGGTCACGGTTTCGGGGGAGGCTTCCGGAATTTTCCATGTGAAGTCGTCGAGCATATAGTCGCCAGTCTTGATGATGTTGTGGAGCACCACTTGATTGACTTCCACATTGTAGCCTTTCTCAGCCATCTTCTCACTCTTCTTGATGGAGAATTGCGCTGCGGCGCAGGCATGGTGGAACTTCAGGTTGATTACTCCCTCGCATTCATTCCATGACTTGGTCTCCTTCGCCACAAGTACGTCTGTCTGCTCACTGGAATTCTCTTCCAGTTCCACAAGGAGATAGGGTTTGTTTGCTTCGTCCAGGAAGCATGACTCTTGGTTGTTGTGGTAGGCAAAGAAAGAGACAGGGGTGCTCAACGGAGAAACAAGATTGCCAGGCCATGTGGCTTCAGTTTGGTAATGTCCTTCCTTGGTGATATAAGTGTGATGGTCATCGGACAGTTCCAAAATGCCTTCTTCTCTATACAACAAGTGTAAGTAAAATTGTTTAAGGGTGCTGGTGGTCACCTCAGGGGCGCGTCGGATGCTTTTTCGGGTTCCGCCCGATTCGGTTTCGAATGGCTCTTCGGTCACGTAAAACTTTATCCTACGTTGTGAGTCACTGGAGGTACCGAGAACTTTATCAACTACAAGCATGACATCCGCCACGTTCACGGTACCGTCGCCATTGACATCACAGTTATAGGTCTGTGCTTGACCCATGGCAGGCAGGAATGCAAGTGCGATTGCCGCACATGCCAACTTTCTTTTCATTTTATTCTATTGGTTTATTTAATTGATTTTATCGCCATTGATGAGTTGCCACATTCTAATAAGTCAGGTTGACAATCTGTGGGTCATTACTGAGGGTAACGGTTTTGCCCGTATTCCAGAATGTATTCTCACTGACATCGTAGAAGTACAACCTGCCTTCCTCGCCGTTTCTTTTGGCATACGCCGTGAACGGATAGGGCGTGACAAACAAATGTTCATCTACCACGCACACGCCACGGCATTCGCCATCCACCATCAGGAGAAACATGTCGCCAATGGCTGGTTCCACAAAAGAGGGTTTCTCTTGAGGGAAGTAGATGGTGACGGGAGTGCAGACAGGAAATTTGGGACATCCATCCATCAGCGGAACGTAGAAAGTCTCATTGACGCCATACACCCGCTCGGGCACGAATATCTCGCTGCCTACCACCGTGAATGTCTGGTGAAGTTGGGCGCAATAGTATTTCAGGGTGATTTCCACAGATTTGCCCGACGTTTCGTTGCCCAGCACTTTCAGGATAAACGACACATCCTTGGTGTCGCCGATTTTGATGGCGGGATTGGCCAATGCACGCATGCTGCCGTCAATAAACAAGGCCATGAAGTCGTTTTCCGTGGCATAGGCTACCAGTTCGTCTTGCAGTGTTACCATGAGAATCATCCAGTTCTCAAACTCGCCGACATCAGGAAGTTTGGCGAAATCCGCCCAGTCGGGCTTGCTGTCACTGCCCGACCAGTCGATTTTCATAGGGAAGGTTTGCGACTCTTTCGTCCAAGCCGTCTCATTTTTGGGGACAGGCGGTTGGATGTCGTCGTCGTCCGATGACCCGCAGCCCCACACCATGGTGAGGGCTACGGCCATTATTGTGAAAAGAAATCCTTTTTTTATCATAAACTAAAATTTGCCATTCATTGGTTATCAATTGCTGTTTTTATTCATCCACGACAATCTTTTTCCCGTTGTAGATGTAAACGCCCTTCTTCACAGGCCGTTTGTTGAGTTTGATGCCTTCAAGGGTGTACCAACCATGTTGCGGCAACTCCACTCGGGTGAAATTGATGTTTGTGGG
>CAMKSZ010000104.1 GCA_946415525.1 uncultured Prevotellaceae bacterium | reverse complement strand
CAATGACGCGCAGATAGAAACAATCACCATATAATCAATCATGAATGACAGAGCACAGAATTAATGGATATAGAGTGGAAATAGGTGTTAAAAAAACGCTCTCCACGCCTTTTGTCCATCTATTTCTCGGAAAAATCAAAAAAATATCAATGTTTGGTATTATAATATTATGTTTTTTGATAAAATACTCGTAATTTTGCGCCCAAATCGAAATAATACTGAATTAAAAATTTTTACTAACTTAAAAAACGCTTATGAAGAAAATTTTTACTCTTATTGCTGTTGCCGTATTGGCAATGGGCGCACAGGCTCAGGAGAAGTTCCTTTTCTCCCCGACCGAGACCTACACTGATGGTCAGGTGATTGAAGCCTCCGCCAGCGTTTCGGTGACCATCGGCCCCGATGGCAAATTGGCCAAGAAGAACTTCACCGCAGGTGAGACAAATGCTGAGTTTGCCCAGACCTACACCAACGCCGACGGCGAAGAGACCACCCAGATTGTGTATCTGACCGGTGGCAACAACCCCAAGGACGGCGCTTTGGACGGCACCTCCAGCACCGGCAGCGGCTACAAGCCCGAAAGCATGAACAACCCCCAGTCGGGCACGTTCTTCGTGCTGAGCACCAAGAAAGCCGGAGCCATGACCGCCGGTATCATCCTCAACAGCGGCAAGTCGTTCTATTTGACCAAGAGCGACGGTAGTGCCATCCCCACCTCCGAAATTACTTTTGTCACCCCCGAGGGCGAGACCATCCAACTCGACGAGAACAACCAGTCCGCCGACAAGTTCTATGGCCTGGTGAAATTCCAAGCCGAGGCAGGTGAGTCCTACTACCTCTTCTGCACCGGTTCGAAGATTAGTTTCTATGGCTATATCTTCACTCCGGAGGGAGGTGGCGAAGAACTGCCCCCAAGCAATGTGACCACCGACCCCGCACTCCCCGTCGTCTTCGACACATGGGAAGCCAACTTCCTGATTCCGAAGACCGATGTGAAAGCCGGCGACAAGTTCGTCTTCACCTGCGAGGCTATTGATGTTGCTGGTTGGGAATGGGGAGCCCAGGTTCTCCCGAAGAGCAATGCTGACTGGAGCGACCTTGGCGGCGCCATCGTTCCCAATGCAGAAGGCTTGGCCACTTTCGTGGTCACTGAGGCATTTGCCACCATCATCAATGAGAATGGCGGTCTGCGTGTGCAGGGCATGGGCGTGAAAGTGCTGGCTGTGAACTATGAAGAGGGTGAGGCACCTCAACCCGAAACTCCCGACGGCGACACCGAGAGCATCATCGACCGCTTCAACTACACTTGGAATGGGGCTGAGACCATTGAGAACAATGCCGACGGCACCCTCACCTTCAACTCCGCATCTTGGGGTGGCATGGCAGCATGGCTGGCTTCCGAAGAAACAGGAGGTGCCGACTGGTCGGGTTACAAGAAACTCGTCTTCGAGTATGCCGAGCCCACCACTTGCAACACCCAAGGTTTCGTCCAGACCGCCACTCCCGAGGATATCACCTATTGGGGTGATGCAGGCATCACCAAATTGGAGTGCTCGCTCGAAGGCAAGAACGTGAGCGCCGTCAATCAGGTGGCCCTCCAGACCTCCGACCCTGTCAAACTCGTCATCAAGGCCATCTACTTGGTGAAGTATGCCGATGAAACCGGCATCGAGGAGCGTGTTGCCCTCCAACTCGACGGCAATGCACCCGTTTACAACCTCGCCGGCGTCCGCGTCAACAAGGACTACAAGGGCGTTGTGATTCAGAGTGGTCGCAAGTTCGTCCAGAAGTAAGCCATTTAGTTACAATCCCCAGAGGGTGGTGTCAAAGCCACCCTCTTTTATTCCCAACACCCAAATTGCCTATCGTGAAGGACAGGCATACAGTTAAAGGATCTCTAACCTAAAATCCTAATAAAACATGAATCAAAGCAAGTCTTACAAGAAGCATGGCCGTATATTTTTATATAAGGTGATGCTGCTTTTTATGATGTTGCTCCCCTTGCAGGCGTTCGCACAAGTCACCGTCACGGGTACGGTGACCGACTCGTCGAACGGCGAATCCATCATCGGGGCAACAGTCAAGGTGAAAGGCTCGACCTCGGGTGTCATCACCGATTTTGATGGCAACTACTCCATCGAGGTCGGCATCGGACAGACGCTTGAGTTCTCCTACATCGGCTACACCTCGCAAGTGGTGAAGGTGTCCAAGGCCGGGCGCGTCGATGTGCGGCTCTCCGAGGACACCAGCACGCTCGAACAAGTGGTGGTCGTCGGCTACGGTACGATGAAGCGCAGCGACCTCACCGGTGCCGTGTCGAGCATCGACGAGAAAGCCATCAAGCAAGGCGTCAACACCAACATCGAGCAGGCGATGCAGGGCCGTGTCGCCGGTGTGCAGGTGACACAGAACTCCGGTGCCCCTGGCGGCGGCATCTCCGTGCAGATCCGTGGTGTCAACTCCCTCTCCGCCAACGAGCCCCTCTACATCATCGACGGCATCGCCGTCTCGGGCCAGACCAACGGCAACTCCAGTGCCCTCGCCGCCCTCAACCCCTCCGACATCGTGTCGCTTGAGGTGCTGAAGGACGCTTCCGCCACCGCCATCTACGGTTCCCGCGCCTCCAACGGCGTGGTGATCATCACCACGAAGCGCGGTCAGGAAGGCAAGACCGAGGTGCAATACGAGGGCTATGCCGGTTGGCAGCAAATCCCCACCCAACTTGAGTTGATGAACCTGAAGGAATACGCCGTGTTCTACAACGAGCGCGGCCGTCTCTATGGCGGCGACTGGGCGATGCGCGACGACTTCAAGGACCCGTCGCTGCTCACAAACGGCACCGACTGGCAAGACGTCCTCTTCCAGACCGCCTTCATGCACAACCACCAGGTCAATGTCAGTGGCGGTGCCAACGGCACCAAGTTCTCCGTCTCAGGCGGTTACCTCAACCAAGACGGTATCGGCATCGGTTCGGAATTCGAGCGTATTTCCTTCCGCGCCAACCTCGACCTGAATGTCAACAAATGGCTGAACATCGGCGCCAACACCGCGTTTGCCAACACCAAGCGCACCGTCACGTTCGATGAGTCGAATGTCATCCAGATAGCCTTGCAGCAGTTCCCCGACGTGGCAGCCAAGAACCCCGACGGATCCTACGGCTTCAACAGCGACGCCTCCGACAAGTTCAACGTGTCTTACCAGAACCCCCTCTTCGAGGCCGAGATGCGCGAGAACGACCGCAAGAACTTCTCGCTCGACTACAACTTCTTCGCCAACATCATCCCCGTCAAGGGTCTTAACTTCCGCATCGAGTATGGCGGCAGCCGCGGGTGGAACCACACCTACCAGTTCCAGCCCGACTATCAGTATGGCTCCACCATCATCACCTCGCAATCGACCCGCAGGATGGACAAGAACGAATACAATTCCTTCAAGCAATACGCCACCTACGACTTCGACCCGCTGAAAGGCCACCATCTGCAAGTGATGGCGGGCCACGAGGCACAGTGGGGCACTTGGGACTTCCTCAGCGGCAGTCGCAAGGGCTATGTGTCCAGCGACGTGCACTACCTCCATGTGGGCGACGCCAGCACCGCCACCAACGACGACGGCGGCAACTCCTGGGGTATCGAGTCGTATTTCGGACGCCTCAACTACAACCTCCTCGACCGCTACCTCCTCACCGCCACCCTCCGTGCCGACGGTTCGTCGAGTTTCAAGAAAGAAAACCGCTGGGGCTGGTTCCCCTCCGCCGCCATCGCCTGGCGCATCACGCAGGAGAAATTCATGGAGAACGTGAAATGGCTCCACAACGCCAAACTGCGCCTCGGCTGGGGACACGTGGGCAACCAGCAGTCGGGCAGTTTCGCCTACGGCGCCACGCTGAAGTCCATCGCCACCGCCTGGGGCACCGGCTTCCTGCCCAACAATGTGGGCAACCCCGACCTGACGTGGGAGTCCACCACCGCCTGGAACGTCGGTCTTGACCTCAACCTCTTCAGCCGCATCGAAATCATCATCGACGCCTATCTGAAGAAGACCGACAACCTGCTGATGACCGCCGCCCTGCCCACCTACGCCAACATGAACAGTTGGCTCGGCATGACCGCCCCGTGGGTGAACGCCGGCAGCATCGAGAACAAAGGTATCGAGTTCACCATCAACTCGCAGAATTTCCGCAAGAACGGTTTTGAGTGGCGCACCGGCCTGACGCTGAGCATCAACCGCAACAAGTTGACCAAACTCAACAGTTCCGCCTCCGCCATCCAAGGCGTTGATGGCCGCAACCTCACCTACACCCTCTCTGAGGTGGGAGGCCCCGTGGGCCGCTTCTTCGGCTACAACGTCATCGGCATGTTCACCAAGGAGTCCGACTTCTACCAGAAGAACCAGTTGGGCGAGTACATGCTCGACCAGAACGGCAACCGCCTGCCCGTGGCCCGTCCGGTGGCTACCGACGGTTCGCTGCAACCCATACAGGTGGACGGCATCTGGGTGGGCGACTACATCTTCGAGGATGTCAACGGCGACGGCGTCATCAACGAGAGCGACCGCAAGTTCATCGGCGACCCCAACCCCGACTTCACGTTCGGCATCAACAACGTCATCACCTGGAAGGACTTCGAACTCTCCTTCTTCTTCAACGGAAGCGTCGGCAACGATGTCTATAACTATGTGCGCGAGCGCCACACCAACTACCTGAACTGGGGCAACTACCTGAGTTCGGTCGCCAACTTCGCCCGCGTGGAGATGATCGACCCCAATGGCGTGGGCACCGACATCTCGAATGTATATGTCCCCAACGCAGCCACTGCCGAGAGCCAGCGCATCAACCCCGCCCGCACCAACCTCAACGAGAACAACCGTGTGAGCAACCGCTTCATCGAGGACGGTTCCTACCTCCGCCTGAAGAGCATCTCGCTGGCTTGGAACCTGCCCAAGGCATGGCTCAAGCCCCTCAAGATTGACTGGGTGCAGGTGTATGCCAATGCGCAGAACCTCTTCACCATCACAGGCTACGATGGCTACGACCCTGAAATCGGCGCCTACAACCAGAGCGTGATCCTGCAAGGCATCGACATGTATCGCTATCCCTCGCAGCGCATCTACAACTTCGGTCTTAAAGTTCGTTTCTAACAATTAAAATGATTGAAGACATGAAAGCCAACCATTTCATATACACCACTTTCGCGGGATGCTGCCTGTTGGCCGCCACCCTCACCGGTTGCAGTTCCGACTTCCTCGACAAGACCCCCGAGAGCGACTACGTGGCCGACAAATACTACAACAGCGATGCCGCCGTGGTGAAAGCCATCGAGCCCCTTTACAACCGCGCCTGGCATGAGTTCAACCGCCGCTCGCTGATGGCCATGGGCTCCATCCGTGCCAACGATGCATGGAACCCCTATGTCAACTCCGAGTTTGCCCGCTTCCAACTCACCGGCCTCGACGAGAACGTCGCCGCCGCTTGGTCCGCCCTCTACAATGTGGTGAGCATGACCACCGAGACCATCGACAATGTGCGCAATTACTCCACCAGCGAGGTCTCCGAAGCCGTGAAGAACCAAGCCTATGGCGAATGCTACCTCCTGCGTGCCACCGCCTACTTCTACCTGTTGCGCGGATGGGGCGAGATAGTGCTCTATGAGAACAACCAGGAAATCATCACCGAACCCGTCCGTCCCCTCACCAAGGAAGAGGACGTGCTCAAGTTCATCGTCCGCGACTTGCGCCGCGCCATCAACCTGCTCCCCGAGAGCGGCACCGACCACCATCCCTCGCGCTATGCCGCCAAGGCCATGCTTGCCAAGGTGCTGCTCGCCCAAAGCGGATGGAACCAACCCACGCGCAACGAGACCATCCTCAGCGAGGTGGTGAGCCTCTGCGACGAGGTAATCAACTGCGGACAATATTCGTTGATGAGCGACTATGAGGAACTCTTCCGCATGCAGAACAACGACAACCCCGAGACCATCCTCGCCCTCCGTTGGGCAAAGCCCAGCAGCAACGAGTATGGCTCGATGAACGCCACCTACTCCGACCTGGCGCCCAACGACATCTCCGACGACGTCAACGTATGGGGTGGCTCGCTCTGCCCGTCGCCCGACATGATCGACTACTACAACGAAGAGCCCGCCGACTCCTTCCGCCTGCGCGGCACCTTCTTCAGTTATGGCCGCCACTACGACTACCTGTGGACCAACGAGGGCGGCTTCACCTACAAGAAGCACTGGATGCAGGTGAAGAAAGGCGTGCTGGGCCGCAAGGCAGACGCCGGAGGCGAACTCGACCAGATGGCGTCGCCGCTCAACACCTATCTCATGCGCCTCGCCGACGTCTATCTCATCAAGGCGGAGGCACTGCTCGGCAACCGCGCCTCTACCGACGACCCGAAAGCCCTCGAGGCATTCAATGCCACCCGCCTGCGCGCCAAGTTGCCCGCCAAGACCTCGTTCTCGTTCGAGGACCTCATCCGCGAGCGCCGCATCGAGTTCTGCATGGAATACCTCAACTGGTTCGACATGGTGGTGTGGTACCGCTGGAAGCCGCAATACATGCTCGACTTCTTCAACAACAAGCAGCACCGCGCCTTTGAGATTCGCGAGAACGACATCCTGCTCAACAAGAACGGCACCTTCAGTTATCGCGGCTACCTCAACAGCGGCACCGACTGCTGGTATTTCGCCGACTGGACCAACAACAACGGCGGCATCTACTGGAACGACTTCATGGCCAAGAACGTGGACGTGAACGCCACCAACGTGACCGTCAAGGGCAACATCATCCACGACAAGAGCGACGGCTATGTGTATGACCTCAACGAACTCATCCGGCAGAACACCAACATGCTGCCCATCAAACTGACCGAGGCCAACATCTTCATGCCTTATCCCGAGACCGACGTCATCCAGAACCCCTATTTCACACAGGCGCCTCAGAACTATGATTTCGGTGAGTAACAAAGACAACAACCACAACAAGTAGCAATTATGAACAGATCACATATCAACCGTTTCCGCTCGTGCGTGCAGTGGTGCTGCTTCATGGCCGCCGCACTGGTCACCATCTTCTCCGTGAGTTCGTGCAAGGACGATGCCGAGGGGATGGGCACTCCTGAAATCACGGGCGTGCGTGTGTGCGACCCCACCAAGGCCGACAGCCTCTTCACCAAGGCGAGCACCGGTCAGATGATTGCCGTCATCGGCCGCAACCTCGCCGACGTGCACAAGGTGTATATCAACGACCAGGAGGTGAGTTTCAACCCCACGCTCAACACCGACCACAGCATCATCGTCACCATCCCGTCAGAGGAGAAAGGATTCAAACTGACCGCTTTCGACAGCACGCTCAAGGACGAAATCCGCATCGTCACCTCTCACGGCACCGCCGTCTATGCCTTCAAGATTACCGCCCCGTCGCCGTCGATTACCGCCTTGCAGGGCAGTTATCCCCGTGAGGCAGGCAACGTGCTGAAGGTGCATGGACTCAACCTCGTCGATATAGAGAAAGTCTTCTTCACCAACCTCACCGCCGAACAACTCGACACCACCGTGTGGGAGACCGTGGGCGGCACCATCGTGGAAGCCGCCAAGGTGGAGACCCTGGTGAAAGAGCATGCCCTCAACAGCCGCACGCAGGTCTATGAGACCACCTCGCAGTTGGGCGTGACCATCCCGCAGTTGCCCTACGACAAGGGTGCGCTGGTCATCCAGACAGCCGCAGGCACCACCTACATCGACTTCTCCGTGCTCCCCGGCCGTCCTGTCATCCTCGACATCAGCAGCGAGATGCCCGTGGTGGGCGAGAAAGTCGTCATCACCGGCCGTGAGTTCATCCAGGTGGAATCGCTCACCTTCGGCGACATCACCCTCGGCGCCTCCGAACTCACCGTTTCCGAGAACGGCGACTCCATCACCTTCATCATGCCCGGCGCCCCGTCGGAAGGCACCGACGGCTTGCTCACGGTGAAGACCCCCGGCGGGACAGGATCCACCCTTTTCTATAACTACAACTTCATCCTCACCACCTTCGATGGCGACGCCACCGACAACGGATGGGACCCCAAGGCACCCCTTGAGAAAGCCAACGGCGACGACCCGCCCTATACCGGTTCCGACCTCTTCGCCCACTTCTACATCGAGAACGAGGGGCAGCAGTGGTGGGGCACGATGATTTACTTCCGCAAGGACTGGAACGGCAACAAGTTCCCGCTGCCTTCCTATGACCTCATCCCCGCCGACACGCCCACCGACCAGTTGTACCTTGCCATGGAGGTGTTCAACAACTACAGTGCCTACAACAACGGCAAGTTCACCGGCTACCTGCGCTACTTCCTCCAATCCGACAGCGAGGACCCCGTGGCTGAGTTCGACGACAGCGGCAACGCCAACCCCGCCGACAAGGTGAACCAGTTCGACAATTTCAAGTGGGTGGACTACAATGCCGCCACATTCGAGAACTATTTCCCGATTTTGTCGGACATCAACGGCGAGACACCTCAGGATTGCTGGTATCGCCACGTGGTGCCCTTGACGGCATTCGCCAAGTACAGGGGCAAGACCTACAAGGATGTCTATGAGGAAGGCATCAACCAGTTCCGCATCCAGTCCATCAACCAAGGTCCCGTGCGTGGCGACATCGATGTCTGCATCGACAACGTGCGCATCTTCTACAAGAAGTAAATCCATCAAAAAACGACGATTATGAAAATGAAGAAAATATTTGGCGCCATGCTGCTCGCCCTGACGGCTGTAGGATTCCAGGCGTGCAGCGACGTGGAGAACAAGGACGTGGACACCGGACTGCGCACGGGCGACGCCACCGTGCTCGAGGTGCGCCGCGACTCCATCCCCGTGAGCGACCTGTCGTTCTCCCTCGGCAAGAACACCGTCGTCTTGGCCATCGATGCCAACGGCGCCTGGACCGCCGAAGTGGCGGACACCTCATGGGTGAAACTGGCCGTCCACGCTGGCTACGGCTATACCAACAAGTATTCCTACACCAAGATTGAGGTGCTGAAAAACGAGGGCAACGCCCGCTCCACCACGCTCACCGTGCGGTCGGGCGGACTCTCCAAGACCGTCGCCATCAGCCAGAAGGGTACGGGCACCGACCCCAACGACCCCTTCATGAGCGCCTTCACCTTCGTGGAGAAACTCAAGATGGGCTACAACTTAGGCAACACCCTCGACTCCAACCCCTACGGTTCATGGTGGAACCCCGAGGGCAAGTCGCCCATCGACTTCGAGACCCAGTGGGGACAGCCGCAGACCACGCCTGAGATTATCAAGGCCATCGCCGACAAGGGCTTCAACGTGATTCGCGTCCCGGTGACATGGGGCATACACTGCGATGGGAACGACATCATCCAGACTGCCTGGATGGACCGTGTGGAGACCGTCGTCAACTACGTGCTCGATGCCGGGTGCTACTGCATCATCAACGTGATGCACGACACCGGAGCCGCCGAGAACCATTGGCTCATCGCCGACATGGACAACTATCCCGCCATCAGCGCCCGTTACAAGAAAATCTGGCAGCAGATTGCGGAGCGGTTCAAGAACTACGACGACCGCCTTGCGTTCGAAGCCTTCAATGAGATTCTGAGCAAGAACAACGAGTGGGACGACCCCGCCGACGCTTCCTGCTTTGAGGCTGTCAACAAGTTGGAGCAGGACTTCGTCGATGTGGTGCGCGGCACAGGCGGCAACAACGCCTACCGCAACCTCGTAGTGCCGCCCTACAGCGCTGGCAGCACCGCCGCCAAGTTGGCGAACTTCCGCATCCCCACCGACGTGCATCCCAACCACATCTTAGCGGCCATCCACTGCTACGATCCCTATTGGTTCTGCAACGACACCGACGACGAGGCATCGCAACAATGGTATAAGTTCGTCTTCGACGCTTCTTGCCAGGCCGAGATCGACGCCATCTTCACCCGCGTGGAGAACCGCTTCGCCGGTGAGTTGGGCGTGCCTTACATCTTCGGTGAGTTTGGTGCCATCGGTTCGCATGTCTCCATGAATGAGCGCGTGAAATATGCTCAGTACATGAAGCAGAAGTTTGTCCAGTACAACACCACCGGCCTTTGGTGGATGGGCTTGCTCGACCGCCGCACGCTCAACTGGTATGAGTCGGACATCGCCGATGCCTTGGTAAAGTGAAGCATTTTAAGGAGTTAAGGAGTTAAGGAGTTAAGGAGTTTAGACATTACTCTTGCCAATCACCAGCCTTTATTGACAGGGGGAAATAGACTATTGTCTTAACTCCCAAACTCCTTACAAAAATCGGAGACGTCTCGTTGAGGCGTCTCCATTTTTATTCATTGTTCGCAAGACTATTGTCTAAACTCCCAAACTCCTTAACTCCCAAACTCCTTAAAAAAAATTATTATCGTGCAACTATTCTTCGCAAGTCTAATCAATTTTTCTACCTTTTTTTCAGCGCTTTAGCACTTTTTTTACCCTTTTTCATCCTTTTCCTTAAGCGAAGCGGTTTTTTATTTTCTTTTAGGACTTGCTTTATGCATGTCCGAAAACCTCGTCCTCTACAATCAGGTAATCGGTGAGGGCACGCTTCTCGATGGAGAAGCCCAT
>CAMKSZ010000103.1 GCA_946415525.1 uncultured Prevotellaceae bacterium | reverse complement strand
GCGTTTTTTTATTATATTCTTTATTCCTGATTATCAATGGGATAAACCCCACCCCAGCCCCTCCCTTTGGTCAAGGGGAGGGGGCCGTGCGCACAAACCAATAATGAGATGGAGTGATTAGATTATATAAGGGTGGGAAAGAACAGTTAGTTTTATTCTATTGCTTTTCCAGCACCATTTTGTCGATGTCTGGCATCCAACCGTTGTCGTTGCTGAGGCAGATGCTGTTGCGGCCTTTCTTGAGGGTGACGTCGATGGAGATGGTGGCTGGTCGGTTCCAGTCAAGGGAATAGGCCTTTAGCGTGGTGATGTGCTGACCGTTGACTTCGAGATCCATGGTGCGGTTCTCGCCGCTGAAGAAGGTGATGGTCATGCGGCGCGTACCGGCTTTCTTCACATAGACATCGTTCCATTGGATGGTGTTGCCCTTGCGGCCGCCGAGCCAACCTGCAATGTAGCCACCGCTAACCTCGGGCTTGGCAATGAAAATGCCCGACTTCTCGTTCTCGTGGTTCCGCAACTCTTGATAGGCGGGCAGCAGTGCGGTCTCGGCTTCATAGACCTTGCGCTCCAAGCGTTTCTGCCCCTTCACCTTGAAAATCTTCGTGCCGTGGGCGGGAATCCGCAGGGGAATGGGGTTCATGTCGTAGAGATAGTCGGCCTGGGCAAAACAGTCGTAGTATTGCACGGCACCGCCGAGGTCGATGGTGGCGGGGTCGAACCTCACTTGCTGTTCCTCGTCGCTTGGGTTGTAGATGGCTACTGCGCGCTCCTTGCCTTGCCGTTTCTTGATGTCCTTCACCAGGATGAAGCACTCACCCTGCTTCTTTGCCACGTAGGCCTGCAGGTGCAGCGGGTCTTGGTTCAGTGCGATGAGGTCGCGGTTGCAGAGCAATTTCAGCGACTCTGGACGGATGTTGCGCATGTCGCAACCGATGAGCAACGGCGAGGACATGATGCACCACATGCCGAAGTGCGTCTCGTCCTCTACCTGCGACATCGAGCGCCCCACTTCGAGCATGTCCATGTCGTTGTAGTGGCCGTCGTGGCAGAAAGCGCTGAGATAGAGGTTCTCTGCCAAGATGTCGCGCACGCTTTTCCACCCATCGTAGATGTCGCCGGTGGTGCGCCAACTGTCGCAGACGTCGGCTCCCCATGTGCCGGGGTAGGCCCAGCGGCACATGTTGAACACGATGTCTTTCTTGCCGCAGTTCTTGATGGCGTTCGAGATTTTCGTATATTGTTCGCGCTCATCGAGTTTGAGATGGTGACCGCCGCAGTAATCTACCTTGATGAAGTCGAAGTCCCAGTCGATGAAGTAGAGTTTGCAGTCCTGCTCCTCATGGCCCGCGAAACCCACTCCGATGCCCCAAGCGTGGCGGTTGCCACTGCCGCAGGTGTTGTCGCCGGCGTCGGAATAGATGCCGGCCTTCAGACCGAGTTTGTGGATGTAGTCCACCAACGAGCGCATCCCGCTGGGAAACAGTTGGGTGTTCAGGCGCAAATGGCCATCAGCGCCGCGACCGTCCCAATAGCCGTCGTCGATGTTCACATAGCGATAGCCTGCTTGTTGCAAACCGTTTTGGTGCATGGCAACGGCCTGCCCCTTGATGAGGTCCTCGTTGATGTTGAGGGCGAACGTGTTCCATGAACTCCAGCCCATCGTGGGCGTCCGTTGTGAATAGGAGAGCGCAGCGAAGCATGTCAGCATCGCTAAAAGCATTGTCTTGCGCATGGGGTTGGTGGTTTTATTTGTTTTCTTGTTTTACCCGGCTACAATGTTGAAAGCACCGGTCATGTAAATGCCCAACTTGAGTGAATAGTCGGTGTCGCCAACTTGGTTCCACGGGGCATGGTTGTAGAAGAGTTCTTTCAACACCTTCCCGCTTTTGTCGTAGTATTTCTTGGAAATGATGCGGTAGGTGAGCAGGGGCTGGTCGAATTCATAGAGCACTTCTGCCCGGACGGGCTTGCCATATACGCCATCGAGTTTTGCGTCCTTCTTACAGGCTTTCTTGTTGGTGTAGTCGTAGCGCACCCACAGCAGGTAACTGTTGGGCATGCGGTCCACGCAGTCGCTGGCATTCACCTCTTTCGTCTCGTCTGCCACCACTGCCTTGAATGTCTTCACCTGTGCGAAAGCCACCGTGTTGAACAGCAGCGTCAATAAGATAATAACAAAAGTCTTTTTCATAATGGTTTTATAATTTTAAGTTCATTATTCATGTCTTCAACATGGTTGCCATTCCATTTTACCAAGTTGGAATTCAGCACATTTCGCCATTGCATGACAAAGATAATGATTTTCTTCGGTTTTACAGCGATAATTGCATGGATTCTCACTTTTTTCGAAAGGCCTGGGCTTATTCCGTATAGTTGTGGTCCACGACGATGAAAATTTGCATGTCGGGCGCAAGGGGCTGTATCTCTTCGGTCAACTGTTTGATGAGCGCCGGGTCGTCGTGTACGGAGTAGTCGGGGACGACATCGACGGAGAGGATACCTTCCTTTTCTGAACAATAGAAACCGTGTACCTGGATGATTTCCTTGTGGGCGGCGAGCGTCTGCATGACTTTCGATTGCAACTGCGCACGGCGATTCTCTCCCGTAGCAATGGCATACACGCCCACTGTCATGATGATGCCGTGCCGTTCGAACATCTGTAGGGTGATTTTTCGTGTCAGTCCGTGAATCTCGTAGGCAGACATCGTGTCATAGACGTTGATGTGGAGGGAACCGATTTTTACGTCGGGACCGTAGTTGTGCAGGATGATGTCGAAGACGCCGTGCACACCTTCGAAGGCGGAAACTTCCTTCTTGATTTGATTGGTGAATTCTGCCGATATGCTCGTTCCCAACAGTTCGTTGACGGGGGAGGCCAACATTTCAATGCCGGCCTTGATGATGACGACGGAAATTAGGGCGCCAAGGATGCCGTCGAGAGAGACGTGCCACAGCAGCATGATGCCTGCGGAGACAAGGGTGGCCAATGTGATGATGGCATCGAAGAGGGCGTCAGAGCCGGAGGCTATCAGGGCGTCGCTGTTGAGTTGCTTTCCTTTACGCTTCACGTACTGCCCTAACACCAATTTCACGACGATGGCAATCACGATGACAACGAGTGTCACGGTCGTGTAACTCGGTTCGGTGGGGTGGAAGATCTTTTTCACCGACTCGATGAGCGAGGTGATGCCGGCGGAGAGCACGATGACGGCGATGATGATGGCGCTGAAATACTCGATACGCCCAAAACCAAAGGGGTGCTTGTGGTCGGCGGGGCGTTGCGAGAGTTTGGTGCCGACGATGGTGATGACGCTCGACAGCGCGTCGCTGAGGTTGTTGACGGCGTCCATCACGATGGCGACGCTGTTGGCAAGAAGTCCCACCACAGCCTTGAACCCTGCCAACAGGACGTTGGCGACGATTCCTATGACGCTGGTGCGAATGATTTGCGAACTACGATCCATATTGTTTTAGATTGATAGGTTTCAAAATAAGTTGTTTGTCGAAGAGAATAAGGGCGTTATGCCTGTTGTGCCTTATGTCCAAAGGCTCGTGATGAACATCGGACTTGCATCTTCCGCTCTCTTGAATCCGCAGGACTCATAGAAGCCCAACTCTGCATTGTAGGCAATCAAGGCGATGCGAAGGTACGACTCGTAATGCTCTTTCATCATCGCAAGCAACTTGTGCCCGATGCCTTGCTGATGGTATTCGGGGCGAACCAACATATAATGTAGATAGGCGGTCATGATGCCGTCGTCCATGGCGCATACCATGCCGACGAGTTTGTCTCCGTCCCAGGCGGAATATACCGTGCGGAAATTGCGCATGGCAACGACCAATTTGTCGGGAAAATGCCCCGACGACCATTCCACGGAGAGGAACAACGATTCCAAATCCTCTTTCTTAAACTCGTGAATGTCCTTGTATGTTATTTCCATAAATTACAGTTGTATTGCTTCGTTTCATCTGCAAATTTAGACTTTTTCATGGATTCTTCAAACAAAATAGACACTAATTTGCGAATAGGAGTAAAAATCAAACAACATCAAACAACAAAGGACAACAAGAAACAACAAAAGACAACAAATCAAAAAAGTTGTTCTATGTTGTCCTTTGTTGTCCTATGTTGTTTGACTTTTGTGCAGCGCAGTAGAGACGTCCCATTGGGGCGTCTCCCCATCCAATCGCCCCTCGCTCGCAAGACCATTGTCTAAACTCCCAAACTCCTTAACTCCCAAACTCCTATTATAATCTCCTACACTCCTGTAAAAAAAACTCCTTCAAAAAATCCCCCGTTATCAATATTTTTTGTATTTTTGCAACTTTGTAAGTGAATCCTTAATAATTGATTCGGCAATTATGAAAAAACTATCTTTCATTGCAGTTTGGCTTCTTGCGCTGATTGCCATCGCTTGTGCTTTGCTGGTGTACGAGAATGACCTCCTCTGGAAAGTGCAGGAGTTGAACCTCTTCCTCAACACTCCGCTCTATTTCAAGCAACAGATGGTGGCGTCGGGAGGAATGCTCACCTATGTCGGCACGTTCTTCACGCAGTTTCTCCATTACCCCGCCTTGGGCGTGGCGTTGCTTTGTGCGTGGTGGCTGCTGTTGATGGCATTGGTCAAGCGAACCTTCAGGGTGCCCGACAGATGGGCGGTGCTGATGCTGATACCCGTCGCACTCCTGTTGCTCACCATCGTCGATATGGGCTATTGGGTCTATGTGCTCAAATTGCGGGGCCACTTCTTTGTCGCCACCATCGGGTGTACGGCGGTGGTGGCGTTGCTGTGGTGCTTCCGCAAACTGCCTTCCCGTTTTTTCCTGCGCACGTTGTTCCTGCTGCTCACCGCCGTCGCATGCTATCCGCTGATGGGCATCTATGGCTTGGCGGCAGTGCTGCTGATGGCAGTCTGGTCATGGCGACTCTGCCCAAAGGGCATGGCCTTTCTCAACACTGTGGTGGCGGTGCTCAGCGTGGTGGCTGTCCCCTTGCTGTTTTACCGGTATGTGTATTATGAGACCAATTTCGCCAATATCTATTTCACGGAACTTCCTCTCTATTATCTCACCGAGGAATACCACCAATATTATATTCCTTTCTATTTGCTGTTGCTTTACTTCGTCGTCATGGCTTGTGTGCCATGGTCGCGGATGAAGGACGCTCCAGCCACTGTCCAAAAGCCGGTTGAGGTCACCGAACCCCAACCAGTGAAGAAGGAAAAGGGAAAGCAGCAGCGGCCTAAAAAGGAGAAGCAAGCCAAGGCGGCGAAAAAATCTGCCTCCGACGGCAGATGGCGTCGCTGGGCGGCAGCCTATGGATGGACCGCCGTCATAGTGGTGCTGTTGGTTGTCGGCGTGGCGCATTTCTGGTATAAGGATTCCAATTTCCATCGCGAACTGCGCATGCAGCATTGCATCGACCGCCTCGACTGGCAGGGCGTGGTCGATGAAGCGGCTGCTCAGGTGGAGGAACCTACCCGCGCCATCGTGATGATGAAAAACCTCGCTCTGTTCCGCTTGGGGCGCCAGAGCACGGAGATGTTCAAGTTCAAAAACGGTTCCAAGGCAAGCAACGCTCCTTGGGGCGCCCGCATGATGCAGGTCGTCGGAACGCTGATTTATTATCAGTATGGCAAGTTGAACGACTGCGCCCGCTTGTCCATGGAGATGGGGGTGGAGTATGACTGGCGGACGGAGTATTACAAATACCTGACACGCTGCGCCATCCTCGATGGCGACAAGCCGTTGGCAAGAAAATACATCCACATCCTGAAAAACACCACCTTCTTCCGCGACTGGGCGGCATGGGCGGAGAATCTGCTGAACCACCCCGACCAGATAGCCAAGGACCCGGAAATGGAACCCATCACCCACATGCTGCACTATCCCAACGTGCTGAGTTCCGACTTGGGATTCGTCGAAAATTACTTGATGAAGCACCTCGCCCAATCCAACTATGTGGGCGACCCCGTCTTCCAGGAGCAGTGCCTTTTGGCTGCCATGTGGCTGAAAGACTCCAAGTATTTCTGGCAGCAATTCCGCAATTATGTCAGTTTGCATCCCAACCAGAAGATTCCTGTTTATTATCAGCAGGCGGCCTATGTCTTCGCTGTCGTGGACAACAGTCCCAACCTCGACCGCATGCCTTTCGACCAGGTGGTGAAGGATGTTTACCTGCGTTTCGACCAGGATGCGTCCAAATACGACGGCATGGACTTGGAGGAGGTGAGAGAGGTCTTGTATCCTCTCTATGGCAATACCTATTTCTACGATTATTATCTGATGTCTGACCTACCGCAATATTAGAGTTATGAAAACAATGAGATTTTGGATGGCCGTGCTGGGCGCCGTCTCGCTGATGGCGTGCCAAAAGGTGGCGGTGCCTACAGAATACACCCAGTCGGCATCGTTTCCGGCGATATATCCCGACTATGTCAACGTGACCATCCCCGTGAACATCGCGCCGCTGACATTCGAGGCCGACCAACCTGCCGACGACATGGTGGCCACCTACACCGTGGGCGACCAAGTGGTGGCTTGTGGCGAAAAGATGCAGCCCGAGATGGAGGAATGGCGTGAACTGACCGACAAGGCGAAGGGGAGTGCCATCAAGGTGGATGTCTATCTGTGCAAGGATGGGCGATGGACGCGCTACAAGCCGTTCAACCTGTTTGTGTCTCCCGATTCCATCGACCCGTATATCAGTTACCGACTGATTTCTCCCTCGTTTGTCACTTACGAGACGTTGACCATCAACCAGCGTTGCTTGGAGAATTACGACGAGAGCGTCATCTACGACAACTTCCTTTGTGGATTCGAGAAGGACGGGCAGTGCATCAACTGCCACCACTATCAGAATTATCGTCCGGAGCGGATGCAGTTTCATGCGCGCCAGAAGGATGGGGGCACCGTGGTGGCTTACGACGGGAAGGTGAAGAAGGTGAACATGAAGAATGATTCCATCCTTTCCGCGGGTGTCTATCCTGCCTGGCATCCCTGGCTGAACCTCATCGTCTATGCCACGGACAAGACGCACCAGAATTTCCATACCGTGGATTCCAACAAGGTGGAGGTCTATGACTTGGCGAGCGATATCATCGCGTATGACGTGGAGAACGACCTGGTGACGAACCTTGAGAACGACACGACTGAGTTTGAGGTCTTCCCTTGCTGGGCGCCGGATGGCAAGACGCTCTATTATTGCAGCGGCCGCTTCATCGACTCCGAAAAGGTGGCTTCCACAGACAGGGATGTGGTGGCGAGATACAGACAACTGAAATACAATCTCTACAAGAAGAGTTTCGACCCGCAGACCATGCGCTTCGGACCGCGTGAGTTGGTCTTCGATGCCGCTGCCGTCGGACAGAGTGCCGTGCTGCCGCGTGTCTCTCCCGACGGGCGCTTCCTGCTGTTCTCCAGTGGCGAACATGGCTATTTCCATATCTGGCACCACGATGCGGATTTGTGGATGATGGACCTGAAGAGTGGGGAGGTGCGCAAGGTGGACGAATGGAACTCCCCCGACACGGAGAGTTATCATTCATGGTCGAGCAACGGGCGATGGGTGATTTTTAGCAGTCGCCGCGACGATGGGTCTTTCACCCGGCCGTTCATCGCGCATATCGATGCCAATGGACATGGCAGCAAACCGTTTGAACTGCCTTCTGCCGACCCTGATTACCACAGGCAGTTCATGCGCAGTTACAACATACCGGAGTTCATGCTCGGGCCTGTCACCATCCGTCCGCAACAGTTTGCGGATGTCCTGAAAGGGGAGGGCGTCAACGTGAAATACGTCCAACAACTGAGATGAGACGCAAAACAGAAAACCTATACCTAATAATTCAAACGCTTGTAAACATGAAAAAACTATTCTTGCTCTTGCTGACTGGCCTGTGGATGGCTGCCGCAGACAGTTATGCCCAGCCGTTGATGAAAACACATGTCGAAACGGGCGACGTGGAGGCTACCGCCGACGGTGCCGACCTCGCCATCTATAAGGCGATTCCCTATGCCGCTCCTCCTGTGGGAGACCTACGATGGAAAGAACCGCAACCGGCAAAGCCGTGGAGTGGGGTGCTGAAGGCGGAGGAGTATGGCCCGTGGCCGCCGCAACCGTCACGTCGCGATGGTTCCCATCCGAAGATGAGCGAAGACTGCCTCTATCTCGGCATCGCCACGCCTGCCAAGTCTGCCGCCGACCGCCTGCCTGTCATGGTGTGGATTCATGGCGGTGGGTTCCAGACGGAGCATTACGGTGGCGACCTCTGGACGAGCCTCGCGCGTCGCGGGGTGGTGGTGGTCAGCGTGGAATACCGCACGGGGGCCTTGGGCTTCATGGCACATCCCGAACTCACCAAGGAGTCGAAAAACGGACATTCCGGCAACTATGGGTTGCTCGACCAAATCTTCGCCCTGAAATGGGTGCAGCGCAACATTGCCAACTTCGGCGGCGACCCGTCGAAAGTGACCATCTTCGGCGAGTCGGCTGGCGCCATCAGTTGCAGCATCCTCTGTGGCTCGCCTCTGGCAAAGGGACTCTTCCATGGGTGCATCAGCCAGAGTGGTGGCTCGTTCGCTCCGTGGCAGGATGGCGGCAGGACGCTCGTGGCGAATGCCTCGCAGAAAGGGGCTGAGCAACAGGGACTGGCTTTCCAGAAACACCTGAAGAAGAAGTCGCTCAAGCAACTGCGGCAGATGGATGCCTTGGCGCTGGCGGGCGACAACGTGGGCTTCGGGGGCTTCTGGCCTTGCGTCGATGGCTATGTCATCACCGACGACCTCTACCGCAACTATGAGCGTGGCGAATACAACGACGTGCCGGTGATCGCGATGACCAACTCCGACGAGGGCGTGCTGTTCATGGGGCCTGTCTCCTCGGAGCAATACAACGAGAGTGTCAAACGCACGTTCGGGCAGTTTGCCGACGAGGCGAAGAGGGTCTATCCAGGCAAAACCGACGAAGAGGCTTATTTCAGCAGTTGCGACACCTTCCGCGACATGGGCTTCGCATGGCCGTCGTTTGCATGGGTGAGCCTGCAGTCGAAGACGGGCAAGAGCCCTGCCTATGCGGCTTATCTCGCTCAGCCTTCCACCATGAGTTTCGCCGGCAACAAGAAGCGCCGTGGCGTGGCTCATGCCGACGACATCCTCTACCTCAACAATGCCTTCCTCTCCCAACCTGACAAGTTCCCTGCAGAGGCGGCGGTGGCGGAGATTATCCAGCAGTATTGGGTCAACTTCGCCAAGACGGGCAATCCCAATGGAAAGGGACTGCCGTATTGGCCTGCTTTCGACAAGGACAAGCCGACCACGATGCAGTTCAGCAACGGGGCGTCGCTCGTGATGGTGCCCAATAGGGAGCAAATCAATTTCATCGACCGCTTCTACCGCTTCCAGCGACAGGAGACGGAGCGGGCGCGCAAACCGCAGCAGGTGGTCGTCGAAGAGGGGGGCACAGGGCCTTACAAGGCTGTCATGAAGGTGGAACCGTCGCTCAAGGCGCACACGGTCTTCGTGCCGCAAAACCTGAAGGCTTTCTCGCAGGGCAAGCCGCTGCCGGTGCTTGTCTGGGGCAATGGCGCTTGTGCCAACTCTCCCTTTGAGCACTATAAGTTCCTCAACGAGATTGCCTCGCATGGGTATATCGTGCTGGCGACGGGGTACATGCCCGACGGCGACGAGCGCTATGTCGGTCCGATGTCCACCACCGAACAGCAAATAGAGTCTATCGACTGGATTATCGCGCAGAACAACGACAAGAAATCGCCTTATTACCACAAAATCGACACGAAGAACATCGCCCTGGCGGGAATGTCGTGCGGTGGCTTGCAGACGCTTTTCAACTGCGCCGACCCTCGCCTCAAGACGCTCATGGTCTGCAATAGCGGACTCTTCAACCAGCAGAACGCTGGCAGTGCCGTGGGTGGAATGCCCATGCCTCCGAAGTCGAAACTGAAGGAAATCCACACGTCCGTCATCTACATCCTTGGTGGCGAGAAGGACATCGCCTACGGCAATGGCATGGACGACTTCCACCGCATCGACCACGTGCCGGCGTGTGCCGTCAACTATCCCGTGGGGCACGGCGGCACTTACGCGCAACCGCATGGCGGCGAGTTCTCCGTCGTGGCATTGGCGTGGCTCGACTGGCAACTAAAAGGCTCCTCCAAGGCTGCCCGTATGTTCGAGGGCAACAACTGCGAATTGTCCACCCGCAAAGACTGGACCATCGAGAAAAACAAACTGATGAAATAGCGCATCCCTCAGTCCAAGCCCGCTATCATCACCATATTAATATTAATAAATCGGCTGCCGGAAGTGCACACTTCCCGCAGCCGATTTCTCGTCCTCCCGCCCCGTCCCTCCGCCTCGCCCTCCCCGCCTCGTCCTCCCGCCTCGCCTCGTCCCGCCGCGCCCTCCCGCTTCGCCCTCCCGCCTCGCCCTCCCGCCTCGCCCTCTAGTTTCCTAGTCGTCTCGATATATCGTTATATCGATATCTCGATATATCGAAAATTTCTCGCCATCTCGATATCTCGAAAATTCTCGCCTCAATTTCTGACAGAAAAATCCCTCATTTCTTCGTTTTGTCACAAATA
>CAMKSZ010000102.1 GCA_946415525.1 uncultured Prevotellaceae bacterium | reverse complement strand
GGCCTGTCACGCCGGAGGTCACGGGTCCGAGTCCCGTACGCACCGCAAAAAGCCTTCCTAATAGGAAGGCTTTTTGATTATGGATGAGATATTGTATAATGCGCAAGACACTCTGTCTTGCGCATTGTCGTTACCAGTTGTCGTCGTCGTTGCCCACAATGCCGTTTTTAAGGGCTTCTTCCACCTTGTCGATGACGGCGTTGGAGTAGGCGTGGGTCATCACAAGCGCTTTCGCACAGGTGCGCTTCTGGGGGTCGCTGCTCACAAAGGGGTAGTGACGGGCTATCTCCCATTGCTCGTCATAGAGGTGGGCGTTGGTCTTGTCTTCCTTCTTGCGCTTGGAGTCGCCGTAAGTGCGGCGGTCGCTTTCATCGAAACTCAGCCAACCACCACTCGTATCGGTCAGAATGTCGTAACTCTGAACGGTGAAGGTGACGCGAACGCGGCCATCCTTGATGTCGAGACGGATAACGGGGGTGATGCTGACGCTGTAGGAGTTGAGGGTGCCTGTATGCTCTACGATATTGTTTATCGACGACGAGATGATGATGACACCGGCGTCCTTGTCGTTAAGGGTGATGGCTTGCTTGTCCTTGAAGGTGGCGGTGGCCCAGTAGTTGAGGGCGACATAGAGTTGGGCACGGGTCTTGCCTGGCACTTCTATCACCTGTTGGTAGGTGAGCGACTGGTTCTTGTCAAGTTGCAGGGTGGTGGAGAGGTTTTGGGCGGCGTCAAGCCATTTCTCGCCATAGCGCTGCTTGGCGTATTTTTCCAAGTCGGCTACTTTGATCATTTGCGCTTGGGCGGCGAAGGTGCCACAAATTAGGATGGTGGCTATCATCCATGCTTTGATATGTTTCATGTTTCTGATATTATAACTTTTTACGACCCTTGGCGGCTGTCCGAGTCTATCGGGTGGAACGGAAACTTTCCATGTTCTCATAGCGCCGGCGCATCAATCGGCGGTAGATGTCGCCAATCCAATACCGCTCGGTGGCAATAAAGAGAATGCCGATGCCCATCAGCACGAAACTTCCCATCGTCTCGCCAAATAATAGTGGAACGAAGTTGAGCAATAAGAGGGGGAGGGTGAAGGCGGCGATTTCAACAACTACTTGCAGGAAATTGGTTTCTATCGAACCTTTGCCGATGAACTTGGTGTTGAGAGGGATGGTCTGCTTGTTGATGATGGCCATGTAGAGGAATGAGGCATGCACGGGACCGGCTGTCAGCAGCATCAGGGCGATGAGCATCGAGAGACTGCATTTGTCCATAAACACCGTGGGGAGCATCAGCAACAGGGGGATGATCAACAATACGCTGTAGATGATGTACTTGGCACGCAGCAGCGAGATGATGTTTTCCTTGTGCACCATCAGGCAGTCGATGTAGTTGCCTTCGTAGCACATTACTTTCACCAGCACTATCGCCCCGTAAATGGCGAAATTATATACGGCGAGGAATTTCGTCATGCCCGACCCATAAACGTCTGTGAAAGAGATGAGAAGGCTGAACATGAGGATAACCATGTTGGCGGTGATGAAACCCTTGCGGATGTTCTTGTTGCGCATGATGCTTTT
Source organism: uncultured Prevotellaceae bacterium (assembly GCA_946415525.1). Taxonomy (GTDB): domain Bacteria; phylum Bacteroidota; class Bacteroidia; order Bacteroidales; family Bacteroidaceae; genus Prevotella. The sequence goes on along the minus strand of CAMKSZ010000102.1, from coordinate 9,072 downwards.
CACCTCAAGTTTCAGATACTCGCCTAAACGGCCGAAACGGTCGAACTGATTCAGTTGCGTCACATGCTTCATGGTCGTTGTCTCGGTCTTGGCCAATTCGCTATAGACACTATGGAATTGCAAGCGACGGTTGATGGCTATCAAAAGGGCGATGAGCAAAACGATACCTGCAAACACCCAGGGCGACCAATGGGCGGCACCGTCGCCGATGACGGCGTAGAACTTGCAGAAAGTGGTGAAACTGGCCTTGGGACCAATATACCAGGGGGCAAATAACAGTGCATAGACTGCGATGGGAAGCAACCAATACGTCCAATGAGTGTTGATCAAGGTGCGTACCATCATGTACCAAAGGCTGTTGGCAATAATGAGCAGTTGGGTGGCCAACAGGAAACCTATAGCGGCCCAAAAGCCTTCAACGAAGACAATCGACATGATGGAGTAGGGGATAAAAAGCCCTATAAGCCAAAATAGATTGCCGGTGCTCGTGACCGAGTTGAAGATGAAGCAGTCGATGCAGGTGTATTTGCTGATGGGCTGGAGGACGTAAGGCTTGATGCGCTGCGACGGGGTCTGCTGAATGCTGAAACGGGTGAAGAAGTCGAAGACAAGGATGAAGGGCATGAGACCGAACATCAGTTCGGCGGCGGTGTAATGATGGCTGCTGTTGGCGATGAGCGATAACATCACAGCAAGGAACATCAAATAGAGCACACCGATGACGAGAAGCCCATAGCCTAAGTAGGTGGCTATCTTTTTCTGCTTAAAGTTGAGACTGCGCTTATCGGATAGTTTGGAGTGCTGGCGGAGCATTTTGATGAGTTGCCAACGGCTCAAGGGCATCGTCTTTTTCATGTCGTTCTTATCTTAAATCGATGACTTCGGCATCGGGGTATTGTTTCGGGTTGAAGGTGAAGAGGGCGTCGCTCAAGTTCTGGGCCTTGAAGTTGCTGATACTGATGGTGCTCCATTTCCCTCCTTGCTGCATCTTGACGAGGGAGGGGAGATAGGTCTTGCTGTTCACCGTGATGTACATTTCCTTGATGGATTGCTTGGCATCCTTGGCTTTCAAGTGAATCTCGTAGGCGCCTGTGAGCGTCTTCATGGAGAGGTCGTAGCCTTTCTGGTAGAGGGTGATGAACTTGTAGGGGTTCATTTGGGCTTGTTGGGCGTCGGTAGGGGTGCTGACGTTCACTTCCTCTGTGTCTGTCATGTAGGCCCACTGTGTCTTGCCGTTGTACCAGACGGAACCGTCGGGGGTGGTGGCTTGAAACTTGTTGCCCTTGATGGATATCTTACCTGATAGTGCGCGGGTATTCGAACCGGTGATTTTGAAATTGGCACTGGCACCGCCCTTGTTGCTCACTATCTTGGCGGTCTTGTCGAGTATTGACTTCGCCTTGCTGGCGTTCTGGGCGCCTGCGGTCAGTGCGAGCACTGCGGCGAATAGCAGGGTGATGAATCTTCTTGTCATGGTCGTTGTCTTTTTTGTTGTTATCCTAAAACTTGAAAATAATTCGTTTCGTTAGGCGCCGCCGTTCCTCATCTGGGCGATGAGGTTCATCAGACTGTTCTCGTCGGCAATGAGCACGTCGCGGGGACGGCTGCCTTGGGCTTGGCCCACGACACCGGCTTTTTCCAACTGGTCCATCAGTCTGCCGGCTCGGTTGTAGCCGATGGAGAAACGGCGCTGGATCATGCTCGTGCTGCCTTGCTGCGTGAGGATGACGTGGCGGGCGGCTTCTTCAAACAATGGGTCGAGTTTCGACTGTTCCACAGAGATGCTGCCGTCGTTGCCGCCTGCATCGTCGCCGATGGGTTCGGGGAGGTCCATCGGGGCAACGGGGCCGGGCTGTTGACTCACATAGTTGTTGATGGCTTCCACCTCGGGGGTGTCGATGAAGGCGCATTGTACACGAACGGGCTCGCTGCCATTGAGGAAGAGCATGTCGCCACGACCTACCAGTTGGTTGGCGCCGGGACGGTCGAGGATGGTGCGTGAGTCGATCATGGCACTTACCTTGAAAGCCATGCGGCCTGGGAAGTTGGCCTTGATGTTGCCTGTGATGATGCTGGTGGTGGGGCGCTGAGTGGCTATCACCATGTGAATGCCTACGGCGCGAGCCAATTGGGCAATACGGGCGATAGGTAGTTCTATTTCCTTGCCGGCGGTCATGATGAGGTCGCCAAACTCGTCGATGACGACGACGATGTAGGGCATGTACTCGTGACCTTCGGCCAAATTCAACTCATGGTTGACGTATTTCTTGTTGTATTCCTTGATGTTGCGGGCTTTCACCATCTTGAGCATGTCGTAGCGGTGGTCCATCAGGGCACAGAGGCTTTTTAGCGTGCGCACCACTTTGGTCACGTCGGTGATGATGGGCTCGTCGTCGTCATCGACCGTGGCCATGAAATGATTGGCGATGGGGGTATAGACACTGAACTCAACCTTTTTGGGGTCGATGAGAACCAACTTCATCTCGTTGGGATGCTTCTTGTAAAGCAAGGAGGTGATGATGGCATTAAGGCCCACTGACTTTCCTTGGCCTGTGGCACCGGCTACCAACAAGTGGGGAATCTTGGCTAAATCGACCATGAACACTTCGTTGGTAATGGTCTTGCCTAAGACGATGGGGAGTTCCATGTTGGCTTCCTTAAACTTGCGGGAGTCGATGATGCTGCGCATTGACACGATGTTCGCACGCTTGTTGGGAACTTCGATGCCTATAGTGCCCTTGCCGGGGATGGGGGCGATGATACGGATGCCAAGAGCGGAAAGGCTTAGGGCGATGTCGTCTTGCAAATTGCGAATCTTGGAGATGCGCACACCCTCGGCGGGAGTGATTTCATAAAGGGTGATGGTGGGGCCTACAGTGGCTTTCACGTCGCGAATCTGAACGCCGAAACTGTTGAGTACCTTCTCAATCTGCTTCTTGTTGTCGTTCAACTCGTCCATGTCAATGATGGGCTTGCTGTCGTTGTCGTATTTCGTCAACAGGTCGATGGTGGGGTATTGGTAGCGGGTGAAGGGCTCCTTGGGATTGATGGGGGTGCTCAGGGGGGAGTCTTCGTTCACGCGCTTGCCGTTGGCTCGCTCTTCGTCCTTGCTGGCGGTCACTTCCAAACTGGCTTCTTTCTCTTTCTTCGGGCGGCGGATGATGCCGAATGGCTTTTCTTCCCTCACGGGCTTCTTCTCGCTGTCTCCTTCTTGCTCGGTCTCAAGCGACACCGTACGACTGGGCTGGTCGTCGCTTTCGTCGTCGCCGTCACGGCCGGTGAGCACGCCGACAAAACTCGTCTTGTGGGACTTGTCGCTCTCGGATTCTGAAGAATCGGTACTGGGACCGTTGGTGATGATGAGCGGCACCTTCTGCAAATACTTCATCGGATTGAGGATGTGCTGCACGGTGTAGATGGTCTCGGCACTTAAATAAGTCAAAAAGGCTAATGCAATGACGACAAGGATGGCTATCAGACCAGGTGTGCCAATGATGTTTTCTATATATTGGGCGCAATATAAGCCGTGGTCGCCGCCTGGATTGAAGATGCTCTGGGGGAAAAGAGGGGCGAGGAACTTGGCAAAGGCAACAGAGCACCACAGCATCAAGATGGACAGTGAGAAAAACCACTTCAACAGGTTGATGTTCTTGTAAGCGCGGATCATCTTCAGACTGACAAGGATGATGAACACGGGGATGATGAAGGCGGCAAGGCCGAAACAATGAGAAATGAGAAAATTGGAGATGATGGCTCCGAACGAACCGCACATGTTCTGGAAGGAGTGCTCAGAGTTGGTCACCTCGCCTTCATGAAGGTCGGTGACTAAACTTTGGTCGGCTTCGCCTGTCGTAAAATAGGACGTGAATGACAATATCAAGTAGAGGCCGAGAATTAATAGGATGCAGCCGATGATGAATATCACCTTCTCGCTGAGATGAAACTCCAAGCCCAAACTCTCCAAGAATGCCGTATTTCTTCCAGTTGTTTTCTTCTTTGACATTTCCAAAATCAATTTTAAATGGTTCTTTCTTTTAAAGAACATGAATGGCGGCCTTTTCTTTCATCGCCAGGCCGATTTCTTTCCATACACTTTAATTATTATGCAAAAGTAAATGAATTTTTTAAGAAATGATTATTTTTTCCCAACTTTTTTATATTTTTGCATATTGTAACAAATGATATGGCTAAAATTATTTGGAATAAAATAGATAAAAAACAGATTTCAAAACTTCCAAGGGCTGTTTTCGAAGGAAAGATTGTGGTAGTGGCAAGCCCGTGGGAGACGAAAAGGGCTGTCGATGCTTTATTGACAGAACCTATATTGGGAATTGACACAGAGACAAGGCCTTCTTTCAAAAAGGGAAGGCAGTACCTCGTTTCGCTCCTTCAAGTGTCCACAAGAGAGGTATGCTTCCTTTTCAGGTTGAATTTCCTGGGATTGAACTATGACATAGTAAGATTGTTGGAGGATACCACAGTGCCGAAAGTGGGGCTTTCACTGCACGACGACATTCTCTCGCTGCACAAAAGGGGGAAGTTCACACCCGGCAATTTCATAGACTTGCAAGACCACATGAAGGAACTGGGTATCAAGGACTTGAGCCTGCAAAAACTCTATGCCAACATCTTCGGCCTGAAAATCAGCAAGACGCAGCAACTGTCAAATTGGGAGGCTGACATACTCAGCGACAAACAAAAACTCTATGCCGCCACCGATGCCTGGGCTTGCATCCAACTTTACAATGAATATCAAAGACTCATTGACACTGGAGATTACGAATTGATGGTGGTGGAGGAACCGCAGGAGGAAAAGGCGACAAACAACGACGATAACGCGACTGAATAACACTTTTCTTATGTATAAAAGCATTTTTCTAAAACGTGGCAAGGAGGAGAGTCTGCTGAGATTCCACCCTTGGGTGTTCTCCGGTGCCATAGACCATTGCGTGGGTGAAATTGCCGATGGTGACGTGGTGGATGTTTTCTCTGCGGCTGGTGATTTCATCGCAGTCGGACATTTTCAGAAGGGAACCATCGCTGTCAGGGTATTGGCTTTCGACAATGTCGCTATCGACCATGATTTTTGGGTGGCGAAACTGTCGGCGGCGTTGAACATGAGAAAGGCCGTGGGGATTGCCGACTCTCTAAACAACGACACATTCCGATTGGTGCATGGCGAGGGTGACTACTTGCCGGGACTTGTAATCGATTGCTATGGATCTACGGCGGTCATGCAGGCGCATAGCGTGGGCATGCACATCGCTCGTCACGAGGTGGCGAAAGCGCTCGTCGAGGTGATGGGGCAGCGCATACGCAATGTCTTTTACAAAAGTGAGACTACTCTCCCCTTTCTTGCGGGCGATGGTCAGGAGAATGGCTTCTTGTATGGAGGCAATGAGGGCGACGTGGCAATGGAGAACGGACTGCGCTTCCATGTGGATTGGCTGAAAGGGCAGAAGACGGGCTTTTTCATCGACCAGCGTGACAACAGAAGTTTGCTGGAGAAATATGCCAAGGGGAGAAAAGTGCTCAACATGTGTTGCTATACGGGTGGATTTTCATTCTATGCCATGAGAGGGGATGCGCGACTGGTGCATTCCGTTGACAGCAGCGCGAAGGCTATCGAATTGACCAACTTGAATGTAGAATTGAATTTCCCGGCTGACAAGCGACATGAGGCTTTTTGTGACGATGCTTTCAAATACCTCGAAAAAACCGATGTTGACTACGACCTTATCGTACTCGACCCGCCGGCTTTTGCCAAACATAGAGGGGCCATTCACAATGCCTTGAAGGGATATACCAGGCTCAACAACAAGGCTTTTGAGAAGATTGCTCCTGGAGGGGTGCTCTTCACGTTTAGTTGTAGCCAGGTGGTGACTAAGGACATGTTCAGAAACGCTGTCTTCACTGCTGCTGCTCAAGCGAAGCGAAAGGTGCGCATTTTGCACCAGTTGCATCAACCGGTCGATCATCCCATTAATATCTACCACCCTGAGGGGGAATATCTCAAGGGGTTGGTGCTCTATGTGGAATAGTGTCTGCTTAGATTATGCTGCATCCGTTTTTGCATAAAGTGGACGAGTTCATTGGGCGGCACGCTCTGCTGAGCAGGGAGCACCGCTACATCGTCGCTTTGTCGGGTGGGGCTGACAGCATGGCTTTGCTCCATGTGTTGTTGCAGTTGGGCTATCAAGTGGAGTGTGCACACTGCAATTTCAAGTTGAGGGGCGAGGAGTCGGACAGAGACGAAAACTTTTGTAGAAACCAGTGCGAACGGATGGGTGTCGCGCTCCACATAGCCCACTTCGCAACACGTGAATTTGCTGAAGCACGAAAGGTTAGCATTGAGATGGCGGCTCGGTTTCTGCGCTATGACTATTTCGAAAAATTGAGGGTGGACACGGGGGCTGCCGATGTGGCGGTGGCGCATCATCGGGATGATTCCGTGGAGACGGTGTTGCTCAATCTCATTAGGGGGACTGGCATTCATGGCTTGACAGGCATCGCACCCCGCAACGCTCATGTGGTGCGACCATTGCTGGCTGTGGGTAGGGATGAAATCGATGATTATGTCGAGGAGATGGGACTGGACTTTGTCACCGATAGTTCCAACTTTGTCGATGATGTGGTGAGAAACCAAATCAGACTCGACATACTGCCACTAATGAAACGCATCAATCCTTCGGTCGTGGATGCTGTGGCAACGACGGCGGATAGACTGGGTATGGCGGCTGATATTTTCGACGAGGCGATGGCTTCGCGAGTCGGTGAGGCGTTAGTGGCTGACAAGGATGCCGAGGGCAAAGTGGCCTACCAAATCGACAAGATAAAGGATGAATACACCTTATTTTATATATTGAGGGAATTTGGGTTCAAACCTGCTGCCGTGAAGGATTTGTTCCTGCATTTGCGTCATGCCAAACAGGGGGCTGTCTTCAAGTCGGCTACACACGAATTGTTGATCGATCGTGGAAATATTTTGATTCAACCTCTTGCTGAAGAATGGAAAACACTGCGGTTGCCGATAGAGGGCAGGTATGTATTGCCGGGTAATCGTGCACTGACCATCCAAAAAGTAAAGGTGGGGAATGATTTCGTGCTGCCAAAGGAGCCGCTTCGTGTTTGCCTCGATGCAGCAAAAGTGAAATGGCCATTGGTGTTGAGGACTATGGCCAATGGGGATAGGTTTCATCCTCTTGGAATGAAAGGGAGCAGGTTGGTAAGTGATTTCCTCACAGACAGGAAGATGAACATGTTTGACAAGCGCCGACAACTGCTATTGGTGGATGGCAAGGGCTGCATAGTCTGGGTGGTGGGGCAGAGAATCGACCACAATTATCGCGTCACACTCTCCACGGAGGAGGGCATGATAATTACTTTGTCACAAGAATGATTACTTCGAGGGGTTAATGATGCTCGCCTACAATGGCGAAATACGACAGGTTACTGTCTCCGTCGTTGTAGAAGGCATGGGAGTGCCCCATCGGACAGTAGTGTACGTCGCCTGCCTTCACTTTTTCTATGGTGCCGTCGTATTCGAAATGTCCCTCGCCGCTAAGAATGTAGATGATTTCTGAATTTAGTTCATGCTGATGGTACCCGATATTGGCTCCTGGTTTCAGATAACTCATCATGATCTTGTTCTTGTCATCTACAAAATTCCTGGTGACCAACTCGCCGTTGCCACCCTTGAATTTCAATTCGGTTTGTTCCTCAATGGTTTTATAGTCTATTATCATATCATAAAAGATTTAGGGTTTTTGACTACTGCTGCTTTTGCTACTCGTGCTCGGTTTGCTCGCGCTCGGTTTGCTGCTTGTATTGCTTGTGCTTGGCTTGCTGCTTGTGCTTGGCTTGCTGCTTGTATTGCTTGTGCTCGGCTTGCTCGTGCTTGGCTTGCTGCTTGTATTGCTTGTGCTCGGCTTGCTCGTGCTTGCCTTGCTGCTCGTATTATTGCTCGTGCTCGGCTTGCTACTAGAATTACTAGAACTTCTAGTATCTCTAGCCCCACTATTCCCACTACTCCCATTACTCCCACTTGCATTACTCGAGGGAGTATATTTCACCATGTTCATTGATGAAATCTTATTGTTGCCAGTCACATTGGAGGTGATTTTGAAATGTTCTGTCGAAGAACGGCCGTCTTTCTTCACCACGGTCTTTTGGGCCTTGAATGTCATCACATATTCCACCTTGCCGTTGAATTCGCGTTTGGAGATATTGTAGTTGTGGTCGATTTTCCATATCACGTTGCTGACGTCTTCGCCATGCTGCCGCTTCATCCATCCAATGACCTCGCTGTTGCTTACATTTGGTGTTCCCATGAAGTTGGTCACATTCGAACTGAGCATCGCTGTCATTCGGGCGGCATCGTTGCCATTCACGCCTAAGAAAAATTCCCTGAATAGTGTCTTGGCCATGGCATTGTCCTCGGGTGTTCCGTTGCTGATTTTCACCATCAACTTCTCCTTGGCTTCATTGGCGTCTTTGATGAAGATGCCGTTGGCATGGTCGGCTATGTATTTTTCGTAGGCTGCTTTTGTATTGGTCTTTTGGGCGTCTTCCCAGTCCAATGAGTCGATAATGGAAAGGAGATACTGCTTTTGGGGGGTGTCGGGATAGTCGGTGAGATATACTTCCAATTTTGATTTGTCCTTGGTGGCAAGACTCAGCGAGAGGGCTTCGCTTTCCTGGGTGACCTCGTTAATTTTTGCGGTTGCTGCTTGGCGGTGTTCTGGGGTGGCATCGCTGAAATTACGCAGAAAACTGTTGATTTGGTCTATGTCACCGCTGTTCATGGCTGTTTCGAAGGCTTCGTTTTCCATCGAAATCTTCGTGTCGTTGTAAAGATAAAAACTGACGGCGGCTATCATGGCGGTGATGGCTAATGAGACCACGATAGGGATGTAACTGTGCCTGCGCGAGGAGTCGTCGCCAGTGGAGTCCTCGATGTGCACTGGCTTCTCAAGGCTTTCTCCATCGGTGTCGATATACGAGTTGCCGTCAATGTCTTGTTCTTCAGAGTCTTCGCTCTCCTCTTCATCATTTGTGGTGGATTCTTCCGAT
>CAMKSZ010000101.1 GCA_946415525.1 uncultured Prevotellaceae bacterium | reverse complement strand
ACATGGCAAAAATTGTTAAAACACTGACGGATTTAATTGGACATACACCGTTGCTCGAACTGAACAAGTTCTCGGCAGAGAAAGGACTTTCCACCCCCATCGTGGCCAAAGTGGAGTATTTCAACCCCGGAGGGAGCGTCAAGGACCGTATCGCCTTGGCCATGATAGAGGATGCCGAGCAGAAGGGACTGCTCCAGCCCGGTGCCACCATCATCGAACCCACCAGCGGCAATACCGGCGTAGGTTTGGCTCTCGTCTCGGCTGTCAAGGGCTATCACCTCATTCTCACCATGCCCGAAACGATGAGCGTGGAGCGCCGTAACCTCGTCAAGGCATACGGGGCGGAAGTGCGCCTCACCAGCGGGAAAGAGGGAATGCCAGGAGCCATCAAGGCCGCTGAGCAGTTGCGCGACTCCATCCCCGGTAGCATCATCTTGCAGCAGTTTGAAAACCCTGCCAACCCCCAGCGTCACTATGAGACCACGGGACAGGAGATATGGGACGACACCGACGGGCAAATCGACATCTTCGTGGCTGGCGTGGGCACGGGCGGCACCATCTCGGGTGTGGCCAGGCGACTGAAGGAATTGAACCCCAACGTGAAGGTGATAGCAGTGGAACCGCTTTCCTCGCCCGTGCTCAATGGCGGTGCGAGTGGCCCCCACAAGATTCAGGGCATTGGTGCTGGTTTCGTGCCTGCCACCTATAACGCCTCACTCGTCGATGAAGTAGTGGATGTCGATAACGACGATGCCATTCTCACCGGTCGATTGCTGGCCCGTCAGGAGGGACTGTTGGTGGGCATCTCGTCGGGAGCAGCCGCTTTCGCCGCCGCACAGGTGGCAGCACGTCCCGAGAATGCCGGCAAGCGTGTGGTGGCACTGCTGCCTGATACTGGCGAGCGCTATCTCTCCACCGTGCTCTATGCATTCGAGGAATATCCTCTGTAAAAGTGGGCGCTATTCATAAAAACGACGAGGGTGTGGCACCAATCGATGCCACACCCTCAATATAAATGAAGGAAAAGGGTTTTAGAATAGGAAGGTGCGCAGGAGCCAGTAGGAGAACATACCACTCAGATAGCCCACAAACACAATCCAAGTGATGCGGCGCATGTACCATCCGAAGGTGATTTTCTCCAGGCCCATCACCACCACACCTGCGGCACTGCCGATGATGAGCATCGAACCGCCCACGCCGGCACAGTAGGCGAGCAACTGCCAGAAGATGCCATCGACGGCCAAGTCGCCCACCTCTGCGATGGGATACATGCCCATGCACCCAGCCACGAGAGGCACATTGTCAACAATGCTCGACAAGACGCCGATGATGCCGGTGACCAAGTAGTGGTTGCCGCCAGACATCTGGTCGAGGCCTACGCCCAACTGGGTGAGCACGCCCACTTCCTCCAGACAGGCCACAGCCATGAGGATGCCGAGGAAGAAGAGGATGGTGGCCATGTCGATGTTGCCTAACAGGCTCGACACACGTTTTGAGAAACTGTCTTTCGCCTTGACGCCACGATAGAAGATTTCGGTGGTGGTCCAAAGGATGCCGAGGACGAGCAGGATGCCCATGAACGGGGGCAGGTCGGTGAGATAACGGAACACGGGCACGAACATCAGTCCGCCCACACCCAAGATGAAGATGATGCCGCGCTGTTGACTGTTGAACACGTCGGAATCTGTTTGCTTGCTCTTGTCGGTAATTTGTGGCAGGTTGCCCTTGAGATAGTATTGCAGTATCAGTGCGGGGATGAGCATCGAAACCAGCGAGGGGATGAAAATCTCGGTGATGACACCCTTGGTGGTAATCATGCCCTTGATCCACAACATGATGGTGGTGACATCGCCAATGGGAGAGAACGCACCGCCGCTATTGGCAGAGATGATGATGAGCGAGGCGTATATGAGACGGTCGTTGCGGTCCTGAACCAATTTGCGGAGCACCATGATCATCACGATGCTGGTGGTCAGGTTGTCGAGGATGGCGGAGAGGATGAATGTCATGAACGCAATGCGCCACAGCAACTTACGCTTGCTCGTGGTGGCTATCATCTTGCGGACGAAGTTGAAACCGCCGTTCTTATCGACGATTTCCACAATGGTCATCGCTCCCATCAGGAAGAAGAGCGTCTCACCGGTGTCGCCGAGATGGTGCTTCAGTATTTCGCTGACCTTTTGGGGAAGTTCTTCTGCGAGGCCGGTGATATAACTGCCGGGGTCGAGGGTGAAAAGGGTCCATGTGGCGACACACATGAGCAAGGCGATGGCGGCCTTGTTGATTTTAAGTCCGCTCTCGAAGGCGATGCAGAGATAGCCAACCGCGAACACAAAAACGATGGATAATGTAAGTGAAGTCATTGTTTGGTGAATTTGCGTGCAAAGTTAACGTTTCTTCGTCAAACACATGGCTTGTGCTTGGAAAAACGTACGAAAACGATTGCAAGTCATTGGGCTTCGGTGTCACATCGACCGAAGTGCCCTCACGATGCCCGACTCCAAGGCCTTCTCATACGAGCGGTATTTGGGCGTCTCGCTCATGGCACCGTCGCGCAGACGGATGATTTTTGCGTAGTATTTGCCTACCTTGCCCAAGAAATACTCTCTATCGACCAATACGTCGAATTGTTTCTTCTCCCTAAGCCACTGCTGGGCCATTGACAACACAGGGGCGGAATACACCTTGTGGCGGACGTCGATGTCGTGGACGGGACTGTTCCACCGAGTGGTTTCGGCAGGAGATGCTGCCTCTATGAGTTCGCCTACGACATCGTAGTGGGCGGCTACAGGTTCGTTGAACCTGCGCTTACGCAGCCATTTGGCTGTTTCCAAAGATACTATTTTCATATTTGGGATGGATTGTTTTCTTGTGGGGCGGAAAGGGGTTTCAGGTGGCTGAGATAATGCTGTATGTCTGCTTTCAGCCGTTGGTATTGTGGCGACAGTTTGTAGCCGATGTTCTTTTTCAGCATGGCTGTCGGTGCCTCGATGCTGTGCTGGTAACTTGACAGTTCGTTGCGCATCTGCGTGTGGTGCACCGCCTTGTTGTGGATTTCGGTCTCGCGCTCCCGGCGCAACCGTTCGCACACCTTGCTCACCATCGGAAGCACCACGTTGTCGTAGAGATGGTGCCCTTGGATGAAGAGATAGGTGGTGTCGGCGGTGACGCCCAGCAGTTTGAGTTCTTCTTTCAAGGCGAGGTAGGTCTCCTTGGCATCGGGGTTTTCGCGCTGCAACTGCATCACTTTCCTGCCCACTTTGTGGCGTACGTTGGCGATGCCATTGTAGGCGTTGGCGATGGTGAAATGCCCCGTCTCTATCACCTTGTTGAAGTCGGAGATGCTGAAGTCGCCGTAGTTGGGCGAGCGATAGTACCAGATGCTCCACACGAAGAGGGGGAAGATGGCTTGTGAGTAGAGCCGCAGGTATTCCTCAAAGTCGAAGATGTGGTGGTCGTTGAGGGTGGTCATCACACAGACGTTGTGCAGCGAGGGAGCAAAGCACTGGAAATTCTCTATCGCATAGACGTAGGTGTGAAAAACGTAGGGGTTGGAGATGACTTTCTCCGAAGTCTTGGTGGCACCCTGCATCAAATAGTCGTAGTCGGCATCGACACAGGCTATCATGTCCTCGCCGACGGATTCACTCACCAAGTTCATGAGCACTTGTTTCTTCCCCTTTGAGAGATTGGCCTTTGAGGGCAGCATCACCTCGAAATAGCGGGTCTCGTCTTCAAATTCGCTCAGCACCATCCGCCAAAAATAGACGTCGTCGTAACTTTCCACATAGGCGGCGATACGGCGGCGAGCGGCCTTTGGCTTCATCTTGTTGACCGCGCTGAAATAGTCGGAGTTGAGGTTGTCTTTGAGACGCTTGGGCATGTCGTGGACGAGGTGACGAAGGGATTAATAAGAGTCGGTGATGTCGGAAACTTCTGTCACTCGGTCGAACCATCCGTTCATGATGACGGCGGGCGAATGGGTGGTGAGGATGATTTGCACGTTGGGGTTCATTTCGAGCAAGATGTCGATGAGCCGTTTTTGCCATTCCACATGCAGGCTCACTTCGGGCTCGTCCATGAAGAGCACGCAGTGGTTGTAGTCCTGTATGAGGACAGTGAGGAGGATGACGAGGATCTGCTTCTCGCCACTCGACAGTTGGTAGGGCACTAACGTCTCGCCGATTTGCGAGAAGTAGATTTCGTTGGCCGTGCGCACGATTTTCTTCCCCGTGTCGGCGAACAACTCGTCCATGATGTCCTGGAATCTTTTCTTGGGTGCCGACAGTTTTTGTGCCTTGATGGCGGCATCGGGTTCGCCACTCTGCAGCACCGCAATGATGCGGTTGCCGATGTTCACCTGGTAGTCGAGGTATTTGCGTTGCAACTGAAAGAGTTGCCAGTCGAGTTCGGTGGCGAGGCTCAGGTCCATCTTGGCCAATGTCTCAAGGTTCATCAGCGGGCGGTCGAACGAGCGGATGACATCGAAGCGAATCCATTTGGCTTCTGCCGGATACACTTTCAGGCGCACGCCTTTGAGCATGTGACTTGGAAACTCGCCGCCGGCATAGAGCCCTTTCACCACTTTGTTGATAATGGTGCTCTTGCCTTGTCCGTTGGTGCCACTGAGGATGTTGACATGTTTGTCTAAGTCCCATTTGATATGGCGACGACCGCTCCAAAGAGAGTCGATTTCTATTTGTTCGATGTAGTCAGCGTATTTTTGCATAGCACATTTTTACTTTCAGGGCAAAAATAAGAAAAAAAAGGCAAACATGATAAAGTTTGCCCTTTTTTTTCGTCATTTACTGCCAGATGGACGCATTTTCCTTCGTAATCTGCTCCTAAACGTAGGTTTCAAGAAATTTTACGTTGCCTTCAACCCGTATCTCTTGGGTGGTGGCAGGGAGGAGGAGGGTGTCGCCGGCGCGCAGTATGGCGGTCTCTCCGGATTCGTCGGTGACAGTTCCCTCGCCGCGCACGCCGATGAGGACGACGAAACTGTCAAGGTCGCTGTAGTCGATGGTCATCGGCTCGTCGATGTCGTAAACAGCGGTGGTGAAGTGGGGGCATTGCACCAACTGCACACCTTGGTTCTTCAAAGGGGTGTAGTGGGTGCGATAGTCGTCGAGCACGTTGTAGTCGATGCTCTCGGCGGCTTCGCGGACATGGAGTTCACGGTAGTTGCCGTTGGCGTCGCGGCGCTTATAGTCGTAAATGCGGTAGGTGATGTCGCTCGTCTCCTGGATCTCGGCGACGAAACAGCCTTTGCCGATGGCATGGATGCGGCCTGCGGGGATGAAGAAAACGTCGCCCTCGCTCACCTCATATTGGGCGAGTGCGTCGCAGATGGTGTCGTCTTCCACCATCCGCTTGTATTCCTCTGGGGTGATTTGCTTGCTTAGGCCGTTGTAGAGTTGGGCGCCGGGTGCCGACTCCAAGATGTACCACATCTCGGTCTTGCCACGGGGCTTGCCATGGCGGTGGGCGGTCTCGTCGTTGGGATGTACCTGTATCGACAGGTCTCGGTGGGCGTCGATGAACTTGATGAGCAGCGGGAACTCGTTGCCGAAGCGTTGGTAGTTGTCGGCGCCGAGCAGGTGGGCACCCATCAGCGCCACCACCTCGTTGAGTGACTTACCGGCAAATTCGCCCTCGCTCACGATGGTTTCGTTGCCACTTACGGCAGAGATTTCCCAACTTTCACCCACTTGGTGTTGGTCGGTGTCGAGATGCTTGAAGGCGGAAATTTTTTCGCCGCCCCAAATGGTCGACTTTAACAATGGTTTGAATTTCAGCATTTTAGGTTTACTTTTTATTTTGAGTTTGTCAGTTGTCTTTCCAGAAAAGGGTGGTGAACAATATCAGTACGTTGAAGATTTCCAAACGTCCGAGCAGCATCAGCCCCGTGCACACCCACTTGATGACAAGGGGCATCCCGCTCCACGTCATGTCGGGACCCAGTTCGTTGAGTGGCAAGCCGACATTGTTGATGCAACTCAGCGAAATCACCACCGAGTTGGTGATGTCGATATCGATGGCCATCATCAGGGCCGTCGTGCCTAAACAGGCAAGTATGTAGATGGCGAAAAAGGCGAGCAACGTGTGCACCATCGACGAGGGCAAGGCCTTGCCGTTGATTTTCACGGGGAGCACGGCGCGGGGATGCATCATGTGCATGAACTCGTTGCGTATCACTTTGAGTATCATCAAGGCGCGCGAACTCTTGAAACCGCCGGTGGTGGAGCCTGAGCAAGCCCCAACGAACATGAGGATGGCGAGCACCATCCAGGTGATGTGGGGCCAGGCGCCCACATGGTCGCAGAAAATGCCGGTGGTGGTCATGAACGACACCACTTGGAACATCGACTTGCGGAAAGCCTCTTCCAGGACATAACCGCGGCTGAACATCAGCACGAGCATGATGAACAGGGTGGAAATCACTACGGAGATGGTGTAGAAGCGCCACTCCTCGTTGCGGGAGAACTCGTACCATTTCGTGCGCTCGCTCCGCTTGAAGTCGTGCCACGAATTAAGTTTGCGCATGGCAAAGATCATGAAAAGGAGCGAGAAATTGATGCCCGAGAGGTATTGGGTGACGAGTGCGATGTATTCGATGGCTGGCGACTGGAAGTGGACGATGCTGTCGTTGTGGATGGAGAAGCCGCCGGTGGCGGTGGTGGTCATCGCATAGTTCATGGCGCTGAAGCCGTCCATCCCGGCTATCCAATACAACAGGCCGCAGCCGATGGTGAGAACGATGTACACCCACCAGATGCGCTTGGCTGTCGCACTGAGGCGTGGGTGCATTTTCGAGCGGATGGGACCGGTGGCTTCGGCAGAGAACACCTTCATCGTGTTGCCCACCATAGAGGGAAGGATGGCAATGGTGAAGAACACGATACCCAAGCCGCCAATCCATTGTGAGAGCGAACGCCAGAAAAGCATGGCATGGTGCTTGTCGAGTTGTGCCTCTACATCGTTGAGCATCGAGGCTCCTGTGGTGGTGAACCCAGACATCGTCTCGAAGAAGGCATCGGTGACGATGGACCACGTGCCGGACACGTCGTAGGGCTTTATTTGACCGAAAAAGCCGCCGAAGAGGTAGGGCAGGGAACCGAAGATGCTGAACGTGACCCAGGTGAGCGTGACGATGACGAAGGCGTCGCGCCGACTCATCGTCGTCGGGGCATTGTGGCCAGAACGGAGCAAGGCGAAGCCTGTAGCACCGGTGATGAGGGTTGACAGCGTGAAAGGCCATAGGTCGGCGTTTTGGTAGGACAAGGCCACCACCACGCAGACCGCCATGAAGGCTGCCTCCAAGAGGAGCAGCGATCCCAATACCCTGGATGTGAGTTGCCTGTTGAGCATCAGTTGGTAAAAAACTTTTCTATTTTCTTCAAATCTACTTCATGGCAAATCACCACCACGTTGTCGCCGGCCATGATTTGGGTGCCACCGGAGACGAGCATGCCTTCCTTGCCTCTCACCAGGCCGCCGATGGTGCATCCTCGGGGCAAGCCCAGTTCAAACACTTTCTTGCGTGTCACTTTCGAACCGCTTTCGGCGATGAACTCGGCGACGTCGGCCTTCACCGATGCCAGGTAGCCGATGTTGCGCACGTCGGCGTCGAGCATCATCTGGTAGATGTTGCCGGCAGCCAGCATCTTGCGGTTGATGACCGTGCCGATGTCGAGGCTCTCGGCCATGCTCAAGTAGTTGGAGTTCTCAATCATGGCAATGGTTTTCCTCACGCCGAGTTTCTTGGCGGTCAGGCAGGCGAGGATGTTCACCTCGTCGTTGCCGGTGAGGGCGACGAAGCCTTGGGTGTTTTTGATGTTCTCCTCTTTGAGCAGGTTGATGTCGCGGCCGTCGCCGTGAATCACCATCACGTCGGTGTCGTCGAGTTCCTCGTTGAGTTTCTCGCATTGGTGCTCGTCTATCTCGATGATTTTCGTGTCGATGAACGAAGGCATCTCCTTGGCGGCACGGATGGCGGTCCTGCCGCCGCCCATGATGATGACGTTCTTCACGTCGGCATAGTGCTCCTTGCCCACAATCTTGCGGATGTAGGCGATGGTGTTGACCGTGGTCATGAAATAGACGATGTCGTAGAGTTTGAGTTCGTCGTTGCCACCGGGGATGATGGTGTCGTTGCCGCGCTTGATGGCCACCACGTGGTAGGGGTCTTGTGGTCCGCAGAGCAAGCGCAGCGGTTGGTTGAGTATTTCGCAAGTCTCGCGAAGTTTGATGCCGAGCATCACCAACGAACCGCCGTGTACGTCCCATCGCTGGCGCACCCAACTGAGTTTCAAGCCTTTGATGATGTTCTCGGCGGCGAGTTTTTCGGGGTAGATGAGGGTGTCGATGCCCATGGCCTGGATGGTGGGCGTATTGTCGGGGTTGATGAATTCCTGGTTGTCCACCTGTGCGACGGTCTTGCGTGCGCCCATGGCATGCGCCATCACGCAACTCGTGATGTTCACGTTCTCGTCGGGCGTCACGGCGATGAAGATGTCGGCCTCGTCGGTGTCGGCCTGCAGCAAGGTCTTGATGCTGGTGGGGGAGCCGGCGAGCGTCATCAGGTCGTATTCGCTGCTGATGTCGTCGAGCGTGTCGGCATTGTGGTCGATGAGCACGATGTCCTGGTTGCTGCGCGAGAGCAGGCGGGCCAAATGGGAACCGATGGCCGATGCACCGGCGATGACGATTTTCATAGGCTGAGAATGGTGTGCTTAATGGATGTGACGTCGAGGCCGGTGAGTTGCTGGAGTTGGCCGACGCTGCCATGCTCCACGAACTGGTCGGGCAGTCCGAGGCGACGCACCAAGGGGTGACGGTCGTGGTCGGACAGCCATTCCATGACGGCTGAGCCGAAGCCACCGGCGAGACAGCCGTCCTCGATGGTGACGATGCGCTGGAACCGCTGCGACACCTCGTCGAGGATTTGCTCGTCGAGGGGTTTGGCGAAGCGCATGTCGTAGTGGGCCACCGACACGTTGCTGCCTTCAGCAGCCAGTTCGTCGAGGGCTTGCACGACGTTGTTGCCCAAGGGACCGAGGCTGAGCACGGCGATGTCGCTGCCCTCACGCAGTTTGCGCCCTGTGCCTACCTTTATTTCCTGCATCTCGCAGCGCCAGTCGGGACAGACGCCACGCCCTCGGGGATAGCGGATGACGAACGTCCCCTTGTCGGGCAGTTGTGCGGTGTACATGAGGTGGCGCAGTTCTCGCTCGTCCATGGGCGATGAGATGGTGAGGTGGGGGATGCTCCTCAGCGAAGCGATGTCGAAGGCTCCGTGATGGGTGGGGCCGTCCTCGCCGACCAGTCCGGCACGGTCGAAGCAAAGCACTACGGGCAGGTTGAGAATGGCGGCGTCGTGGATGATGTTGTCGTAGGCGCGTTGGGCAAAAGCGCTGTAGATGTTGCAGAAGGGGATGAGGCCGTCTTTGGCCATGCCCGCGGAGAAAGTGACGGCGTGCCCCTCGGCGATGCCCACGTCGAAGGTGCGCTGGGGCATTTTCTGCATCATGATGTTGAGCGAGCAGCCCGACGGCATGGCGGGTGTCACGCCTACGATGCGTGGGTTGGCCTTGGCGAGTTCCAAAATGGTGTGCCCGAAGACTTCCTGAAACTTGGGGGGCAGTCCTGTGCTGTCGCTGACGATGCGCTCGCCGGTATCGACGTCGAATTTGCCAGGGGCGTGCCAGGCCTGGGCGTTCTTCTCTGCTGGTTCGTAGCCCTTGCCTTTGATGGTGTGTAGGTGGAGCATCTTGGGACCGTCCATTTTCTTCAACTGGCGCAGAAGGCGCACAAGTTCCACTACGTCGTGCCCGTCAAACGGACCGAAATAGCGGATGTTCATGCCCTCGAAAATGTTCTGCTGCTGACTGATGGCGGACTTCAGCGCATTGGTGAAGCGGATAAGGCCGTGGCGGCGGTTGTCGGAGAGCAAACCCTTGCGGCGCATCCATTGGGCGATGCGGTAGCGCACGTTGTTGTAGGTCTCGCTCGTGTTGAGGCTTAACAGTAATTGCTTCATGCCGCCAACGGAGCGGTCGATGCTCATGTTGTTGTCGTTGAGGATGATGAGCATGTCGTTGGGGGTCGAAGAGACGTTGTTCAGACCTTCGAAGGCGAGGCCGCCGCTCATGGCGCCGTCGCCAATCACTGCCACTACCTTGCGCTTTTTGTTGCCCAACTTGGCGGCTACGGCCATGCCGAGGGCGGCGGAGATGGAGTTGGAGGCGTGCCCGCAGGTGAATGTGTCGTATTCGCTCTCGGCGGGTGAGGGGAAGGGGCGCAAGCCGTGAAACTTGCGGTTAGTGCAGAAGAGATCGCGCCTTCCGGTGAGAATCTTGTGGCCGTAGGCTTGGTGTCCCACGTCCCACACGATACGGTCGTCGGGCGTCTTATAGACATAATGCAGCGCCACCGTGAGTTCCACCACGCCCAGACTGGAGGCCAAGTGCCCGGGGTTGACCGACAACTCGTGAATGATGTCGTCGCGCAACTCTTCACAGAGTTGGGGCAACTCTTCCACTTTTAGTTTCCGCAGGTCGGCAGGACTTTGAATGGTGCTAAGTATTTTGTATTTGCTATTTTCCATTTCATCAGATGAAAGGCAGCCCATGGCAAAATAGGTGCTTTGCCAGTGCCGCAGTCTTCTTCAAAATGCAAAAATAGTCAAAATCGCCCGCAGTGCAAAATTATTTCGCCTTTTTTTTGCCGCAGCGACTTTTGTGTCCTATTTATATGACACC
>CAMKSZ010000100.1 GCA_946415525.1 uncultured Prevotellaceae bacterium | reverse complement strand
CGCTTCTTCTTGGGCTGTTCCACCGCCACGGCTGCCTGCTGCGCCTCACGCTTGGCCTCACGGATGATGTCGTAATAGGTGAGGTTGTCGTGAATCATGTGATAGACGGTGTCCCAGTCGAAACGACCGCCGATGTTGCAGTCGTCGACGTAGATGTCGGCGTCGATTTTGCGTGTGTTGTGGCTGTGCTCGTTGGTGTCGGCACGCAACGTCTCGTTGATGGCGGTGAACTCCACGCCGCGCTCACGGCACCACTCCACGGCCTCATTGAGCAAATCGCCTTCCCTGACAGTCCAAAGCACCAGTTTGTGGCCGTCGGCCATCAGTTTGCGGAGCGTCTCGGTGGCGTGGGGAATCTCATCGCCTATTTTGGGGTACCTGTGCTCTACCACAGTTCCGTCGAAATCTATAGATATTACCATGCTTGTCAATTTTGGGCACAAAATTAATCAAAAAAAACAAGAAACGGCACAAAACGCTCGGAATGTTGCTGAAAAAAACGAAATGACCCTACTTCCCCGGATTGCTTATTTTATCCAAAAACTTTTGGCCATCACGCAAAAAAGCAGTATTTTTGCATTTTAGTAAAGGAAACTACCTCAAGGTCCAACAATGAAAATGCTAACTACAATGATGCTCGTTGCCGCCCTGCTGCTGGGACATGTCTCGGCGGGGGCTGCCGACACCCTCACCATCAAGGATATTACTTCCGGGAAATATGCCGCAGAAAACCTGCGCTCGCTCACCCCTCTCGCCGACGGGGAGAGTTTCGCGCAAATCAGCCAAGACCGCGACAAAATCCTCAAATACAGTTTTACTACAGGAAAGCAGACGGGTGTCGTCTTCGACACCGAGGCGGTGGGCGACGCTCGGTTGAAGAGCATCGACAGTTATTCGCCCAGTCCCGACAATTCCCGCATCCTCGTCGCCACCAACACGCAGCGCATCTACCGCCGTTCTGCCACCGCCGACTACTTTGTCTATGAGGTGGACAGCCGTAGGCTCACCCCGCTCTCCATGAACGGGCAGCAGCAGTCGGCCATCTGGTCGCCTGACAGTCGCCGCGTGGCTTTCGTGCGTGAGAACAACGTCTTCGTCGTGGATGTCGCCGACGGCATGAAGGAGACACAGGTCACTACCGACGGGCGGCGCAACGAGGTCATCAACGGCATACCCGATTGGGTGAACGAGGAGGAGTTCGGACTGAGCACCAGCATGGCGTTTACCGCCGACGGGAGCCATCTCTGTTGGATTCGCTACGACGAGAGCGATGTGCGCACCTACGCGCTGCAGTTCTTTAAGGGCCTTTCGCCGGAAAAGAAAGAATATGAGGTCTATCCGGGCGAATATGCCTACAAATACCCCAAGGCGGGGGAGGTGAACGCTTCCGTCTCGGCATGGAGTTACGACTTCTCTGCCGCGAGGGCGGCGCAACTGCGACTGCCGCTGCCGCATGAGGGCTACATCCCGAGAATCCTCGAAGGGACGGGAAGCGGCGACGTACTGCTCTACACCATGAACCGCCACCAGGACTCGCTGTGCATCTACAGTGCCGATGCCGCCACGCTCGACTGTCGGCTGCTCGTCACCGAGAGTGTCCCGCGGTATGTCAAGGAGGAGGCCATGGGGGGCATCGCCTACACCGGCAAGCACATCCTCGTGCCCAGCGACCGCGACGGCACCATGCAGGTCTATCTCTATGACTATGACGGGCACCTCGTCAAACGGCTCACCGATGCGAAGTATGGCGTGACCGTCGTCTATGGCTACGACGAGAAGACGCGACGCCTCTACTACCAGGCTGCGGGGGTGTCGCCCATGGAGCGTGAGGTGTATGTCGCCGATGCCAAGGGAAAGGTGCGGCGGCTCACGCCGAGGGCGGGATGGAACAGCGCCCTCTTCTCTGCCGACTACAAATACTACATCGCCACATGGAGCGACATCCACACGCCTTACGAGTGCGACGTGTTCACCATCAAGGGGAAACGGTTGCGCTCGGTGGTGGACAACGCGGCACTGAAGGAGAAACTGGCACGGCTCGACAAGCCTGTCAAGGAGTTCTTCTCGTTCACCACCTCGGAGGGCGTGACGCTCAACGGGTGGATGGTGAAGCCGGCGGATTTCGACCCCGCTAAAAAATACCCCGTCGTGATGTTCCAATACAGCGGACCGGGCAGTCAACAGGTCGTCAACTCCTGGGGATTCGGTTCGATGGGACAGGGGGGCATTTACGACCAATACCTCACACAGCAGGGCTTCATCGTCGTCTGTACCGACTGCCGTGGGACTGGCGGCCGTGGGGCGGAGTTCGAGAAATGCACCTACCTGCAAATCGGGGAACTGGAGGCGCGCGACCAGGTGGAGACCGCCATCTGGTTGGGCAAACAGCCTTACATCGACGGCGGGCGCATCGGCATCTGGGGATGGAGTTACGGCGGCTTCTGCACGCTCATGAGCATGAGCGAGGGCAGGGGCGTCTTCAAGGCTGGCGTGGCGGTGGCACCGCCCACCAACTGGCGCTTCTACGACTCCATCTACACCGAGCGGTTCATGCGCACGCCGCAGGAGAACCCCGAGGGCTATGCCGTCAACCCGACGGTGAGGGCGGACCGACTGCATGGCGCTCTCCTCGTCTGCCACGGACTCGCCGACGACAACGTGCATCCGCAGAACACTTTCGAATACACCGAGGCGCTCGTGCAGGCGGACAAGGACTTCAAGGAGCAAATCTACACCAACCGCAACCACAGCATCTACGGCGCCAACACGCGCCATCACCTGCTGAGGCAAATCGCGCAATTCCTCATCGAACAGTTGAATAAATAACACTAACCATCAATACAGCATTATCATGAATTGGAGAAACCTTTTTCTTAGTCTCGCCGCTGCCGCTTTCTTGCCGACGGCTTCCATGGCGAAGGACATTCACATCGTGGTCACCAACAACGAACCGGTGCAACGTCAGGAACTCGTGGGGGTGAGCATCGACGACATCTACAAACAGATGGGTGTCGCCAAGGGACAAAGCCTGGTCGTCAAAAACTCTCTCGGACAGGAAGTGGCCTATCAGGTCACCTACGACGGAATGCTCCTCATCGACGCTGCCGTGAGACCATGCGGGAAGGCTGTCTTCTCCGTCACCACGGGCAAGCCCCAGGAGATGAAGGTGTTCGTCACCGGAAAGATGTATCCGGAGCGCGTTGACGACATCGCTTGGGAGAACGACCGCACCGCCTATCGCCTCTACGGACCTGCCCTGCAGCGCTCGGGCGAGAAGGCGTATGGCATCGACGTGTGGGTGAAGAACACCCCGGACCTGGAGGTGGACAACCGATACAAGGTGGAACTCGCCAATCACGCCAAGATACAACAACTCACCAAGGAGGGAAAGACCGACGAGGCCAAAAAGTTGGAAATCGCCACCACCTACCACTTCGACCATGGCTACGGACTCGACTGCTACAAGGTGGGACCCACCCTCGGTTGCGGTGCCCCTGCCTTGATGGAGAACGGACTGCTCGTCATGCCCTACAGTTACAAGGACTATAAGATTCTCGACAACGGTCCACTGCGCTTCACCGTCGAACTGACCTATAACCCCACTACAGCCAACGGCGACAAGAACATCGTGGAGCACCGCATCCTCAGCCTCGACAAAGGGTCGAACTTCAACAAGATGACCGTGTGGTACGAGGGCCTCTCCAAACCTACTGACATTGCCGCTGGAGTGGTGGTGCACGAGGAGGACACTCAGACCATCAAGTGCGGACGCGACTTCGTGGCTTACGCCGACCCCACCGACAACCCGGCGGCGCAGAACTTCCAAATCTTTGTGGCTGCCCTCTTCCCCAACGGCGTCAGCGAGACGAAACCGCTCCTCTACGACCAACCGCGCAACGGTGCCGCAGGACATGCCGTGGGCATCCTCAAGAACTACAAGAACGCTCAGCGATACACCTATTACTTCGGTTCGGCATGGAGCAAGAACGACGTGCGCAACTTCGAGGAGTGGGTGCTCCGCATCAACACCTTCCTCGACGCCCTGCACAGTCCGCTGGAGGCAAGGGTGGAACAATGACTTCACTGACAATACTTTATTTATATACATAACATGAGAAAACTTCTTTTGGGCGACGAGGCCATCGCACAAGGTGCACTCGACGCCGGACTGAGCGGCGTCTATGCCTACCCGGGCACTCCGTCAACGGAAATCACCGAGTACATTCAGCAGTCGCCGCTCGCCATTCAGCGAAACGTACACCGAAACTGGTGTACCAACGAAAAGACGGCCATGGAGGCCGCCCTTGGCATGTCGTACATGGGCAAAAGAGCCCTCGTGTGCATGAAGCATGTCGGCCTTAACGTGTGTGCCGACCCATTCGTCAATTCCGGCATGACGGGCACCAATGGCGGCATCGTCGTCGTCGCTGCCGACGACCCTTCCATGCACTCCTCGCAGGATGAGCAGGACAGCCGATTCTATGGCAATTTCGCCATGATTCCCATCTTCGAACCTTCGTCGCAACAGGAGGCTTACGACATGATTGGCGAGGCGTTCGACTATTCGGAGCGCATCCACCTGCCCGTGCTCATGCGTGTCACCACCCGCATGGCGCACTCGCGCGCCGTCGTCGAGGTGAAGGAAACCCCGCGTGAGGAGAACGCCCTCAACTACGACTCCGTGGCTGCCAACTGGGTGCTCCTGCCGGTCAACGCTCGCCGTCGCAACGACTTCGTCACCGCACAACAGCAGGAACTGGAGGCGGACGCTGCCGCAGCACCTGCCAACGCCTACGTCGATGGACCCGACCACTCCATGGGCATCATCGCTTGCGGCATCGCCTATAACTATGTCAAGGAGTGCTTCCCCAAGGAATGCCCCTTCCCGTTGCTGAAAATCTCAAGATACCCGCTGCCGAAGGACTTGGTGCGCCGGATGACGGCGGCCTGCGACTCCGTCCTCGTCGTCGAGGAGGGACAGCCGGTGGTGGAGACGATACTGCGTGGCGTCATGCCGGGCGACGCCATCGTCAAGGGACGAATGACGGGCGAACTGCCTCGCACGGGCGAACTGAGTCCCGACTGCGTGCGCATCGCACTCGGCATGCAACCGCAAGAGGGATATGCTCCTTGCGACGACGTGGTGGGACGGCCGCCGGCTCTCTGCCAAGGGTGCGGCCACCGCGATGTCTATAAGGCGCTCAACGAGGTGCTGCGCGAATACCCCAACGCGCGCGTGTTCGGCGACATCGGGTGCTATACCCTCGGATTCCTGCCGCCTTTCCATGCCATACACTCCTGCGTCGATATGGGGGCGAGCATCACCATGGCGAAGGGGGCTGCCGATGCAGGGCAGTGGCCGGCTGTCGCCATCATCGGCGACTCTACCTTCACCCACTCGGGCATGACTGGTCTGCTCGATGCCGTCAACGAGAATGCCAACATCACCGTCGTCATCAGCGACAACCTCACCACCGCCATGACGGGTGGACAAGACTCGGCTGGCACCAATAAGTTCGAGGCTATCTGCCGTGGATTAGGGGTGGACGACGCCCACCTGCACGTGGTGGTGCCACTGCCCAAGAACATGCCTGAAATCACTGCCATCATCAGGCAGGAAATCGAATACAAGGGCGTGAGCGTGATTATACCAAGGCGCGAGTGCGTGCAGACGCTCCAGCGCCATCTCAAACAAAAGAAAGCAAAGGAGGCGCAACAATGAAAACGGACATCATACTTTGCGGCGTGGGAGGACAGGGTATCCTCTCCATCGCCACCATCATCGGCGAGGCGGCCATGAAGGAGAACCTTTACATCAAGCAGGCCGAGGTGCACGGAATGTCACAAAGGGGCGGAGACGTGCAGAGCAACCTGCGCATCTCGTCGGAGCCCATCGCCAGCGACCTCATCCCGCACGGACAGGCGGATGTCATCATCTCCATGGAACCGATGGAGGCGTTGCGCTACTTGCCTTTCCTCCGTAAGGATGGGTGGGTGATTACTTCGTCGGCTCCCTTCGTCAACATTCCCAACTACCCCGACATCGAGAAGGTGAAGGCCGACCTCGAGGCGATCGACAACGTCATCACGCTCGACATCGAGAGGCTCGCCAAGGACAATGGCGTGCCGCGCTCTGCCAACGTCATCCTCTTGGGGGCTGCACAGAAGGCTTTGGGCATCGATTATGAGAAAATCGAAGAGGCGATCCGCCGCGTCTTCGGGAGAAAGGGCGAAAAGGTGGTCGAGGCCAACATCACGGCGCTGGCCATCGGGAAGGAGGCGCAGAAATGAAACCGACTCCCATCGACAAGGCGCTCATCGACAACGCCATCAAAGACTATGGCATTCAGGACTTCGCCAAGGCGACCATCCGCGAGGTGAAGGCCATCGCGGCGTTCGCGGAGAAGGAGTCGGGCGTGGAGTTCATCAAGATGGAGATGGGCATCCCGGGACTGCCGGCTGCTCAAGTGGGGGTGGAGGCTCAGGTGAAGGCGCTCAAAGAGGGCATCGCCAACAGTTACCCCGACATCCAGGGCTATCCCGAACTGAAAAAGCAGGCGAGCCGTTTCGTCAAGGCGTTCATCGGGGTGGACATCGATGCCGAGGGCTGCGTGCCGACCGTCGGGTCGATGCAGGGCACCTACGCCTCGCTGATGCTCTGCCAACAGGCGGACCCGCGCAAGGACACCGTACTGTTCATCGACCCTGGATTCCCTGTGCAGAAGATGCAAATACAGGTGATGGGGGGACGGTTCGAGTCGTTCGACATCTACGACTACAGGGGCGACAAACTGGCTCCTAAAATAGAGGAATATCTCGCCAAAGGCAACGTGTGTGCCATCATCTACAGCAATCCCAACAACCCCTCGTGGGTGTGCCTCACAGAGGAGGAACTGAAGGGCATCGGCGAATTGGCCACAAAATACGACGCTGTGGTCATCGAGGACCTGGCGTATTTCGCCATGGACTTCCGCACCGACCTCAGCCAACCCTTCCAACCGCCTTACCAACCCACTGTGGCGCGTTATACCGACAACTACATGTTGCTCATCAGCGGTTCCAAGGCTTTCAGTTATGCGGGTGAGCGCATCGCCGTCACCTGCATCGGCAACCGCCTCTTCCACCGCCACTACGAGGCGTTGGCGGCTCGCTACGAGGGACTGCCTTTCGGCATGGTGTTCTCCACACGCATCCTCTATGCGCTCTCGTCGGGGACAAGCCATAGCGCACAGTATGCCCTGGCGGCTGTTATGAAGGCGGCGTGCGACGGGGAGTTCAATTTCCGTGAACAGGTGATGGAATACGGGCGGCGTGCCCACCGGCTGAAGGAGATTTTCCTGCGCCATGGCTTCCACATCGTTTACGACAAGGATTTGGGGAAGCCTGTCGCCGACGGCTTTTACTTCACCATCGGCTATCAAGGAATGACCAGCGGAGAACTGGCACACGAACTGATGTATTATGGGGTGAGTGCCATCTGCCTCATCACCACCGGAAGCCACCAGGAGGGCCTGAGGGTTTGCACTTCATTCATCGGCGACCATCAGTATGCCCAACTGGAGGAAAGGATGGCTATCTTTGAGGAAAACCATCCTTGCCCTTCGCGTTCTTGAGAACTTTGCGGGCGGCGCGCTCGCCGCGCTCGATCATCGTGTCGATGCTCTCTGAACCAAAACTTGTAATGTCATACTCGGCCAACTGCGGATTGATGTAGATGTCTGCATCTTCGCGGTTGGCCTTGTTCTTCTTCCAGTCGGGACGTGAGACGAGCCAGTCGAGGATGCCGCCGATGCCGAATGTCTCCTTGAGCGAGAAGTCGCGCTCTTCGTGCTGGCCTTGGTCGAGATCGACGGCGATGACAAAGTCGGCACCCATCTCACGCACCACATCGACGGGCAGGTTGTTGAGCATGCCGCCATCGACGAGAATCTTGCCTTTCCATTTCACGGGTTTGAAGGCGCCCGGGATGCTCATGCTGGCTCGCATCGCCAATTCCAGTTCGCAACTGTCCATGATCACTTCCTCTTGTTTCTTGATGTCCACCGCCACGCAACGGAAGGGGATGGGGAGGCTGTCGAAAGTGGAGATGCCGTCGTAGGCGCGGGTGAGGCTGTCGAGAAGCATCGTGATGTTGTTGCCTTTCAAGGCTCCCAAAGCAGTGTCTTCCACTTTGGTCCTTTTGTTCGTCCCGCCAACGGGGAAACCGAAAATATAGGTCACGCCGTCGCGCTCCTCAAGGATGCTCGACTTCAAGTCGCGGTTGCGGTCGCCGATGAGCGACAGCCATTCCTGACCGCGAAACAAGGTCTCGATGTCGGAGGCGCTGTAGCCGCAGGCATAGAGGCCGCCGACAATGGCGCCGATGCTGGTGCCGGCGATGTAGTCGGGGCGGATGCCTTCTTCTTCAAGCACTTTCAGCACGCCTACCTCGGCGGCGCCTCTGGCTCCGCCACCGCCCAGTACGAGTCCGATGCGGGGGCGGCCGTCGGCGTTGCCGGCGAACAGCAGGGTGACCATTGCCAGAAAAATCCAACTGATAAAGGCTCTTTTCATGTCTCTTCTTCTTAGGGGGTGTCTGGGTTGTCGGACGAAGGGGATGGCTCGTCGAAGGTGAGGGGATGCTCGCGCCAGTACTGTTCCTCGTCGAAGGTGGGAACTGGTTCGATGGCTTCATAGTCCTGACGGAAGTAGATGTCGGGGTCGGAGTCGTATGTCTCTTCCCTGATGGGGGCGATATAGTAATGGTAGCGGCTAAAGTCTTCTTCCACCTTGCTCTTCTTGGCACCAGGACTATATCCCTCGAAAGCGTGATACACCTCGGGCTTTTCCTTGTCGGGACGACCCAGGCGGTCGATGATTTGGCGCAGCATGCTCCGGCTGCAACTGGTCAGTAGCAGCAGACAAAGAAGGGCAAGGGCGTATTTTCTCATCGAGGGCAAAGATAGCATATACCGATTGAAATAAAGAATATTCCCCTCATTTTTAATTTTATTTATCATCCTTTGCCAGTCCCACACGAACATGGTGCCAACAAAAAAAGGATGCACCGTCGGGTGCATCCTCTCTGTATTGTCTCTGAAAATTAATCGTCGAAGAAGGGGTCGTTGTCTTCAAACCAGTCGGCTTCGTTGGCGGAGGGGAAGAATCCGTCGCCATCGCCACCGCCGATTTCACCTCCATCAAATTGTCCTGAAACGTTGGATATCTTCAGTGCAAACATCTCTTCTGCCGAAATGTCCTGAATCTCTGTAACCGGGGCTTCATATCTCTTTTTCATAACTGTGTCCTCCTTCTATTTATTTTACGATGATTTTCTTACCGTTGACAATGTACAGACCCTTTGGCAGGTCGCTGGTCTTCGTGGCGCTCATCTTTTGTCCATTGATGTTGTAGATAGGACTGTTGGTGACTGTGCTGAAGGTCGTCTGACCAATGCCGGTCAACTCAATGTCGTCGAAATCAAGGGCAAAAGTAGAGGCGTTGGAACGCTCGTCGGTGACATAGAAGTAGCAACGGAACTGCGGGATGGTCACAGCACTATTGGGGATGACGAATTTGTAGGTGTAATTGCCGTCGCCATTATCTTTGCTGCCGAAGAAGAATTTCAGACCGTCGGCGGGCATTGAATAGCCATCAGGGTTGAGGACACCTATCATCGACACCTTTATTCCTGCGGCATTGGTATCATCTGTCTTGTCGATGGGAATAAGTTGGGTCTCGTCAATGTCTCCATTTATCTGGAGAGCCCAATTCAACAGTGCCTCATCCACATTCTCTGCCTTGAACAGATAGGGCTTGTAAGCCTCAATCTCATTCTTAGTAGTGAAATTGAGTTTGCAACTGAACGACTCACCGTTGCTACTAAGATGGCTTACAACACTGGTGTATTCGTTAATGGAGATGGTGGCGTTCTCTCCGAAATAATCCTCAGGACTGGAGATGGGGAAGGGCAGCACCAACGTCATCCATGGAGTGGAGACGTATTTAACTTCCTTAATAAACAAGGTAGTATTTCTGTCATTCGGCATATTTTGTCCATCTGGCCACTTGTCGGTGAATTCAGGATCGTTGTAGAAACGTTCATAGTCACAACCATCAACTTTGGTGAATCCTGCTGGTGGGAAGGAGGGGGCCAAGTTACCGGAACTCTTTTGGACGACAATGTCATCGTACCAAGTTCCATCGGCCTTTCTAATCTTATAGGTTACATGCCAAATGTTTTCTGTACCGGGGCCCAAAGACGTCGGTGAAGCAAAGAATGCATACAACCAAAGTTCAGCCCTAGATTTTGTGGCTGGACTGGTAACATCAGAACTAGGATAGTTAGAAACCAATTGATGATGGCTGTCAAAATGATGTTTTCCCGTATTGATGCTTTGTGTCTTTAACGCAATACCAAGATCTGGCATATACATCAAATCTCCGTTGTCGGGTCTGCCGATACAAACAGTTCCACCGGGCCGAGTATTAGTCTTAGCCGCATTTGCATACAATTGCCATCCCACTGTTTGTTTCGCACCTAATTGAAGCCTATCGTTGCCTCCACCCCAAATCAACCATGGATTGGAGATACTGGAATCGTTAAGTTTGATATTGAAGTCATAGCCATCACCATAGAAAGCCCACTGTATCTTATGATTAGAAGTGACAGAACTACCCTTCTGTTGATAGATTCGTCCGTCAGTTTTATTATAATAGAGATAACGTTGGGTCGATCCTCCATCAACATAATTGCGAATATAGTTCCAAACGGTCTTGCTGTCATCTGACATTTGGAAAGGTGGGTCAAACTCA
>CAMKSZ010000099.1 GCA_946415525.1 uncultured Prevotellaceae bacterium | reverse complement strand
CTGCCGATGACGAACTTGCCGCCAGCCGGTTCTACCTGATAGAGGCCAAGGGCAGAGAGCACATACCATGCCGACATCTGTCCCACATCCTCATTGCCGCACAGTCCGTCGTAGTCGTTGCGGTACATCTCATGCATGGTTCGATGCAGCAACCTTGCCGCTTTGTAAGGTTGTCCTGCATAATTATACATATAGATGACATGATGGCTTGGTTCATTGCCGTGTGCATATTGGCCAATCAACCCCGAAATGTCGGGAGACGCATCCTTCCCCATGTCGCCACTCACAACGAATAGGGAGTCAAGTTTTTTCACAAAAGTCTGTTCCCCGCCGAATAGCCGTATCAGTCCATGCACATCGTGTGGAACCAACCAAGTGTACTGCCACGCATTGCCTTCTGTATAGTCATCATGCTGATGGCTCGCACCAAAAGGGTTGAAAGGTTCGTGAAAAGCACCATCACTCCCGCGCCCGCGCATGAATCCCGTCTTTGTGTCAAAATATTTCCGATATGACTTGCTGCGGTCGAGGAAATACCGATAGTCGTCTTTCTTCCCCATCTTTTTAGCCACGGCGGCTATGGCACCGTCAGCCAGCGCATACTCCAGACCTTTTGACACGGTCTCGTATGTCGGGTCTTTGTCGTAAGGCAAATAGCCATATTGTTTCAAGAGGTTCATGCCGCGCTCGTCGAGCATGGCAGACGCCTTCAGTGCTTGATAAGCCGCCTCCCGTTCTTTCACAAACCCTTTCAGGATGAGGTCTGCCAGTACCGGCACCCCCGGGTTGCCCACCATGCAGTCGGTCTCGTTTCCCATCAGGTGCCAGACAGGCAACTTCCCCTGTTGCTCGAAGATGTGCAGCAACGTGGCAGCCATGTCCGCCTGTTTCTCAGGATGAATCAGCGTCATGAGCGGATGGGCAGCCCTATAGGTGTCCCAAAGCGAGAACGTGGTATAGTTGACAAAATCACCATGATGCACCTGTCCGTCAGCGCCACGGTAGTCTCCGTTGACATCGCAAAAGACCGAAGGCGCAATCATCGTGTGGTAGAGGGAAGTGTAGAAGATGGTATTCAGATCGTCGTCATATTCTTCGATGAGAATTTTCGACAACTCCTCATTCCACGCCTCGTCGGCGGCAGCAACGGTTTCACGAAACCCCCACCCAGGCAGTTCCGCCCTCATGTTCTCCCGCGCGTTTTCGACACTGACGGCAGAGAGCGCACATTTCACCATCAACGGTTGTGAAAGGTCTGCGAAAGAGAGTACTGCCATGGTGTCTCCACGCTGCCAATGCTCGTCGATGGGTTGCGAGAACGACGCCACGAAATACACCCACTGGTCTTTTGCCCATCCCGACGAGCGGCGATAGCCACTCACCGTGGTGTCGTTCTCGAAAGTGAGATGGCAGTCAGTCATGGAGTCCCACCCGATGCCCTGTTTCAGGTTGACAGCCAGCAACCCATTCGGCATGTCGGCACCGAAGGTGTAACGATGAAATCCCACCCGCTGCGTGGCGGTCAGTTCCACGAACACGTTGGGCTGGTTCAGTTTGATGGAGTAATAGCCTGGCCGCACGGTCTCGTTGTCATGAGAGAACGTAATTTCCTTTTGGTCGATATGGCAGACGGGGAGGAACGTCACGTCGCCCAGTTCGCCGATTCCCGTGCCACTCAAGTGTGTATGGCTGAACCCCACCAGAATGGAGTCGCTAATGTGATAGCCCGAGCACCAGTCCCACCCACGTGTGTGCTCTGTAGGCCCCAACTGTACAAAGCCGAATGGTACGTTGGCGCCAAGGAACACGTGTCCATGTCCCCCCGTTCCTATCCAGGGGTTGACATATTGGGTGTAGGTGGTGGCAGTTGCCGTCGCTTTCTGCACGCCCCAAACCAAGAGCAGCAATACAAGGAAAAGTGGTGTTTTTTTCATCTTTTTGACTGTAAAGGATTCGCCGCAAAACGAGAATGCGGGGAAGATGTGTTCTTTTCGCAAAGGTACGATTATTTTGTGAAAAAGACAGGAAATGGAAGGAAAAGTTCAAGGCTGTTTCCCACAATGTGCATCGTGTTGCGCTTTTGATTCGCATTTCCCCCGAATTGATGTCCGTTTGGCGAAGAATTTGCTTTTCTATGTATTTTGTTCGGAATAATTTTGTTCAGTGAGGGAAAAATTGTAATTTTGCATTAAATTTTTGTTTTTCGTGATGGAAAGTCCGAGTATTGGAATGGAAGACATTGTCGTTCAAGACCTTATAAGTCTTTGGAAATGACAGAGGTGTATCATAATTTTCCATCAAAAAAACAGAACATTGTTTCAAAACAGTAGAAGTTTACATGCAAGAATCAAACAAAGTCCCTTTCGTTTCGGTGGTCATCCCCGTTTACAACGAGTCTAAGCATATAGAGAATTGTGTCGGTTCGGTCTTGAAGCAAGACTACCCTGCCGAACAGATGGAGATACTGCTGGTCGATGGAATGAGCAACGACGGCACCCCCGACATTATCGAAAGGCTTTGCCAAGAAGACAGCAGGATTCATTTCCTGCAAAATCCCAAGAGAATCGTTCCCAGTGCGCTGAATATCGCCATCAAGGCCTCGCGCGGCGAAATCATCGTGCGAATGGACTGCCACTGCATTTATCCTCCCATCTATGTCAGTACCTTGGTGGGCAAGTTGGTGGAACTGAATGCCGCCAATGTCGGAGGCGTGTGGCTCACCGAACCAGCCAACGACTCTTCCATCTGCCACGCCATCGCCTTGTGCTCCAGCCATCCGTTCGGCACGGGGCCCTCGCTCCACAAAATCGGGTGCGATGAAGTGACCGAGACCGACACGGTGCCTTTCGGCTGTTTCAGGAAGGACATTTTCGATAAAATCGGACTCTTCGATGAAGAGATGCTGCGCAACGAGGACGAGGAACTCAATGGCAGGATCACCCGTCAGGGAGGCCGCATTTTCATCGTCCCGCAGGTCGAGATGCACTACATGTCGCGCGACAGTTTGGGCAAGATGATCAAGATGTACTACCATTATGGCCTTTGGAAACCATTGGTCAACAAGAAAGTGGGCAACGCCGTCACCTACCGGCAGTTCATCCCGCCCTTGTTCGTGCTCGGCTGCGTGTTGGGACTGTTGCTTGGACTGTTTTTCAAGCCCATCCTCGCCATTTGGGCATTCGTCATGCTCTTCTATTTCATTGTCGTCTTCGCCATCGGCATCAAGGAGGCGATGAAGCGCCACAGGCCGGCACTGTGCCTGCTGATGCCCGTCACCTTCCTG
Source organism: uncultured Prevotellaceae bacterium (assembly GCA_946415525.1). Classification (GTDB taxonomy): domain Bacteria; phylum Bacteroidota; class Bacteroidia; order Bacteroidales; family Bacteroidaceae; genus Prevotella. The sequence continues at coordinate 7,675 of CAMKSZ010000099.1, read as the reverse complement.
TGCATGCACTTCGCCTACGGGATAGGCTATCTCAAGGGCATCGTCGGCTTGGTTTTCAAGGATTCGCTCACCTATCACTACGACAGGTAGGCCGCAGGTGATGGCGACTAACACGTAGGCAATGGGCGAAGCGAAGAAAATACTCTGTTTCATTGAGAGCCTTGAGGCGGGAGGAGCACAGCGACAACTCCTCTTCCTTGTCTCCTTGCTCAAGAAAAAGGGCTACCGCCCCGCCATCGTCACCTACTATCCCAATGATTTCTATGCAGAGGCCTTGGCGTCGATGGGCGTCGATCACATCATGCTTGAGGTGTCGGGGTCGAAGATGAAGCGGTTTGCCGCCTTCCGCCGCGTCATCAAGGACGAGGCTCCCCATTGTGTCGTCTCCTTCTCCGAAAGTGCCTCCATGGTGCTATGTGCCATACGGATGTTCCGGCGCTTCAGGCTCATTGTCTCGGAGAGGAACACGACCACGCAGATGTCCAACATGGACAGGCTCAGGTTCCAGTTGTATCGTTGGGCCGACTGCGTCGTGTGCAATTCCCATTCCCAAACCCAGTTCATGGAGCGCGCCACCCCCTTCCTGAACGCCAAGACATCGACCATCATCAATTACTTGGACACCGACCAGTTCTGTCCACGGCAGCGCGAAGGCAAGTCCACGGCGCAGAAACGGTTGATTGTCCTTGCCCGCATCGCCCCCCAGAAAAACGTGCTCCGTTTCATCGAGGCGCTCAAGATGGTCAGGGACGACGGCTATGCCGTCACTGTCGATTGGTACGGCCATCCGTGGGAAGACTATTCCGCACAGTGCCAGGCGCTCATCGACAAGTATGGGTTGGGCGACCTGTTGAGAATACACGCTCCACAGTCGCATGCGGAGCGGCTCTATGTCGAATACGACGGTTGCTGCCTGCCCTCCATCTACGAGGGATTCCCCAATGTGCTGGGCGAGGCCATGAGTTGCGGTTTGCCGGTGCTGTGCGGCGATGTCTGCGACAACCGCTTTTTGGTGGGCGACAATGGCAATTTCGTGTTCAATCCCTACGACATCTCCGACATGAAAGACAAGGTCGAGGAATTTTGCCGTCTCGACGAGGAGGCGTTGTTGGCGATAGGCGCGCGCAACCGCGAGCGGGCTGTCGGCATCTTCTCGTCGGACGAGTTTGTCAACAAATACATCAAATTGATAGAGTCATGAGCAAGCAAGTATATTTTATCGGACCCTTAGGTGCTGTCAACCGCATGATTGGTGGCGACAGTTACAAGAACTTGCACCTGACGCGACGGTTGGAGAGCCTCAAGGTGAATCTTCGCATCATCGACACGATAGAATGCAAGAAGTCATTGTTCAAGATGGCCTACGCCGTGCTCCTCATCCTTTTCCATCGCCGTGGCAAGTTCATCGTCTCGGCCAGTTCGGTGGGGGCCTACAAACTGCTGAAGTTGATGAAGTGGTTGGGCGTCTCCGATGTCATCTACTGGGTGGTGGGAGGCGACTTCCCCCATCTGCTGAATTGCGAAATGGTCAGTCCCAAGCCTTACGCCAACGCCAAGACCATCATCGTCGAAGGCAAGCGCATGGAAGAGTCGCTGAGGATCTGCGGCCTCCGCAATGTCATCACCCTGCCCAATTTCAAGGCCATCGAATACGTGCCCGAAAAGAAGCGCGTGAAGGTCGAGCCGCCCATCAGGTTTGTCTTCCTCTCGAGGATTGCCGAGGACAAGGGCTGCTCCTACATCAACAGGGCCGCCGCGATGCTCAACGCGAGGGGGCTTTCCGCCTCCTACAGCATCGATTACTACGGTTCCATCGCCGACATCTACAAGGAGCAGTTCACGAGCGAGATTGGCGAGTTGCCCAACGTGGAGTACAAGGGGTTTCTCAAATTGGTGGAAATCTCCAACTACGACGTGTTGGCGGGCTACGACGTGATGCTTTTCCCCACCTTTTTCTATGGCGAGGGTTTTGCCGGCATTTTCATCGATGCGCTGATAGCCGGACTGCCCGTCGTCGCCACTGACTGGAATTTGAACAGCGAGATTGTCAGGCACGGAGAGACGGGCGTCGTCGTCGAGAACAGGAATGCCGAGCGGCTCGCCGACGCCATGGAAATGCTGATACGCGAACCGCAGAAAATCGAGTCCATGTCGAAGAGGTGCCAATCGGAATGTATGAAATATGATGTCGCCAACTTGGTCACGCCAGCGTTGGTGAAGCAATTGGGGCTGTTGGAGTGATACGGAGGTTATGAAGGACTGTTTTGCGCATTTCTTGAAATTCATCGACGCCAACGCCTATGTCATCTTGTTGGCGGTGTTCGCATTGTGGACGATGGTGGGCATATTCCCCCTGGTCTGCTATGAGGGCGACGGCATGGAAGTCTTGTTTGGCTGCGACCTCATGAGTGTCAATGGGTGGTCCTTGCCGCCCGACTATTGCTATGAGTATCGCATGCACCCGTTGTTGGTGGTGTCGATTGTGTCGCTGCACCAGTTGATACCCATGCTGACTTGCGAGCAGGCTTATTGTCTGATAGCCGCCGTGTCGAGTTTCGTCTTTTTGGTCGGTTGTGTGGAATTTGTCCGATATATCGTTGGCGCAAGGCGTGTGGTCGTCCTGTTGGCTGCCATGCTGCTGCCCGAGATGTATGCCATCGCGATGTACCCCAATTCCGCCATCCCGGCAGCCGCCATCTTTATTTGGGCTCTCGTCTTGTTATACAAAGACCGTTATGTGGTGGCAGGCATCCTCATGTGTGTGGCGCCTTTGTTCAGAGTCGATATCGTGGCGGTCTATCCCGTGGTCTATCCCCTGTTCTTGTTGAAGGGGAAGACGCAAGTCAAGAGCATCGCCCTGTCCGCCGCCTATGCCGTGCTCGTCGTTGTCGTCGGCTTGACAGGCTTCTGGCTGTTGAAAGCCCCTGTGCTCCAGTCTCTCGGCGGTTATGCTTACTGGAGCAACACCATCAGTTCGCAGCAGGTGTTGCTCGCCATTTTCGGCTTCTATTCCCTGTCGTATCTGCTGTTGCTGCCTGTCGGCATTTGCGCCATTGTCAAGAAAAGGTTGTGGAAGGAGTTGTTCCTCGTCGTGCTGCCCATCGTCCTCCAGCATTACATTTACCGGTCGATGGGATGCGCCTCGAAGCACTACCTCTACATTGCCCCGTTTGTCATCATCGCTGGTGTGAGGGCATTCTCGCTGCTGGACGACCTTGTTAGAGGAAGGAGATGGCTGCAATGGGTGTGCGCCTGTCTCGTCATTGCGTTCTACACCCTTTCCGTCAGGATTATCCCTGAATCGAAGCCTTGGTTCGAGAAGGACGTCCTCTACAATGGCGGGTCCGTCGCCACCTTTGGTTCCAAGAAGGTTTCTTTTGGCACCGTCGCGGTGGGTGTGGGAGCCGGACAATACATCCCGACGCTGGACGAGAAAATGCTGGGTTCGGGACAACTGTTCTATCCTCTGTACATCCACGACAACAAGTGCGCCATCGCGCGCGAGCGCTCGGAACTGAAGGAGGCGCTTGCCACAGTGAAAGACCCCACCTTGAAGATGTTGGAGTGGGGCACGCGAGGCTGGCTCGCCTCCATGTATCTTCCCGACGGCTATCAACTCTCGTCACACGGCAAGTCCGTCAAACTCTCAAGCAAGAGCCAAGTGATTCGTATCTTGTCCGACGCATTGGTGGAAGACGAGAAAGACGTCGCCAGGCTCATGAAAGAACTGAAGGATTCGTATGCTTCGGTGGTGGATGCCATCTACTTTGTCGCCGACTCCCCGAGAAACAAATACAACATGGAGCGTTTCTGCAAGAGGGGGATGTTGGAAAAAGTCACGCCCAACCTTTATAAATACAATCTCAGCGAAGATGAAATCGGTCATTCAACTCCTGCGCCCTCAACAGTGGGTTAAAAACTTCTTTGTGTTTTTGCCTGTTTTCTTTGACGGGAAACTGACGCACTTGGATTTGGTGCTCATGGCTATTTGCGTGTTCTTTGCATATAGTTTCGCCTCCAGCGGCATCTATTGCCTGAACGACATCTACGACGTGGAGTCCGACAGGCGCCATCCCAAGAAGAGGCTGAGGCCCATCGCAAGTGGAAAGATTTCCAAGTTACAAGGCTACGGCATCATGGCGGCGTGCTTTGTCGTCTCGTTCCTTGTCTTGGCGGTCTCGTTCCATGGCGAACCCACAAGGATGCTGCAACTGATGGGCGTCATCGCCTTGTATGTCGTGATGAACATCGCCTATTGCCTGAAATTGAAAAAGGTTTCCATCATCGATGTCTTCATCATCTCCTTGGGCTTCGTCCTCCGCATCGTCGCCGGTGGATGTGCCACGGGCATTGTGCTGTCGCACTGGATTGTGTTGATGACCTTCCTCCTCGCCTTGTTCCTCGCCTTTGCCAAGCGAAGGGACGACGTGGCGATGTTTGAGAAGGATGGGGTGGAGATACGCGACACCGTCAGTCAATACAACTTGGCGTTCATCAACCAGGCCTTGGGCATCGTTGCGAGCATCACCATGGTGTGCTATATCATGTACACTGTGTCGCCCGAGATCATCGCCCGATTCCACAGCAAGTATGTGTATGTTACTTCCATTTTCGTCCTCGCCGGCATCATCCGGTATCTGCAGTTGACCATCGTCGATGTCAAGAGCGGAAGTCCCACCAAGGTGTTGCTGAAAGACAGGTTCATCCAGGCGTGTGTCTTGGGGTGGGGCCTTACGTTTGCCTGTATCCTTTATCTTTGACCATGGGACATCCGGAATACATGGACAAAAGGACCATCGCCGTTTTCGATTTCGACGGGACGCTGACCACCAAGGACACTCTGATAGAGTTTATCAAGTATGCCTGTGGTAAGCGTCGCCTCTATGGCGGTTTCTTGCTTTTCTCCCCTCTGTTGGTACTGATGAAACTGCACCTCTATCCCAATGGGAAGGCCAAGGAAAAGGTGTTCTCGCATTTCTTCAAGGGATGGGAATACAGCCGATTCAAGGAGACTGGTCGGCGCTTCGCCGAGGAAATAGAGAAGATGCGCAACGAACCCGTCATACAGAAGATGAACCAACATCTTCGACAGGCGGGCAAGGTGTATGTCGTTTCCGCCAGCATCTTGGAATGGGTGCAGCCGTGGTGCGAGGCAGCCGGCATCGACGGGGTGGTCGCCACGGAGATTGAAGTGGATGCCGACGGTGTCGTCACGGGACGTTTCTCCACCCCCAACTGTTATGGTCAGGAGAAGGTGAACAGGTTCCTTCAGGTCGAACCCGACCGGAAGAGTTACGTGCTGTATGCCTACGGCGACAGTTCCGGCGACAAGGAGATGATAGCCCTTGCCGATGTCGGAACCTATTGCTGAGGCGGTTGCCTTTCGGTCATGCGGCTTCGTTGGCCGCTAATAGATGCTGACGATTTTCTTCCAGTTGTAGGGTGCCTCGTTGAAGGTTTGGAGCAAGAACCTTGCCAGGCACCTTGTGAGATAGGCCACGACGAGGATGGCGATGAAGACGAGGAGCAAGTTGAGGGGGAAGAGATGGTTCAACTTCACCGTAATCACCTTGAATTGCACCAAGTAGATTTCCAAGCACAGGCCGCCAATCACCCTGATGACGACATTGGCGACAGAGGAACGATAGACGCGCTTTGCCCATTCGGCACTAAAAATCTTGTAGAAATAGTATAGCACTCCCAACAAGGGGAAGACCGAAAGGTATTGAATGAGCAGCAGGTTGCCGTATTTTGTGGAGACAACAAGAAGGCCATAATAGCATACGGTGCACAGCACCAACATGGAGATGTCGAGCAATGGCCTTGCCTTTGGCTTGGTGGTCGATTGTCCCATCATCGCCCCTAAAAGCATGCAGGTGAAGAAGACAAGCCGCTGGAACGGGTCCTTGTACATGAAAAAGTCGGGGTCCTTGTATTGGTAAAGGAAGAAGGCCGCCAACACGAGAAGGTTCAGCACCAACATCCAGCCCAACCTCTTTTGGAAGAACACCCCGATGAAGAATATCAGGATGTAATATACCATGATACAATCGATAAACCATCCTCCGTCGTATCGGTGGAGGTCGATTCTCCACGTCTTGTCGAAAAAGAACCCGGCGACGACGGCAAAGGCGAAGACAGACGGGTAAATCCTGAGAATCCTCCGCTTGTACCAGTTGAAAAAATTCCTCGCTTCGCCCATCGGCTTTAGGAACAAGGTGAAACCCGAACAGAAAAAGAAGAGTGCCACCCCAAAAGCGCCTCCTGTGGCAAGTGCTTCGCCTTTTACATAAAGGGGAGCAAAATGTGAGTTCGTGATGAGCAAGATGGCAAACATCTTCAGCCAGTCAATACTGATGTCTCTTTCCATGTCAAAAAAGTTCGGTTTATTGTCATGCAAAATTAAATATTTCATGTCGAAAAACTACCATTTCTATAGCCAATGCGAAAATGTTAAAGTATTTTAACGTTTGGCAATCCGTGATTTTTCACAATTTATTACTATTTTTGCCCACTCATTCGGAGGATGACGAGATGTCCCGCCGCAAACCACAATGTTATGCCCAACAAAAAAGCAAGAATAGAGTTCATCGACTTGGCCAAGGGCTTTTGCATCCTGGCAGTCGTAATGTACCATATTTTCAGGACGATAGGGGTGGAATACCCTTTTGAGGACTTGTTTTCCAAAATCAGGATGCCGCTTTATTTTGTGCTGTCCGGGTTGTTTTTCAAGGAATACGAGAACTTCTTAGGCTTTTTTAAGCGAAAGACCAACAAACTGCTTGTTCCTTTCGTCTTTTTCTATCTTGTACTGGCTACCCCCGTCATGCTCTACAAAGGACTTTCCGTGGGCAAGACGTTGGCAGTTTCGGCAAAGGAGGCCTTGCTCGGGTGGTATCATGAGGAATTCACCAACATACCCACGTGGTTCTTGCTGAGCCTTTTTCTTGTCAACTTGCTCTTCTATGCCGTCATGCTCTTGTCGAGGCGGTTTGGCGACAAGTATGTGGGGGCCTTGGTCGTCTTGACATTGGCGGTAGGATCCGTGGGAGCATTCTTAGGCTATCAACGCATCGACTTGCCCGCCTTCATCGACACCTCCCTCACCGCCCTTCCCCTGTATTGCTTGGGCTATCTCCTCAACAGGCATAGCAACATATTGAGGAAAAGCAAGTTGGACAGATATCTCCTGTTGGTCATCCCGCTCATGTTGGCGATGGCCTATCTCGTAGATGGAAGATGCAACTTCATCACCAACCATTTTTGGATTCACCCCCTCTTGTTCTATCCCTCCTGCGCCTTGGCAGCCGTCGCCGTGATACTCTTGGCCAAAGTAATCAAGCACATCCCTTGGGTGACCTATGTGGGGCGCTACTCCATCATGTTGCTGATTTTCCACGAACCAGTTTATGCCATTGTCATCTATTTGCTGGACAAGTGCCATCTGCCAAGGGGTTACTTCTTCGCTTTCACCACCTTTGTGGTGACGAGTGCCATCCTCACCCTACTCATCCCCTTCTGCAAGAGATTCCTGCCCATGTTCACCGCACAAAAAGACCTCATCAAGGTGGGGACAGCCACTACGGCCAACAGCGGGAATACGTCGAACGACAAAGGTTGAGCCACGCGGTTGCAGACTATAAATCGGAAAATTTCCAAGGGGTGGTGTCGAGCC